>NZ_CP171358.1:2754454-3060504 GCF_043518605.1 Agromyces sp. MMS24-JH15
CGTCGGCTCGCTCGGCAAGGTCCGGGCGGGCGCCGGATGCCTGTACGTCGGGCGGCTCTCGACGATCGACCTCGGCGCCCTCGAATCGCTCGTCGACCGCGCCTGGGTGCTGGCGCGGGGGTGAGCGTTTTGCGCTGCGCGCGATCCGGGCGCTAGGGTCGCAGCATGTCCACCATCCGGCTCTTCGCGTCGCGGCTCGTGCCCGCGCGTCGACGCCGTGGCGTGCGCCGAATCGAGGCGACTTCCGCGACGGCGTGAACCGCCGTCCTGTGCGGGGGTCGCCGGCTTCGATCCCCTTCCGCACAGACCATAAGGTGGTTCCATGACCTACTCCGTCGCCGTCTCCGGCGCGTCCGGCTATGCCGGGGAGAGCTCCTTCGACTGATCGCCGATCACCCCGAGTTCGAGGTGCGCACGGTCACCGCGCACGCGAACGCCGGCCAGCCGCTCATCTCCGTCCAGCCGCACCTCCGCACCTACACGCACCTGACCCTGAAGGAGACGTCGGCCGAGACGCTCGCGGGGCACGACATCGTCTTCCTCGCACTGCCGCACGGGGCGTCGGGCGCGATCGCGGCCGAGCTGCCCGACGACACTCTCGTCATCGACTGCGGCGCCGATCACCGACTCGAGTCGGCCGGCGACTGGGCGGCGTTCTACGGCGGCGAGCACCACGCGGCGTGGACCTACGGCGTGCCGGAGCTGCCGCGCCTGAGCGGCACGCAGCGCGACCGGCTCGCCCGGACTCGCCGGATCGCGGCGCCCGGGTGCAACGCGTCGACCGTCGCGCTCTCGCTCGCGCCGGGCATCCGCGCCGGCGTCATCGAGCCGTCCGACCTCGTGAGCGTCCTCGCGGTCGGCCCGTCGGGTGCCGGCAAGAGCCTGAAGGCGCACCTGCTGGCCTCCGAGATCCTCGGCTCGTCGAGTGCGTACTCGGTCGGCGGCGTGCACCGGCACATCCCGGAGATCCAGCAGGCGCTGCGGTGGGCGGGCGCGGCTTCGCCGACGATCTCGTTCACGCCGCTCCTCGTGCCGATGTCGCGCGGCATCCTCGCGACGTCGACGGCGCGCATCGTGCCGGGCACGGATGCCGCGACCGTCCGCGCCGCGTGGGAGGACGCGTACGCGGGGGAGCGGTTCGTGCAGTTCCTGCCCGAAGGCCAGTTCCCGCGCACGGCCGACGTCGTGGGCGCGAACACGGCCCTCATGGGCCTCGCGGTCGACGAGGCCGCGGGTCGCGTCGTCGTCGTGACGGCCGTCGACAACCTCGTGAAGGGCACCGCCGGTGCCTCCATCCAGTCCGCCAACATCGCGCTCGGCCTGACCGAGTCGACCGGCCTTCCCGTGAACGGAGTCGCCCCGTGACCGTCACCGCGCCTGCGGGTTTCGAGGCGGCGGGCATCGCCGCCGGCATCAAGCGCACCGGTGCGCTCGACCTCGCGGTCGTCGTGAACCGGGGTCCGTCGCAGGCCGCGGCGGCCGTGTTCACGTCGAACCGGGCGAAGGCGAACCCGATCCTGTGGTCCCAGCAGGTCGCCTCCGACGGCGTCGTCTCCGCGATCGTGCTCAACTCGGGCGGCGCGAACTGCTTCACCGGGCAGCAGGGCTTCCAGGTCACGCACCGCACGGCCGAGGCTGCGGCCGCAGCGCTCGAGGTCGCCGCCGGCGACGTGTTCGTGTGCTCGACCGGCCTGATCGGCGAGCAGCTCGACGGCGAGGTGCTCGAGGAGGGCGTGCTGTCGGCCGTGAACCGGCTCACCGCGGTCGGCGGAGAGGATGCGGCGCGCGCGATCATGACGACCGACACGCACCCGAAGACCGTGGTCGTCGCGCGGGAGGGGTGGTCGATCGGCGGCATGGCGAAGGGTGCGGGGATGCTCGCGCCGGGCCTGGCGACCATGCTGGTCGTGCTCACGACCGATGCCGACCTGCCCGCCGACGTGCTCGACCGGGCGCTCCGCGCCGCGACGCGCGTCACGTTCGACCGGCTGGACTCGGACGGCTGCATGTCGACGAACGACCAGGTCAGCCTGCTCGCGAGCGGCGCGTCCGGGCTCGTGCCGGACGAGGCATCCTTCACCGACGCCCTGACCGAGGCGTGCGGCGAGCTCGCGCTGCAGCTCCAGGCCGACGCCGAGGGCGCGAGCCACGACATCGCGATCGAGGTCCGCGGCGCGGAGACCGAGGACGACGCCGTCGAGGTCGGCCGCGCGGTCGCGCGGAACAACCTGTTCAAGGCGGCCGTGTTCGGCAACGACCCGAACTGGGGCCGGGTCCTCGCCGCGATCGGCACGACGGATGCCCCGTTCGATCCGTACCTCGTCGACGTGAGCATGAACGGCGTGCGGGTCTGCCACGCGGGCGGCCCCGACCGCCCGCGCGACGACGTCGACCTCACCCCGCGCGCCACGCACGTGCTGATCGAGCTGCACGCCGGCGAGGCGACCGCGACGATCCGCACGAACGACCTGACCCACGACTACGTGCACGAGAACAGTGCGTACGCGAGCTGAGATGACCGACGAGACCGACCTCCACCCCACCGCCGCCCGCGCAGGCGCAGCCGAGAAGGCGGCGACGCTCATCGAGTCGCTGCCGTGGCTGAAGCGGTTCCACGGCGAGACCATCGTCGTCAAGTTCGGCGGCAATGCGATGGTGAGCCCCGAGCTCCAGCGCGCGTTCGCCGAGGACGTGGTCTACCTCCGCTACGCGGGCATCAAGCCCGTCGTCGTGCACGGCGGCGGCCCCCAGATCTCGTCGATGCTCGAGCGGCTCGGCATCGCGAGCGAGTTCCGCGGCGGGTACCGGGTGACCACGCCCGAGGCGATGGACGTCGTGCGGATGGTCCTCACCGGTCAGGTCAACCGCGAGCTGGTGAGCCTGATCAACGAGCACGGCCCGCTCGCGAGCGGCCTGAGCGGCGAGGACGCCGGCCTGTTCACGGGGCGCCGCCGCGGCGCGGTCGTCGACGGCGAGGAGATCGACCTCGGCCTGGTCGGCGACGTCATCGCGGTCGATCCGGCGGCCGTGCAGGCGCACCTGGACGCGGGCATCATCCCGGTGGTGTCGTCGATCGCGCCCGACGTCGACCAGCCCGGCCAGCCGCTGAACGTGAACGCGGACAGCGCCGCAGCGGCGCTCGCGGTCGCCCTCGGCGCCGCGAAGCTCGTCATCCTGACCGATGTCGCAGGCCTCTACCGCGACTGGCCGAACCGCGACTCGCTCGTGTCGGGCATCGACTCGACCGAGCTGCGCGCACTCCTGCCGGGCCTCGAGTCCGGCATGATCCCGAAGATGACCGCGTGCCTCGAGGCAGTCGAGGGCGGCGTCGCGAAGGCGGCCATCATCGACGGCCGTGTCCCGCATTCGATCCTGCTCGAGGTGTTCACCCAGCAGGGCATCGGGACCGAGGTGGTGCTCGCGAGCGCGGGTGCAGGCGAGCCCGAGGAGGTGTCGGCATGACCGACTGGCAGGACCGGTTCGGCCGGCGGATCATGAAGTCGATCGGGATGCCGCTGCGCGAGCTCGATCACGGTCGCGGCGCGTGGGTGTGGGACGTCGACGGGCGCGAGTACCTCGACTTCCTCGCGGGCGTCGCGGTCAACTCGCTCGGCCACGCGCACCCGGTGTTCGTCGACGCGGTCTCGAGGCAGGCCGCGAAGCTCGCGCACGTGTCGAACTACTTCACGACCGAACCGGTGCTCGAACTCGCCGAGCGGCTCGTGCGCCTCGCCGGTGCGGGCGAGCACGGCCGCACCTGGTTCGGCAACTCGGGTGCCGAGGCGAACGAGGCGGCCTTCAAGCTCGCCCGGCTCAACCACTCGGGTGGTGCGCGGACGCGGATCCTCGCACTGGTCGACGCGTTCCACGGTCGGACGATGGGGTCGATGGCGCTCACCGGCAAGCCGCACATGCGCCAGCCGTTCGAGCCGATGCCCGGCGGCGTCCACCACATCCCGGCCACGCTCGAGGCACTCGAGGCCGCGGTCGACGAGTCCGTCGCCGCCCTCGTCCTCGAGCCGATCCAGGGCGAGGCCGGTGTCGTCGAACTGCCGGACGGATTCCTCCGCGCCGCGCGCGACCTGACCCATCGGCACGGGGCGCTGCTCATCGTGGACGAGATCCAGACCGGCGCGGGCCGGACCGGCGAGTGGTTCGGCTTCCAGCACGCGGGCATCGAGCCGGATGCGATCACGGTCGCGAAGGGCATCGGCGGCGGCTTCCCGATCGGCGGGCTCGTGACCTTCGGGCACGCGTCCGAGCTGTTCCAGAAGGGCATGCACGGGTCGACGTTCGGCGGCAACCCGCTCGCGACCGCGACCGCGAACGCGGTCCTCGGGGAGATCGAGCGTGCCGGACTCGTGGAGAACGCCGCCCGGCGGGGCATCCAGTTGCGCGAGCGCATCCTCGGGCTCGGGTCGCCGCTCGTCACGGGCGTCCGCGGGCGGGGCCTCCTGCTCGGCGTCGCGCTCGCCGACCCGGTCGCGGAGCGCGTGTCGCACGCTGCGCTCGACGCCGGCCTCATCGTGAACGCGGCGAACGACCGGAGCATCCGGCTCGCGCCGCCCCTCATCATCGGCGACGCCGAGATCGACGAATTCGCCGTCCGGTTCGCCGCGGCGCTGGACGCAGCCGCCGCCTGAGCGGCGCACCGACGAAGGAGCACCATGACCCGTCATTTCCTCCGTGACGACGACCTGAGCCCGGCCGAGCAGGCCGAGGTGCTGGACCTCGCCGCCCGGCTGAAGACCGACCGCTTCGCGGCGCGGCCGCTCGACGGCCCGCAGACCGTCGCGGTCGTGTTCGACAAGACGTCGACCCGCACGCGGGTCTCGTTCGCGGTCGGCATCGCCGACCTCGGCGGCGTGCCGCTCGTGATCTCGTCGAACGAGAGCCAGCTCGGCGGCAAGGAGTCGATCGCCGACACCGCGCGCGTGCTCGAGCGGATGGTCGCGGCGATCGTCTGGCGGACCTACGCCCAGTCCGGGCTCGAGGAGATGGCCGAGGGGACGACCGTTCCGGTCGTCAACGCGCTCTCCGACGACTTCCACCCCTGCCAGCTGCTCGCCGACCTCCAGACGATCCGCGAGCACAAGGGCGACCTCGCCGGACGCTCGGTCGCCTTCATCGGCGACGGCGCGAGCAACATGGGCCACTCCTACCTGCTCGCGGGCGCCACCGCGGGCATGCACGTGCGGATCGGCGCACCCGCGGCCTCGGCGCCGCGCGCCGACGTCGTGGCGGACGCCGAGCGGATCGCGGCCGGGACCGGCGGTTCGGTGACCGTGACGGACGACCCGGTCGCCGCGGTCGCGGGGGCCGACGTCGTCGTCACCGACACCTTCGTGTCGATGGGGCAGGAGGACGAGAAGGCCGAGCGTCTCGCACGCTACGCCGGATTCATCGTCGACGCGGCGCTCATGTCGCACGCGGCATCCGATGCGATCTTCCTGCACTGCCTGCCCGCCTACCGCGGCGTGGAGGTGGCCGCGGAGGTGATCGACGGCCCGCAGTCCGTCATCTGGGACGAGGCCGAGAACCGCCTCCACGCCCAGAAGGCGCTGCTGGCCTGGCTGCTCGAACGGAAGGACGCCTGATGACCGACGCCCACGGCACCAACGAGGGCGCGCTCTGGGGCGCGCGCTTCGCGAGCGGACCCTCGCCCGAGCTCGCACGCCTGTCGAAGTCGACGCACTTCGACTGGCAGCTCGCGCGGTACGACCTCGCGGGCTCGCGCGCGCACGCCCGCGCGCTCGCCGCGGCCGGCTACCTCGCCGACGACGAGCTCAGCGGGATGCTCGCGGGCCTCGATGCGCTCGAGGCGCGGATCGAGTCGGGCGAGCTCGTCGCGGCGGAGTCCGACGAGGACGTGCACGGTGCACTCGAGACGGCGCTGATCGCGGAGGTCGGCCCCGAGCTCGGCGGCAAGCTCCGGGCGGGCCGGAGCCGCAACGACCAGATCGCGACGCTCGTGCGCCTGTACCTGAAGGACCACGCCGCGGTGATCGGGCGGCAGCTCGTGCACCTCGTCGACGCCCTGGTCGCGCAGGCGCAGGCGCACCCCGCGGCGATCATGCCGGGTCGCACCCACCTGCAGCACGCCCAGCCCGTGCTCCTCGCGCATCACCTGCTGGCCTACGGCTGGGCGCTGAGCCGCGACCTCGAGCGGCTCGTCGACTGGACGAAGCGAGCGGATGTCTCGCCCTACGGCGGCGGTGCGCTCGCCGGCTCGACGCTCGGCCTCGACGCAACCTCGGTCGCAGCCGACCTCGGCTTCGCCGCGCCCGCCCAGAACTCGCTCGACGGCACCGCGAGCCGCGACGTCGTCGCGGAGTTCGCGTTCGTGGCCGCGATGATCGGGATCGACCTGTCGCGGCTCGCCGAGGACGTCATCCTCTGGAACACGCGCGAGTTCGGGTTCGTGACCCTGCACGACGGCTACTCGACCGGATCGTCGATCATGCCGCAGAAGAAGAACCCCGACATCGCGGAGCTCGCGCGCGGCAAGTCCGGGCGCCTCGTCGGCAACCTCTCGGGCCTGCTCACGACGCTGAAGGGCCTGCCGCTCGCGTACAACCGCGACCTCCAGGAGGACAAGGAGCCCGTCTTCGACTCGGTCGAGACGCTCGAGGTCCTGCTCCCCGCGTTCTCGGGCATGATCGCGACGCTCACGTTCCACACCGAGCGCATGGCGGCGCTCGCGCCCGCCGGGTACTCGCTCGCGACCGACGTCGCGGAGTGGCTCGTGAAGCGGCACGTGCCCTTCCGCGACGCCCACGAGATCACGGGCGCGCTCGTCCGGTACGCCGAGGTGAACGGGCTCGAGCTCGATCAGGTCGACGATGCGGCGCTCGCGGCGATCGACCCGAGGCTCGAGCCCTCGGTGCGCGAGGTGCTGACGGTCGAGGGATCGGTCGCCAGCCGGGACGGCATCGGCGGCACGTCGCCCGTGCGGGTCGCCGATCAGTTCGCCGCGCTCGCGGACCGCGTGCGCCACCTCGTGGGCGGGCTGCCGGCCGGCGACCGCTGAGCACGTCGATGACCTCCGCCCACGTCGTGCCGACGCGGGACTGGTTCGCACGGGACGCAGTCGACGTCGCACCGCTCCTCCTCGGCGCCGTGCTGTCGCACGAGACGGCGGAGGGGCGCGTGTCGGTCCGGCTCGCCGAGGTCGAGGCGTATCGGGGCGTCGGCGAGGATCCGGGATCGCATGCGTTCCGCGGTCGGACCGTCCGCAACGCGCCGATGTTCGGCGAGGGCGGGCACCTGTACGCGTATTTCACCTACGGCATGCACGTCTGCCTGAACGTGGTGACCGGAGTGCCGGGCGCCGCGTCGGCGGTGCTGCTGCGCGGCGGCACGGTGGTCGAGGGACTCGAGCTCGCGAGGATGCGCCGGCCGGGGGCATCCGATCGCGACCTGGCCCGAGGGCCGGCGCGGATGTCGACCGCGCTCGGCGTGCCGCTCGCGGCGACCGGGGCCGACCTGCTCGCAGCGCCGTTCTCGCTGCGAGTGGCGCAGCCCGCGCCGGTCGGTGCGGCGGGTCCCCGCACGGGCGTGAGCGGACCCGGCGGCGGGGGAGCGTTCCCGTGGCGGTTCGTCGTCCCCGGCGATCCCGGGGTCTCCGCGTACCGGCGGCACGCGCGCTCCGAGGACTGAGCCGGGTCAGCGGATCGCGAGCGGGTCAGCGGATCGCGAGCCAGCCGACGAGGGCCGCGCTGCACGCCCAGATCAGGCTCGCGAGCGTGCCGATGATGAACCGTTCGCGCGTCTCGGCGCTCTCGAGTTCGGTGAAGCGGCCGACGCCCTTGACGGCGATGACGATCGCGAGCCCCTCGGGGAACCCCGCGAGGATGACGCCGGCGGTCGCGATCCGCTCGAGGAGGCCGATGGTCTGCCCGCCGCGCAGCACCTCGCGGCGCGCCTCGGTGACGGGTCGCTCGGTGCCGGGTCGCCACCGGTCGGTGACGATGATCCCGCCGTGCTGGCCGGGGGTCGCGGTGCCGCCCATCGCGGCGCCGAGGGTCCAGGATGCCGCCGGCCCGCCGCCGAACGCCGCGGTGACGATCGCGAGCACCGCGACGACGGGCCCGTATCCGCTCGGGTCCACCTCGTAGAGGAGCGAGGACGCGAGGAGCGCGAGTGCGAGGCCGATGATCGCGAGCCAGAGGAACACCGCCGGCCGCAGGAAGAACGCGAGCACCGAGAACACCGCGGCGATCGCGATGCACGGCGTGAGCACGAACCAGCCGATCAGGGCCTCGGAGCCGGTGATGTCCACTGCCGTTCCTCCCACGAAGGGGCCGCGGGGCCGGCTCCTCCGTGCAGTGTAGCGACGGGGTCGGACGAGCGCGGGAGCCTCGCGGGCTCAGTCCTCGTCGCCGTCGGACCGGCGGTCGAGTTCGTCGAGGAGGTGCGCGAGTGCCGGCCGCGCGGCCTCGTCGGCACGCCAGGCCGCCGACTTCAGCCGGGCGCTGACGGCAGCCGCGCTGACGCCGAGGTCGGCTGCGACGTCCTTCTGCGGGCGTCCTGCGGCGACCTGGTCCGCGACCTCCCAGCCGGCGTCGCTCCGCCGCGCCCGGAGCAGCACGAGGAGGCGCAGGAGGGCGTCGACGTGTTCGGCGGCAGTGCGCGCGTCGGGATCCGGCGCTCCGGTGCGCACGGCGATCCGGCCCTCGGCGCGCTTGGCCGCCTCGACGGCCTCGCGCGCGGCGATGAAGGCCGGCCCGGTCGCCTTGCGCACCGCGTCGGGCAGGGGCGCGCGGATGCCTCCGACGCCGAGGCCGACGCTCCAGTTGCCGTCGCGCGTCGCCTCGAGCACGACGTCGAGCGCGGTCCCGGCGGACGCGACGAGCACCTGGACCTCGTCGCCCGCCGTCTGGTCGGGCGGCAGGAGCAGGGATGCCCCGTGCGCGGCGTCGATCCGCTCGATGAGCGCGGCGGCGAGGTCGCGTCCGCGTCGGCTGTCCACCTGGTCCGCGGTGATGACGTACATGTCCCGCCCCTCCGTGCTCGTGCCCCCATGTCCCGCCCGGCATCAATGCCTGGAGTGAGATCTCGATGAGTCAATGCTATAGCTTTATGTATTGCTGATCAATGCTGAGGGTGAAAGTCGGGTCGGCTGTCCGCGCTGATACCCTTGCAGGCGTGTCAGACCCGGTGATCCTCGCCTCGCAGCAGAACGACCCCGCATTCGCCGACGTCTGGGAGGAGCTGCGCTGGCGCGGGCTCGTCCACGTCTCGACGAACGAGGAGGAACTGCAGGCACTCCTCGCCGGAGATCCGATCACCTTCTACTGCGGATTCGACCCGACGGCCCCGAGCCTGCACCTGGGCAATCTCGTGCAGCTGCTCACGATGCGGCGGCTCCAGCTCGCCGGCCACCGCCCGCTCGGCCTGGTCGGCGGGTCCACCGGGCTCATCGGCGACCCGCGGCCGACCGCCGAGCGAACGCTCAACACCAAGGAGACGGTCGCCGAGTGGGTCGGCCGCCTCCAGTCCCAGGTCTCGCGTTTCCTCTCGGCGGAGGGGGACAGCGCCGTCCGCCTCGTGAACAACCTCGACTGGACGGCCGACCTGTCGGCCATCGACTTCCTCCGGGACATCGGCAAGCACTACCGCGTCGGCACCATGCTCAAGAAGGACGCGGTCGCGTCGCGCCTGAATTCCGATGCGGGCATCAGCTACACCGAGTTCAGCTACCAGATCCTGCAGGGCTTCGACTACCTCGAGCTCTTCCGCCAGTACGGCTGCGTGCTGCAGACCGGCGGCAGCGACCAGTGGGGCAATCTCACGAGCGGGACCGACCTGATCCATCGGGTCGAGGGCCGCAGCGTGCACGCCATCGGCACGCCCCTCATCACGAACTCCGACGGCACCAAGTTCGGCAAGAGCGAGGGCAATGCGATCTGGCTCGACGCCGAGATGTGCACGCCGTACCGCTTCTACCAGTTCTGGCTCAACACGGACGACGCCGACGTGGTCGAGCGGCTGAAGGTGTTCACGTTCCTCACCAGGGCGGAGATCGAGGAGCTCGCCGCGCAGGTCGAGGCCGAGCCCTTCCGACGGGCGGCCCAGCGCCGACTCGCGATCGAGGTGAGCACCCTGGTCCACGGCGAGGATGCCACGGCCGCGGTCCTCGCCGCATCCGAGGCGTTGTTCGGCAAGGGCGACCTCGCGGTCCTCGACGAGGGGGTCCTGCGCAGCGCGCTCGAGGAACTCCCGAACGCGTCGGTGGCGACCGGCACCACGGTGGTCGAGGCGCTGCTCGCGACCGGACTCGTCGCGAGCCTCGGCGAGGGCCGGCGCGCGATCGCGCAGGGTGGCGTCAGCCTCGATGGCGAGCGGGTCGAGGATGACTCGGCCGTCGTGACCGGCTCGCTGCCGGGTGGCACGTCCGTCCTGCGCCGTGGGAAGAAGACCCTCGCCGGCCTGTTCGTGGGCTGATCGACGGCGGTCGCGGTCGCGACACGCCCGGGATGCGGCGCCGAGTTGCGCCACTGCGGGGATCGACGTAAAGTATTCATTCGTTGCCCCAAAGGTGCGAGAGAGCGAGAAGCGCTCCCGGCCTCAAGCGGAAACGATCCCGAGTCTGATCGAACCTGATCGGGCTCGAAGCATCGAGCGGTCGGTGACTGGATTCCAGGCGCCGGCTCGATGGCAAGCGAATGCCTCGAGTTGAGACATCTGAAAGGGTGTCGAAGCGTGTGCGTCCGTTTCTTGAGAACTCAACAGCGTGCACTATGTTCAATGCCAATTTTTTGAACCCTGGCCTGCCCTTCGGGGTGGGTGGGATTCCTTTGATTGATGGACAATTTGATTTTTTAGTCAGTTGTTTCTCTGTCAGTGATTTGAACTCCTGACCGGCCTTCGGGTTGGTTGGAACCATTTTTTTTGGAGAGTTTGATCCTGGCTCAGGACGAACGCTGGCGGCGTGCTTAACACATGCAAGTCGAACGATGAAGCCCAGCTTGCTGGGTGGATTAGTGGCGAACGGGTGAGTAACACGTGAGTAACCTGCCCTGGACTCTGGGATAACCCCGAGAAATCGGAGCTAATACCGGATATGACTTCTCATCGCATGGTGGGGGGTGGAAAGTTTTTCGGTCTGGGATGGACTCGCGGCCTATCAGCTTGTTGGTGAGGTAATGGCTCACCAAGGCGTCGACGGGTAGCCGGCCTGAGAGGGTGACCGGCCACACTGGGACTGAGACACGGCCCAGACTCCTACGGGAGGCAGCAGTGGGGAATATTGCACAATGGGCGGAAGCCTGATGCAGCAACGCCGCGTGGGGGATGACGGCCTTCGGGTTGTAAACCTCTTTTGTCCAGGAAGAAGCCTTCGGGTGACGGTACTGGGAGAAAAAGGACCGGCTAACTACGTGCCAGCAGCCGCGGTAATACGTAGGGTCCGAGCGTTGTCCGGAATTATTGGGCGTAAAGAGCTCGTAGGCGGTTTGTCGCGTCTGCTGTGAAAGCCAGAGGCTCAACCTCTGGTCTGCAGTGGGTACGGGCAGACTTGAGTGGTGTAGGGGAGACTGGAATTCCTGGTGTAGCGGTGGAATGCGCAGATATCAGGAGGAACACCGATGGCGAAGGCAGGTCTCTGGGCACTTACTGACGCTGAGGAGCGAAAGCGTGGGGAGCGAACAGGATTAGATACCCTGGTAGTCCACGCCGTAAACGTTGGGCGCTAGATGTGGGGACCTTTCCACGGTTTCCGTGTCGTAGCTAACGCATTAAGCGCCCCGCCTGGGGAGTACGGCCGCAAGGCTAAAACTCAAAGGAATTGACGGGGGCCCGCACAAGCGGCGGAGCATGCGGATTAATTCGATGCAACGCGAAGAACCTTACCAAGGCTTGACATGCACCAGAACACCCTGGAAACAGGGGACTCTTTGGACACTGGTGTGCAGGTGGTGCATGGTTGTCGTCAGCTCGTGTCGTGAGATGTTGGGTTAAGTCCCGCAACGAGCGCAACCCTCGTCGCATGTTGCCAGCACGTAATGGTGGGGACTCATGTGAGACTGCCGGGGTCAACTCGGAGGAAGGTGGGGATGACGTCAAATCATCATGCCCCTTATGTCTTGGGCTTCACGCATGCTACAATGGCCGGTACAAAGGGCTGCGATGCCGTAAGGCGGAGCGAATCCCAAAAAGCCGGTCTCAGTTCGGATTGAGGTCTGCAACTCGACCTCATGAAGTCGGAGTCGCTAGTAATCGCAGATCAGCAACGCTGCGGTGAATACGTTCCCGGGCCTTGTACACACCGCCCGTCAAGTCATGAAAGTCGGTAACACCCGAAGCCGGTGGCCCAACCTTTTGGAGGGAGCCGTCGAAGGTGGGATCGGTGATTAGGACTAAGTCGTAACAAGGTAGCCGTACCGGAAGGTGCGGCTGGATCACCTCCTTTCTAAGGAGCACTGGGCCAGCTTGCTGGTTCCAGGAGGCTCAGATCGAGACGAACGTTCTCGCTGGGTGCTCATGGGTGGAACATTGAACGTAGGTGCCGGCTGATGTGGTCTGGTTCTAGTACGCCTTCTTCGGGGGGTTGGAACGGGTCGGGTCGTGGAGGTTGGTACGTTGCACGCTGTTGGGTCCTGAGGGACCGGGCGTCGCACCCCTGTGGGGGTGTGGGGCTGGACTTCTTCAGGCCTTCGCGATGCCGGCTGTGTGCTGGTGGGTCGGGGGTTCTGGTCGTCTGTTGAGAACTACATAGTGGACGCGAGCATCTTAGAAACTCGCATCATCGTCTTTCGGGGTGGTGGTGTGTGTTTCACAAGATTGTTCTGGGCATCGCCTTCGGGTGGTGCTCTGACGATCATTGGTCACCGCTGCCCTTCGGGGTGGTGGTTTCTGAAACTCATGTGATTTCAAGTTTTTAAGAGCAAACGGTGGATGCCTTGGCATCTGGAGCCGAAGAAGGACGTCGTAATCTGCGATAAGCCTCGGGGAGTTGATAAACGAGCTTTGATCCGAGGATTTCCGAATGGGGAAACCCCGCCAGGCCCTTCGTGGTGACCTGGTGACTCCCGCCTGAATATATAGGGCGGGTAGAGGGAACGTGGGGAAGTGAAACATCTCAGTACCCACAGGAAGAGAAAACAACCGTGATTCCGTGAGTAGTGGCGAGCGAAAGCGGAAGAGGCCAAACCGGTCATGTGTGATACCCGGCAGGGGTTGCATGGTCGGGGTTGTGGGACCTTTCGGGCTGTTCTGCCGAACAGCCACGGTGACGTGCGTGTGGTAGGCGAACCGGATTGAAAGCCGGACCGGAGTGGGTGTGAGTCCCGTAGCCGAAACTTCACGCAGCCCGGAGAGGGATCCCAAGTAGCACGGGGCCCGAGAAATCCCGTGTGAATCTGCCAGGACCACCTGGTAAGCCTAAATACTCCCAGATGACCGATAGCGGACAAGTACCGTGAGGGAAAGGTGAAAAGTACCCCGGGAGGGGAGTGAAATAGTACCTGAAACCGTTTGCTTACAAACCGTTGGAGCCTCCTTGTTGGGGTGACAGCGTGCCTTTTGAAGAATGAGCCTGCGAGTTAGTGATCTGTGGCGAGGTTAACCCGTGTGGGGTAGCCGTAGCGAAAGCGAGTCTGAATAGGGCGTTTTGAGTCGCAGGTCCTAGACCCGAAGCGAAGTGATCTATCCATGGCCAGGTTGAAGCGACGGTAAGACGTCGTGGAGGACCGAACCCACTTCAGTTGAAAATGGAGGGGATGAGCTGTGGATAGGGGTGAAAGGCCAATCAAACTTCGTGATAGCTGGTTCTCTCCGAAATGCATTTAGGTGCAGCGTTGCGTGTTTCTTGCCGGAGGTAGAGCTACTGGATGGCCGATGGGCCCCAACAGGTTACTGACGTCAGCCAAACTCCGAATGCCGGTAAGTGAGAGCGCAGCAGTGAGACGGTGGGGGATAAGCTTCATCGTCGAGAGGGAAACAACCCAGACCACCGACTAAGGTCCCTAAGCGCGTGCTAAGTGGGAAAGGATGTGGAGTTGCACAGACAACCAGGAGGTTGGCTTAGAAGCAGCCACCCTTGAAAGAGTGCGTAATAGCTCACTGGTCAAGTGATTCCGCGCCGACAATGTAACGGGGCTCAAGCACGCCACCGAAGTCGTGGCATTCGCATATTCGATAGGCCTTCGTGGTCCAGTCGTGTGGATGGGTAGGAGAGCGTCGTGTGCCGGGTGAAGCGGCGGTGGAAACCAGCCGTGGACGGCACACGAGTGAGAATGCAGGCATGAGTAGCGAAAGACGGGTGAGAAACCCGTCCTCCGGAAGACCAAGGGTTCCAGGGTCAAGCTAATCTGCCCTGGGTAAGTCGGGACCTAAGGCGAGGCCGACAGGCGTAGTCGATGGACAACGGGTTGATATTCCCGTACCGGCGAAGAACCGCCCACGCCAATCCAGTAATGCTAACCATCCGAACCATCACACCGCGCCCTTCGGGGTGCATCGTGGTGGGGAGCGTGGGAACCGGTCTGGTGCGGTGAGCGTATTAACAGGTGTGACGCAGGAAGGTAGCCCAACCCGGGCGATGGTTGACCCGGGGCAAGCGTGTAGGCCGAGTCGTAGGCAAATCCGCGACTCATACAGGCTGAGACGCGATGCGGATGAAAAGTGGGTGATCCTATGCTGCCGAGAAAAGCATCGACGCGAGGTTCCAGCCGCCCGTACCCCAAACCGACTCAGGTGGTCAGGTAGAGAATACCAAGGAGATCGAGAGAATCGTGGTTAAGGAACTCGGCAAAATGCCCCCGTAACTTCGGGAGAAGGGGGGCCTAAGGCGTGAATGGACTTGCTCCAGGAAGCGCTGCAGGGCCGCAGAGACCAGTGGGAAGCGACTGTTTACTAAAAACACAGGTCCGTGCCAAGTCGCAAGACGATGTATACGGACTGACGCCTGCCCGGTGCTGGAAGGTTAAGAGGACCGGTTAGCCGCAAGGCGAAGCTGAGAATTTAAGCCCCAGTAAACGGCGGTGGTAACTATAACCATCCTAAGGTAGCGAAATTCCTTGTCGGGTAAGTTCCGACCTGCACGAATGGCGTAACGACTTCCCAGCTGTCTCAACCGCGAACTCGGCGAAATTGCATTACGAGTAAAGATGCTCGTTACGCGCAGAAGGACGGAAAGACCCCGTGACCTTTACTACAGCTTGGTATTGGTGTTCGGTGTGGCTTGTGTAGGATAGGTGGGAGACTTTGAAGCGGGCACGCCAGTGTTCGTGGAGTCATTGTTGAAATACCACTCTGGTCACTCTGGATATCTAACTTCGAACCGTGATCCGGTTCAGGGACAGTGCCTGGTGGGTAGTTTAACTGGGGCGGTTGCCTCCCAAAGAGTAACGGAGGCGCCCAAAGGTTCCCTCAACCTGGTTGGCAATCAGGTGGCGAGTGTAAGTGCACAAGGGAGCTTGACTGTGAGACTGACAGGTCGAGCAGGGACGAAAGTCGGGACTAGTGATCCGGCAGTGGCTTGTGGAAGCGCTGTCGCTCAACGGATAAAAGGTACCTCGGGGATAACAGGCTGATCTTGCCCAAGAGTCCATATCGACGGCATGGTTTGGCACCTCGATGTCGGCTCGTCGCATCCTGGGGCTGGAGTAGGTCCCAAGGGTTGGGCTGTTCGCCCATTAAAGCGGTACGCGAGCTGGGTTTAGAACGTCGTGAGACAGTTCGGTCCCTATCCTCTGCGCGCGCAGGAAATTTGAGAGGATCTGACCCTAGTACGAGAGGACCGGGTTGGACGAACCTCTGGTGTGCCAGTTGTTCCGCCAGGAGCACCGCTGGTTAGCTACGTTCGGGATGGATAACCGCTGAAAGCATCTAAGCGGGAAGCCGGCCTCGAGATGAGATTTCCATCCCTTCGGGGGAGAGGCTCCCAGTAGACGACTGGGTTGATAGGCCGGATGTGGAAGCGGGGACTAACGACCCGTGCAGCTGACCGGTACTAATAAGCCGATAACTTGACTATCACTACACACACACGATTTGAACTCATTCAAGTAAAGGCCGTGTGCGTGGCCCTGATGACTCGCGTCCACCATGTGGTTCCCGACAGGCGAACACACAACAACATAACGACACACCCCCACCCCACCACCACGGTGCTCGGGTTTGGGGGACACCGAGACCAACCACACCCCCAACACATCGGGGTGATGTGGTGACAGAGTTTCGGCGGCCATAGCGCGAGGGAAACGCCCGGACACATTCCGAACCCGGAAGCTAAGACTCGCAGCGCCGATGGTACTGCAGGGGCGACCCTGTGGGAGAGTAGGACACCGCCGAACACATTTCACGAAAGGGGGCCACCCGATTCCGGGTGGCCCCCTTTCGCATTTCGGGCTGCCATCGATCGCGGCCCCCAGATCGGTCGAGTCCGGAGGCGGACTCCCAAAGTGAGGACTCTCTCGTGAGCGAAGCGACCCGCGGCCATTCAGATGACGAACGACCGAAGCGCAGTTCCCACGAGGGGGCGGGCCGATCCCAGGGGCGGTCGAGCAGCCACACGGGCGAACCGAAGCGACACCAGGGCGGGAAGTCGGACGAGCGCGGCCAGCACAACGACCGTCGCCGCGACGACCGCCCGACCGGTGGCCATGTGCGCCGCTACGGCGCGGATTCCGACCGACGTGGGACCGGTCGTCCGAACGAGCGACAGGGCGGCTACCGGGGCGACCGCGATCAGCGCGATGGTGGTGCGGGTCACGGTGGCGCGCGTCCGCGCAACGACGCGTCGGGTGGCTATCGGAGCGCCGGCGGGTCCAACCGCGATGACCGGGGCCAGGGCAGCCGTGGGTACGCCGAGCGCGGCAATGCGGATCGCCCATACGGCAACCGCGGCGGCTCGGGTGAGCGTCGCGATGACCGCGGCGGCTACGGCGACCGGAACCGGAGTGGGGGCGACCGTCCGTACGGCGACCGCAATCGGAGTGCCGGTGACCGTCCGTACGGGAACCGGAACACCGGTGACCGTCCGTACGAGAACCGCACCGGCTCTGGCGAGCGTCGGGACGACCGCGGCGGGTATGGCGACCGGAATCGGAGCACCGGTGACCGTCCGTACGGGAACCGTGGCGGCTCGGGTGAGCGTCGCGATGACCGCGGCGGGTATGGCGACCGGAATCGGAGCACCGGTGACCGTCCGTACGAGAACCGTGGCGGCTCGGGTGAGCGTCGCGATGACCGCGGCGGGTACGGGGACCGGAATCGGAGCACGGGTGACCGTCCCTACGGGAACCGGAGCACGGGTGACCGTCCCTACGGGAATCGGAGCACCGGCGACCGTCCGTACGAGAACCGCACCGGCTCTGGCGAGCGTCGGGACGACCGCGGCGGGCACGGTGACCGGAACCGGAGCACCGGTGACCGTCCGTACGAGAACCGTGGCGGTGCTGGCGAGCGTCGCGATGACCGCGGCGGGTACGGCGACCGGAACCGGAACACGGGTGACCGTCCGTACGGGAACCGGAGCACGGGTGACCGTCCGTACGGAAACCGCACCGGCTCTGGCGAGCGTCGCGATGACCGCGGCGGGTACGGCGACCGGAACCGGAACACCGGCGACCGTCCCTACGGGAACCGGAACACCGGTGACCGTCCGTACGAGAACCGCACCGGCTCGGGCGAGCGTCGCGACGACCGCGGTGGGTATGGCGAGCGGAACCGGAGCACGGGTGACCGTCCGTACGGGAACCGTGGCGGTGCCGGCGAGCGTCGCGATGACCGCGGCGGGTACGGCGACCGGCGTCGGGACGACCGTCCGACGGGTGAGCGGCGCGACTCCCGGGGGTACGGCGACCGTCCCGGCGGCGACCGGCGACGCGACGATCGCGGTGGCTCGGGCTATGCCGACACGCGTTCGCGCGGACCTCGGGACGGGGCATCCGATCGCCCGCACGAGACGTTCGCGCGGCACGACGATCCCGTCATCCCGGCGCACATCCAGCCCAACTCGCTGGCCGGCGAGGCCCGGGCCGAGCTCAAGACGCTGAGCAAGGAGAACGCCGACTGGGTCGCGCAGCACCTGGCGGCGGCATCCGAAGCGCTCTCGGAGGACCCGGCGCTCGCGCACCGGCACGCTCTCGCGGCGGCTCGCCGCGGCGGGCGCGTCGCGGTGGTCCGCGAGACCCTGGCGATCACGGCCTACGAGACCGGCGATTTCGCGCTCGCGCTCCGGGAGTTCCGGACCTACCGGCGCATCTCGGGTCGCGACGACCAGCTTCCCCTGATGGTCGACAGCGAGCGCGGCGTCGGCCGAGCCGATCGTGCGCTGGAGCTCGGGCGATCGGTGGATCGCGCGACGTTGGCGGTGCAGGTCCAGGTCTCGCTCGCGATCGCCATGTCGGGCGCGCGGCTCGACCTCGGGCAGCCCGAGCTCGCGCTCGCGGAGCTCGAGATCCCGCAGCTCGACCCCGAGCGCGCGTTCAGCTGGAGCCCGGCGCTCTTCGGCGCGTACGCGGAAGTCCTCGACGAGCTCGGCCGCGGGGCGGAGGCATCCGAGTGGCGCGGTCGTGCGCTGCGCGCCGAGGCCGCGCTCGAGGCGGCGGCCGACGCCGAGGTGTTCCACGTCTACGAGATCGACGAGATCGAGGAGATCCAGGAAGTCGACGAGATCGAGGAGATCGAGGAAGTCGACGAGATCGAGGAGATCGAGGCGGACGCCGACGAGGACGCTGAAGGCGAGGCGGGCGCCGACGGGGCGAACGCAGACGAGTCGGCCGAGCACGAGGCGGATGTCACGGCAACTGATTCAGAGGCCGCGGTGATCGACGAGGCCGAGGCCGGTGTCGACGAGGCCGGTGTCGACCAGCCCGCCGAGTCCGAGGCGGACGCTGGAGACGTGACCGAGGCGAGCGACGAGGCCGAGAGCGCGTCGAATGCCCCGGCAGCGGCAGCGGCAGCGGCAACCGAGCCGGAGGCGGCGCCTGAGGGCGCGATCGAGCCCGAGGCGGCGCCTGAGGACGCGATCGAGCCCGAGGTCGCGGCGATCCTCGCCGAGACGGCCGGGCTCGACGCTGCCGGCGAAGGCACGGCACCCGACGCGGCGGAACTCGCCGCGGGCGACGAGGGGGACGCGGCCGATGGGCCTGTTCCGAACGCGGACTGACGCTCCGACGCCGCTCGACGGCGTCGACGCGGTGCTCGCGGACCTCGACGGCGTCGTCTACAAGGGTCCGGACGCGATCCCGCACGCCGTCGAGAGCCTGAACCGGGCGAAGGACGGCCGCGCGGTCGGCTACATCACGAACAACGCGTCGCGGAGCGACGCCTCGGTCGCGGCCCACCTCGTCGAACTCGGCCTCACGGTCGAGCCGAATGACGTCGTGACTTCGCCGCAGGCGGCGATGCGACTGCTCGCGGGCGTCGTCGAGCCTGGTGCGCTCGTGCTCGTGGTCGGCGGCGAGGGCATCGTCACCGAGCTCGAACGACACGGCTACCGGGTCACCCGGTCGGCCGACGACGGCCCCGACGCGGTCGTGCAGGGCTTCGCGCCCGACCTCGGCTGGACGCAACTCGCGGAAGCGGCGTTCGCGCTCAACGCGGGCGGCTTCGCCGACGAGCACGGGATCCCCTGGATCGCAACGAACATGGACTGGACGATCCCGGTGGCTCGCGGCATCGCGCCGGGCAACGGCACGCTCGTCTCGGCGGTGCACACCGCCGTCGGCCGGTTCCCGCTCGTCGCGGGCAAGCCGGAGACGCCGATCTTCGAGGTCGCGAGGGAGCGCTTCGGGGCGGGGCATCCGCTCGTCGTCGGCGACCGGCTCGACACCGACATCCTCGGTGCGAACCGCGCCGGCATGCAGTCCGCCGTGGTGCTCACGGGGATCGACCGGGCCAAGCAGGTGCTCGCCGCGGACGCCTCGATGCGGCCGACGTACATCCTGGGCGACCTGCGCGAGCTTCACCTGCCGTACCCCGCCGTCGAACGCGGTCGCGGGGGAGTGCGCGTCGGCGAGGCCAGGGTCCGGCTCGACGGACGGCGGGTCGAGGTGCTCGCCGGCGACGGCGTCGACCTCCTTCGCGCGGCATGCGCGCTCATCTGGGAGTCGGGAACGCCGATCCACGCGCTCGACGTTCCGGCGCGCCTGACGGCGTGACCCGCCACCGCGCGCGCAGGGCCGCGGCGGCTGCTCGGGTAGCGTGGAGCGCGTGAGCAACGACGAGGCAGCCGACGGCGACGAATCGGGCGCGATCGGAGCGGACGCGATCGGCGACGACCCGATCGACGACGACGCGATCGACGTCGCCGGGGCGCTCGACGGGATCGAGGGTCGCCCGCTCGCCGAGCGTGCGGGCGGGTACCAAGAGCTCGCGGACCGGCTGCGCGAGGCGCTCGAGCATTCCGACCCGTCGCGCGGCGACGGCTGATCCGATGGCAGACCGTCGCCTGGACACGGCGCTCGCGGAGGAGGGGCTCGCCAGGAGCCGTACCCACGCGGCCGCGTTGATCACGGCCGGGACCGTCCGCGTGGATGGGCAGCCGATCGTGAAACCGTCGCATCGGGTGCCCGACGGTGCGGTGCTGGAGGTCGACGCGCCCGACCACTACGTGAGCCGGGCCGCGCACAAGCTCGTCGCCGCACTCGACGCGTTCGCGGTCGATCCGGCGGACCGGGTCGCGCTCGACGCGGGCGCCTCGACCGGCGGGTTCAGCCAGGTCCTCCTCGAGCGCGGGGCGCGCACGGTGCTCGCGGTCGACGTCGGCCACGGCCAGCTCGCGCCGGAACTGCGCGCGGCCGCCGGGCTCGTGCTGGTCGAGGGATGCAACGTGCGCACGCTGGATGCGGCATCCCTCGCCGCCCTGACCGGCGTCGACACGCGACCGTCGCTCGTGGTCGGGGACCTCTCGTTCATCTCGCTCGTCACCGTCCTTCCCGCGCTCGTCGCGACGGCGGAGCCCGGCGCCGACCTCGTCCTCCTCGTCAAGCCGCAGTTCGAGGTCGGGCGCGGCGGGGTCCGCGAGGGGGTCGTGCGGGATCCTGCGCTGTGGTCGGAAGCCGTCATGGGCGTGCTCTGGGCGGGCTTCGACCTCGGCCTCGGCACGGGCGGCGTGATCTCCTCCCCGATCGCCGGCACCCACGGGAATCGCGAGTTCCTCGTGCACCTCGGGTCCGGTGTCGGGGGGCATCCGACAGAATGGATGAGTCGAGTCGAACTGCTGGCAGGAGGCGCCCCCGCGTGAACGAACCACGTCATTTCCTCGTGGTCGCCCATACGGGCCGGAGCGCAGCGCTCGACGCGACCGAGGAGGTCTGCACGCAGCTCCTCGACGCCGGCGCCGTGCCCGTGATCTCCGCGGACCAGTGGGACGAGGTGCATGCGAGCATTCCCCACGTGGACGGCCGGCTCCGCCGAATGGAGGAGGTCGATCCGGCGCTCATCGAGCTCGCGATCATCCTCGGCGGCGACGGGACCATCCTGCGTGCCGCCGAGCTCACGAGGGCGCACCCCGTCCCGCTGCTCGGCGTGAACCTCGGGCACGTCGGCTTCCTCGCGGAGAGCGAGCGCGACGACCTCGGCTACACGGTCTCGCGGGCGCTCGCACGCGACTACGCGGTCGAGGAGCGGATGACGCTCGCGGTCCGGGTCGAGCGCGGCTCCGAGGTCCTCCACGACGGTTGGGCGCTGAACGAGGTCACCGTCGAGAAGGCCGAGCGCGAGCGGATGCTCGAGGTCGTGATCGAGGTCGACCAGCGACCGCTGTCGTCCTTCGGATGCGACGGCGTGGTGATGTCGACGCCGACCGGATCGACCGCGTACTCGTTCTCGGGCGGCGGACCGATCGTCTGGCCGACCGTCGAGGCCATGCTGCTCGTGCCGCTCAGCGCGCACGCCCTGTTCGCACGCCCGATCGTCGTCGCGCCCGACTCGACCCTCGCGGTCGAGGTGCTCCAGCGCACGGAAACCGCCGCGGTCCTGTGGAGCGACGGCCGACGCATGTTCGACCTGCCGACGGGCTCGCGCGTCGTCGTGACCCGCTCCGATGTCCCGGTGCGACTCGCCCGACTGCACGAAGCGCCGTTCACCGACCGGCTCGTCAGCAAGTTCGCGCTGCCGGTCACCGGCTGGCGCGGCCCGAGCGGACGAGGAGCGGGCGCGCGATGATCGAGGAACTCGGGATCCGCGACCTCGGCGTGATCGCCGAGGCCCGGCTCCCGCTCGGGCCCGGGTTCACGGCGGTGACGGGCGAGACCGGTGCCGGCAAGACGATGGTCGTCACGGCCCTCGGGCTCCTGCTCGGCGCGCGTGCCGATGCGGGCACGATCCGCTCGGGCGCGAAGCAGGCATGGGTCGAGGGCCGCTGGTACCTGCCGGAAGCACGTGAGGCCGTCCGCGAGCGCGTCGCCGACGCGGGCGGCGAGATCGAGGCCGGCGAGCTGCTGCTCGGGCGCTCGGTCTCGGCCGAGGGACGCAGCCGCGCGGTGGTCGGCGGACGGAGCGCGCCCGTCGGCGTCCTCGCCGACCTCGGCGACGACCTCGTCGTCGTCCACGGGCAGGCCGACCAGCAACGGCTCAGGTCGGCGGCCGCGCAGCGCGAAGCCCTGGACCGGTTCGCCGGACCCGACCTGCAGGCGGTCCTCGTCGAGTACGGTGCCGCGTTCTCGGCCTGGCGCGCGGATGCCGCGGAACTCGCCGATCTCCGCAGCGCGCACGACGCCAGGGCGCGCGAGGCGATCGAGCTGCGACGCGAGCTCGACGAGGTCGAGGGTGCGGACCCGCAGCCCGGCGAGGACCTCGAGCTCGCCGAGCGCGCCGAACGGCTCGCGAACCTCGAGGACCTCCGCGTCGCGGCCGCGACCGCGCGCGAACTGGTCTCGGCCGAGGAATCCATCGACGACACGCCCGACGCGGTGGCGCTCGTCGAGAGCGCGAAGCGCCACCTCGAGCGGGTCGCGGGGCACGACGCCGAACTCGCGCCGCTCGCCGCGAGCCTCCAGGACGCCGTGTTCCTGCTCGCCGACGCCGCTGCCGGGCTCTCGGGGTACCTCGCGGGCCTCGACGCCGACGGTGCACGCGAGCTCGAGGCCGTGCAGGAGCGGCGGGCCGTGCTCGGGGCGCTCGTGCGGCGCCACGGCTCGCTCGACGAGGTCCTGGCGTTCCGCCGGGACGGCGGGCTCCGGCTCGTCGAACTCGACGGGGACGACGACCGGATCACCGAGCTCGAGGCATCCGTCGCGGAATCGGCGCAGCGCGTCGACGAACTCGCGACCGCGCTCACCGAACTCCGGCGCTCGGCCGCGGAGCGGCTGTCCGCGGCGGTGACCGTCGAACTGGCCGCGCTCGCGATGCCCGACGCCGAGCTCGCGGTCCGCGTCGAGGAATCGGCCGAGCCGACCTCGCACGGGCGCGACCAGGTGCAGATCCTGCTCCGCCCGCACCCCGGCGCCGAGCCGCGCTCCGTGTCGCGCGGGGCATCCGGTGGCGAGCTCAGCCGCGTGATGCTCGCGATCGAGGTCGTCATCGCCGCGGCCGACCCCGTGCCCACCTTCGTGTTCGACGAGGTCGACGCCGGCGTGGGCGGTGCCGCCGCGATCGAGATCGGGCGGCGCCTCGCGCGACTGGCCGAGCGGTCGCAGGTCATCGTGGTCACGCACCTCGCCCAGGTCGCCGCGTTCGCGACGAACCACCTCAGCGTCGTGAAGGGCACCGACGGGCAGGTGACCGCCTCGAGCGTGCGGCAGCTCACCGGGGGCGAGCGCGAGGCCGAGATGGCACGCCTGCTGTCGGGCCTCGCCGACTCCGAGAGCGGCATCGCGCACGCGCGCGAACTCCTCGAGATCGCGGCCGCACCGGCGGCCTGAGCGTCCGGGAATCGGGCGGCGGGGCATCCGTGGAACCGACACGCCTCGAAAGGCTGGGCGAACGCTCAAGATCGTGGGTTAGGCTATAAGCCCGTGGTGGTAGAACGCGGTGCAGACAATTCGAACGACACGACCAAGCACATCTTCGTGACCGGTGGTGTCGTTTCTTCGTTGGGCAAGGGACTGACGGCGGCGAGCCTCGGCAACCTGCTCACGGCCAGGGGACTCCGGGTCGTCATGCAGAAGCTCGACCCGTATCTCAACGTCGATCCCGGGACGATGAACCCGTTCCAGCACGGCGAGGTGTTCGTGACGGACGACGGGGCCGAGACCGACCTCGACATCGGCCACTACGAGCGGTTCCTCGACATCGACCTGTCGCAGGCCGCGAACGTGACGACGGGACAGATCTACTCGACCGTCATCGCCAAGGAGCGCCGTGGCGAGTACCTCGGCGACACCGTGCAGGTCATCCCGCACATCACCGACGAGATCAAGCGGCGCATGCGACTGCAGGCGTCCGAGACGCCCAAGCCCGACGTCATCATCACCGAGATCGGCGGCACCGTCGGCGACATCGAGTCGCAGCCGTTCATCGAATCGGCACGCCAGGTGCGCCATGAGCTCGGGCGCAAGAACGTCTTCTTCGTGCACGTCTCGCTCGTGCCGTTCATGGGCGCGTCCGGCGAGCAGAAGACCAAGCCGACGCAGCACTCGGTCGCCACGCTCCGCTCCATCGGCATCCAGCCGGACGCGCTCGTGCTGCGCAGCGACCGCCCGGTGACCGAGGCGAACAAGCGGAAGATCGCGCTCATGTGCGACGTCGACGAGGCCGCGGTCGTGAACGCGGTCGACGTGCCGTCGATCTACGACATCCCGACGATGCTCCACGACCAGGGCCTCGACGCCTACCTGATCGAGGCCCTCGGGCTCGACGGGAAGGCGAGGGACGTCGACTGGTCCGGCTGGAGCGACCTGCTGCAGGTCGTGCACGACCCCGGGCACGAGGTCACGATCGGCCTGGTCGGCAAGTACATCGACCTCCCCGACGCGTACCTCTCGGTCACCGAGGCGCTGCGCGCCGGCGGGTTCGCGAACGACGCGAAGGTCAGGATCGAGTGGATCCCGTCCGACGAGTGCCAGACGCCCGAGGGCGCGCAGAAGCACCTCGCCCACCTCGACGGCATCTGCGTGCCCGGCGGGTTCGGCGTGCGCGGCATCGAGGGCAAGCTCGGTGCGCTCCAGTACGCCCGCGAGCACCGCATCCCGGTGCTCGGGCTGTGCCTCGGCCTGCAGTGCATGGTCATCGAGTACTCGCGCCACGTCGCCGGGCTGCCCGGGGCATCCTCGAGTGAGTTCGACCCCGACACCGAGTTCCCCGTGATCGCGACCATGGAGGAGCAGGTCGAGATCATCGCGGGTGGCGACCTGGGCGGCACCATGCGGCTCGGGCTGTACCCGGCCGCGCTCGCCGAGGGATCGCTGGCCGCCGAGCTGTACGGCGCGACCGAGGTCTCCGAACGCCACCGCCACCGGTACGAGGTCAACAACCGCTACCGCGAGCAGATCGCGGCGGCCGGCCTCGTGTTCTCGGGACTCTCGCCCGACCGCCACCTCGTCGAGTTCGTCGAGCTCCCGCGCGAGGTGCACCCGTTCTACATCGCGACGCAGGCGCACCCCGAGCTGCGCAGCCGCCCGAACCACGCGCACCCGCTGTTCCGCGGACTCGTGGCCGCGGCGCTCGAGCGCCAGCAGGCGAGCCTCCTCTTCGACGACGTCCAGAATGGCTGAGGCCGAAGCGGCGACGCCGCTGGCCGACCTCTCGGTCGACCTGCCGGTGCTGCACTCGGAGGTCGTGTTCGACGGGCGCATCTGGGATGTCCGCCGCGAGGCGGTCGAGTACGACGGCGAGCAGCTGGTCCGCGACTTCGTCGCCCACCCGGGCGCCGTCGGCGTGCTCGCGGTCGACGACGACGATCGCATCGTGCTGATCCGCCAGTACCGGCATCCGATCCGCTCGCGCAACTGGGAGATCCCCGCGGGGCTGCGCGACCTCGCGGGCGAGGATCCGCTCGACACCGCCAAGCGCGAACTCGCCGAGGAGGTCGACCTGGTCGCGGCCGACTGGTCGCTCCTCGTCGACTTCCACACCACGCCGGGCGGCAGTGACGAGACGATCCGGATCTACCTGGCCCGCGGACTCGCGGAGGCCCCGCAGGCCTTCGCGCGCGAAGGCGAGGAGGCCGACATGGAGGTGCGCCGCGTGCCGCTCGACGAGTGCGTCGACGCGGTCCTGGAGGGCCGGCTCCGCAACGGGCCGCTCGCGGTCGCGGTCCTCGCCGCCGCCGCGGCGCGCGGACGCAGGACGGGCGCGACGGGCTGATGCCGGCGGCCGTCGAGGACTACCTCCGCCACCTCGCGGTGGAGCGCGGCCTCGCCCGCAACACGCTCCAGGCCTACCGGCGGGACCTCGACGGGTACGTCCGCTGGCTCGAGGGCAGGGGTATCCCGAGCCCGCTCGCAGCGACCGAAGCCGACCTCGCGGCGTTCCCGCACCACCTCGTCGCCGAACGCGTGCCGCCGCTGTCGACCGCGTCCGTCGCGCGCACGATCAGCGCGGTCCGCGGGCTCCACCGATTCCTCCTGGAGGAGGGTGCGGTCGCGGTCGACGCGAGCCGCGACCTCGCGCCGCCCAAGCAGGCCAAGCGCCTGCCGAAGGCGATCAGCGTCGAGGACGTCGAGGCGCTCCTCGAGGCCGCGGGCGGCGAAGAACCCGGGCAGCTGCGCGATCGGGCCCTGCTCGAGCTGCTCTACGCGACCGGAGCGCGCGTCACCGAGGCGGTCGGACTCAACGTCGACGACCTCGACGACGAGGGTGTCGTGCGCCTGGTCGGCAAGGGCGGCAAGGAGCGCATCGTGCCCGTCGGCAGCTACGCGCACGCCGCGCTGTCCGCGTACCTCGTGCGTGCCCGGCCCGTGTTCTCGGTGCGCGGCCGGTCGACGCCGGCGCTCTTCCTGGGCGCGCGCGGCGGGCGGCTCGGGCGGCAGGCGGCCTGGTCGGTGATCAGGGATGCCGCGGAGCGCGCCGGGCTCGAGGCATCCGTCTCCCCGCACACGCTGCGGCACTCCTTCGCGACCCACCTGATCGCCGGCGGTGCGGATGTCCGGGTCGTGCAGGAGCTGCTCGGGCACTCCTCGGTGGCGACCACCCA
The DNA here is from genome assembly GCF_043518605.1 of Agromyces sp. MMS24-JH15. GTDB lineage: Bacteria > Actinomycetota > Actinomycetes > Actinomycetales > Microbacteriaceae > Agromyces. The sequence continues at coordinate 2,781,483 of NZ_CP171358.1, forward strand.
GATCTACACGCTGGTCACAGCCGACACACTCCGAGAGATGTACACGCTGGCCCACCCCCGCGCTCGTTAGAATCGTCCAAGCGCGGCCCCTGCGGCCGGGCACGAAGGAGATGGATCGGTGATCGAGCAGACGCAGGAACTGGCGGACGGAGTCCCTTCGCTGGATCCGGAGCTCGGCCCGACCGGTCGGCCGCTGCGGGAGTTCCCGGACCCCGCACCGCTCGGCGCGCACGGCCCGGCGCGCATCATCGCGCTGTGCAACCAGAAGGGCGGGGTCGGGAAGACGACCACGACCATCAACCTCGGCGCGGCACTGGCCGAGTACGGCCGCCGCGTGCTCGCCGTCGACTTCGACCCGCAGGGCGCGCTGTCGGCGGGCCTCGGGGTCCGCAGCCACGACGCGCTGACCATCTACGACCTGCTGCTCTCGCGCACGGTCGACCCGAAGGACGCGATCCAGCGGACCGCGACGCCCGGGCTCGACGTGATCCCGGCGAACATCGACCTCTCGGCCGCGGAGGTGCACCTCGTCACCGAGGTCGCGCGCGAGCAGATCCTCGCGGGCGTGCTCCGGAAGGTCTCCCACGACTACGACGTGGTCCTGATCGACTGCCAGCCGTCGCTGGGGCTGCTCACGGTCAACGCGCTGACCGCCGCGCACGGCGTCGTGATCCCGCTCGAGTGCGAGTACTTCGCGCTGCGCGGCGTGGCCCTGCTCATCGAGACCATCGACAAGGTGCGCGACCGCCTCAACCCGGCGATCACGCTCGACGGGATCCTCGCGACCATGTACGACGCGCGCACGCTGCACTCGCGCGAGGTGCTCGAGCGCGTGGTCGACGCGTTCGGCGAGGACGTGCTCGAGACCGTGATCACGCGCACCGTGAAGTTCCCCGACGCGACCGTCGCAGCGACGCCGATCACCGAGTTCGCTCCCGAGCACCAGGCGGCCCGGGCGTATCGCCAACTCGCCAGGGAGCTGGTCTTCCGTGGCTCGGTCGCCTGAGGCGCAGCGGCGCGTCGAGGGCGAAGCATCCGGCCGTCAGGCGCGGCCGAGCACGGCGGATGCGCCGGGTGAGCCGGGTGCGCCCGGGTTCCGCGTCGCGCTGACGAACTTCGAGGGCCCCTTCGACCTGCTGCTGTCCCTCATCTCGAAGCACGAGCTCGACATCACCGAGGTCTCGCTGTCGAAGGTGACCGACGAGTTCATCGCCTACCTGCGGGGCCTCGACTCCGCCGAGGAGCTCGACCGCGCAAGCGAGTTCCTCGTCGTCGCGGCGACCCTGCTCGACCTCAAGGTCGCCGGGCTCCTGCCGCAGGGCGAACTCGTCGACGCCGAGGACGTCGCGCTCCTCGAGGCGCGGGACCTGCTGTTCGCCCGGCTGCTCCAGTACCGCGCGTTCAAGGAGGCGTCGCGCTGGTTCTCCGAGCACCTCGAGGCCGAATCGCGGCGGCACCCGCGCACGGTCCGCCTCGAGGACCGGTTCCGCAATCGCGACCCCGAGCTGCGCTGGACCCTCACGCCCGAGGACTTCGCCGCGCTCGCGACGCTCGCCCTCACGCCGAAGGAGGTCCCGGTCGTCGGCCTCGGCCACCTCCACGCGCCGCTCGTGTCGATCCGGGAGCAGGCCGCGCACGTGGTCGCGGTGCTCCGCCGCGGCGGCACCCGGACCTTCCGGGAGCTCATCGCGGGCGTCGACCGTCCGGGCGTCGTGGTCGCGCGCTTCCTCGCCGTGCTCGAGCTGTACCGCCACGCCGCGATCGGGTTCGAGCAGCTCGAGCCGCTCGGTGAGCTCACGCTGCGCTGGGCCGCGGGCGAGGACTGGGACGAACGGAACCTCCAGAACCTGGGAGCCGACTATGACGAATGAACCCGACGACCAGCTCGGCGGCGCCGACGCGCCGATGGATGCCCCGGAGCCGGAGCCGGAGCCGCAGCCGGAGCCCGGGCCCGAGCGCTCGGTCGCCGCACCGCTCGACGTGCCGGGACAGCCCAGGCTCGACCTCGATCGCGCGCTCGAGGCCATCCTCTTCATCGCCGACGAGCCGCTCGGCGTCGTCGCGCTCGCCGCGGCCGTCGCGCGCCCGGTCGCGGAGGTCCGCGCCTCGATCGCGCGCCTGGTCGCCGACTACGACGGCGAGGGGCCCTCGGGCGAGCCGCGCACCGACGTCGAGTCGGAGCCGGGCGGGCGGGGCATCCGCCGCGGCTTCGAACTCCGCGAGGTCGGCGGGGGCTGGCGGTTCTACGTGCGGAGCGAGTACGACGTCGTCGTCGAGTCGCTCGTGCTCACGCAGCAGTCGACCCGGCTCTCGCAGGCCGCCCTCGAGACGCTCGCCGTGGTCGCGTACAAGCAGCCGATCTCGCGCCCCGCGATCGCGTCGATCCGCGCCGTGAACGTCGACAGCGTCGTGCGCACGCTCGTGGGCCGCGGGCTCATCAGCGAGGTCGACACCGACCCGGAGACGGGCGCGATCCTCTACGGCACGACCGACGAACTCCTCCAGCACCTCGGCGTGAACTCGCTCGACGAGCTCCCCCGATCTCGCCGCTGCTGGACGACGGACAGGAAGGATTCGACCTTGAACACGCCTGAGCAGGGAACCGGCGGGAGGTCGACCGAGGGCGAGCGCCTGCAGAAGGTGCTCGCCGCCGCGGGCGTCGCGAGCCGCCGCGTGTCGGAGGAACTCATCGTCGCCGGGCGCGTGACCGTCAACGGGAAGGTCGTCACCGAGCTCGGCAGCCGGGTCGACCCCGAGCACGACCAGGTCACGGTCGACGGCGTCGCGGTGCAGCTCGACACCGCGAAGCGGTACTACATGCTCAACAAGCCGCGCGGCGTCGTCTCGTCGATGCGCGACGAACAGGGTCGCCCGGACCTCCGCCGCTTCACGGACGACCTCGAGGAGCGCGTCTACAACGTCGGCCGACTCGACCAGGACACGAGCGGACTCCTGCTGCTCACGAACGACGGGGAGCTCGCGCACGTGCTCGCGCACCCGTCGTTCGGCGTCGAGAAGACCTACATCGCGAAGGTGCGCGGTCGGGTGCACCCGCAGGCGATCCAGCAGCTCCGGCAGGGCATCGAGCTCGAGGACGGCCCGATCCGGGCGGACCGCGCGCGCATCCTGCAGGCGCAGGGCGACGCGACGTCGACGATGGTCGAGCTCACGCTCCACTCCGGGCGGAACCGGATCGTCCGCCGGATGATGGACGCCGTGGGGCATCCGGTCATCGAGCTCGTCCGACGCCAGTTCGGCCCGCTGCACCTCGGGACGCTCCGTTCGGGACAGCTGCGCGAGTTGACTAAGGTGGAACGCGGCCAGCTGCTCACCATCGCGCGCTCCGCCGGCTCCGACCCGGCGACGCCGCAAGCCGGCCGGAAGGGAACGGACTGACGTGGTCGAGTCTCGACTCACCGGCCCCGTGCGAGTCGTGGGCGCCGGCCTGCTCGGCACGAGCGTCGCGCTCGGGCTGCGGCAGCGCGGCGTCGACGTGATCCTCGCGGACGCCTCGCCGACGCACGTCGCGCTCGCGGTCGATCTCGGCGCCGGGCGGCCGGCATCGCCCGACGACCGCCCCGAGCTCGTCGTCGTCGCCGTGCCGCCGGACGTGACCGCCGCGGTCGTCGCCGCCGAGCTCGCGGCCTTCCCCGACGCGATCGTGACCGACGTCGCGAGCGTGAAGGCGGGCATCCTCGCCGAGCTCCGCGAACGCGGCGCCGACGTCTCGCGCTACCTCGGCTCGCACCCGCTCGCCGGTCGGGAGCGCGGCGGGCCGCTCGCCGCGCGAGCAGACCTGTTCGCGGGGCGCCCGTGGGTGGTCGCCGCGCACGACGACATCAGCTACAAGCGCGCGAGCGCGGTCGACGACCTCATCCTCGACCTCGGCGCCACCCTCGTGGAGATGACGCCCGAGGAGCACGACCGCGGCGTCGCGCTGATCTCGCACGTCCCGCAGGTGGTCTCGAGCCTGATGGCGCGGCGGTTCATCGACGCGACCGAGGCATCCCTCGGCCTCGCCGGACAGGGCGTGCGGGACGTCACGCGAGTCGCCGCGAGCGACCCCGACCTCTGGGTGCAGATCCTGGGCGCCAACGCGGTGTCCGTCCGGGACATCCTCGTCGCCTACCGCGACGACCTCGACCGCTTCATCGACGCGCTCGCCGACCCCGGCGCCACCGGTGCGCGACGCCGCATCGCGGAGGAGCTCGCGGGCGGCAACACCGGCGTCGAGCGCCTGCCCGGCAAGCACGGCACCGACAAGCGCTTCACGACCGTCATCGTGATGGTCGACGACCGCCCCGGCCAGCTCGCCCGGCTCCTCGCGGAGATCGGCGAGATCGGGGTGAACCTCGAGGACCTCCGCCTCGAGCACTCGCCGGGCCGCCAGGTCGGTCTCGCCGAGATCGCAGTCCTCCCCGAGGCGGCCTCCCGCCTCACCACCGAGCTGGCCGCCCGCGGCTGGCGGATCGCAGGTTGAACGTGAACGCCCCTGAGCACGCCCAGGTGCACGCCCCCGTGCACCACCCCCTCGTCGTGGCCGTCGACGGACCCGCCGGAAGCGGCAAGTCGAGCGTCTCGAAGGCGGTCGCGCGCGAACTCGGCTTCGGATTCCTCGACACGGGCGCCGCGTACCGTGCGTTCGCCTGGCACGTCGAGGCCAGCGGCATCGACACGGACGACGAGGCATCCGTCACCGCGTGCCTGCCGTCCTTCGACTACCGCATCGGCACCGACCCCGCCGGGTACGCGGTGCACGTCGGCTCGACCGACGTGACGCTCGCGATCCGCGAGCCGCACATCTCGTCGATCGTGAGCCGCGTCGCACGCGTGCCCGCGGTCCGCCACCACCTCATCGAGGTGTTCCGCGCGCACATCGCCGACGAGCGCCGGCCCGGCATCGTCGTCGAGGGCCGCGACATCACGACCGTCGTCGCACCGGACGCCGCCGTGCGGATCCTGCTCACCGCGTCCGAGGAGGTGCGCATCGCCCGCCGCTCGGCCGAACTCGTCGACGTTCCCGAGTCGATGACCGGCGAGCAGTTGCGCCGCCGCGACGAGGCGGACTCGAAGGTCGTGGACTTCATGAACGCCGCCGACGGCGTCACAACCGTCGACTCGACCGAGCTCGACTTCGACGGGACGGTGGCGGCCGTGATCGGCGTCATCCGCTCGCTCTCAGCCGTCACTGGTTGAATGGACCCGGGGGAGCGCGCCGCACGTCGTTGCAGCGTGCCCGAATGACTGAGGAGACACGATGACCGACCGCGACGACGAATTCGACGCGCCCGAGTTCGATGCGCCCGAGTTCGATGCGGCCGAGGACCACCTCGCCGAGCGACTCGCCGACGTCGACGACGAGCTCGCCGACCAGCGGGCCGCCGCGCTGCGCACGGGCCTGGACGACTACGAACTCGACGACGAGGACCTCGAGCTGCTCGAGCAGGCCGAGTTCGGCGACGACGGCGTCACGTACCTTCCCGCCCTCCCGGTCATCGCGATCGTCGGCCGGCCGAACGTCGGCAAGTCCGCGCTCGTGAACCGCATCCTCGGCCGCCGCGAGGCCGTCGTCGAGGACACCCCCGGCGTCACGCGCGACCGCGTCTCGTACAAGGGCGAGTGGATGGACCGCCGGTTCACGCTCGTCGACACCGGCGGCTGGGAGCCCGACGCCAAGGGCATCGACGCCTCCGTCGCGGCCCAGGCCGAGGTCGCCATCGACCTGAGCGACGTCGTGCTCTTCGTCGTCGACGCAATGGTCGGCGCGACCGCGACCGACGAGCACGTCGTGCGGCTCCTCCGCAAGGCGCAGAAGCCGGTGTTCCTCGTCGCCAACAAGATCGACGACCCGCGCCAGGAGCCCGAGATCCACGCGCTCTGGAACCTCGGGCTCGACCAGCCGTACGCCGTCTCGGCCCTGCACGGCCGTGGCGTCGCGGACCTGCTCGACGAGGTGTTCAAGGTGCTGCCCGAGACCTCGGCCGTCGCGAAGCAGGAGATCGGCGGGCCCCGGCGCGTCGCGATCCTCGGCCGGCCGAACGTCGGCAAGAGCTCGCTGCTGAACAAGGCCGCGGGCGAGGAGCGCGTGGTCGTGAACGAGCTCGCGGGCACGACGCGCGACCCCGTCGACGAGCAGATCGAGCTCGGCGGCAAGGTGTGGCGCTTCGTCGACACGGCGGGCATCCGGCGTCGCGTGCACCTGCAGCACGGCGCCGACTTCTACGCGTCGCTGCGCACGCAGGCCGCGCTCGAGAAGGCCGAGGTCGCGGTCGTGCTCCTCGACGTGACCCAGCCGATCAGCGAGCAGGATGTCCGGATCATCGAGCTCGTGCTCGAGTCGGGCCGCGCGCTCGTGCTCGCCTACAACAAGTGGGACCAGCTCGACGAGGACCGTCGCCGCTACCTCGAGCGCGAGATCGAGCAGGACCTGCACCACGTCTCGTGGGCGCCGCGCGTCAACATCTCGGCGAAGACCGGCCGGCACCTGGAGAAGCTCGTCCCGGCGCTCGAACTCGCCCTCGAGTCGTGGGACACCCGGGTCCCGACCGGCAAGTTCAACGCCTTCCTCGCCGAGCTCACGCAGGCGCACCCGCACCCGGTGCGCGGCGGACGCCAGCCGCGCATCCTGTTCGGCACGCAGGTCTCGAACCGGCCGCCGACCTTCGTGCTGTTCACGACCGGATTCCTCGACCCGGCGTACCGCCGGTTCATCCAGCGCCGCCTCCGGGAGATCTACGGGTTCCAGGGCTCGCCGATCGTCGTGAACATGCGCATCCGCGAGCGGCGCGAACGCAAGCGCTGACCGGGGCCGGCGCCGTGGATCTCACGATCCGGGTGAAGCCCGGCAGCCGGAAGGGTCCGCTCGTGGAGGCGCTCGAGTCGGACCCCGTCGCCGACTGGGTCGTGCACGTGCAGGAGCGTGCGGTCGACGGCGCCGCGAACGACGGCGTCGTCGCCGCGCTCGCAGTGCACTTCGGCGTGCCGCGCAGCCGCGTCGCGATCGTCCGCGGCGCGACGGCGCGCGTGAAGCGCGTGCGGATCGACGAAGGCTGAGCCCTAGGCGGCGCGCTCCGGCGCGGCGACCTGCTCGTCCTGCGCGTCGGCCGCCTCCTGCGCGTCGCCCTCGAGGTGCTCGGCGCGGATCGCGGGGATCGCGATCGCCGCGACGAGCATGAGCGCGGCCGTGACCGCGATGCCGATGAACACGGCGCCGGACGCGGCCTCGACGACCTCGGGCTCCTGGACGCCGCCCGGGTTCGCGGCGAACACCGCGTTCGCGAGCGCGCCGAACACCGCGACGCCGACCGCGCTGCCCGCGGAGCGCGCGAACGCGTTCGCGCCGGTGACCACGCCGCGCTCGCTCCACCCGACCGACGACTGCGCCGCGATCAGGCTCGGGGCCGCGACCCAGCCCAGGCCGAAGCCGATCACGAACGCGACGCCGGCGATCGACCAGGGGTTCGGGAAGGGCGCGAGGAACGACAGCGCGATCGATCCGGTCAGCGTGACGAGCGCGCCGATGACGGCCGTCGCGCGGAAGCCGATCCGCAGGTACAGCCGCCCCGACAGCGATGCCGAGAGCGGCCAGCCCAGCGTGAGCGCCGCGACGGCCGCGCCGGACACGAGCGGCACCACGCCGCTCGCGTTCTCGAGGTAGGTGGGGATGAACGACGTGACGCCGATCATCACCGCGCCGACGCCGACCGCCACGAGCGTGGTCGTCGCGATCAGGCGGCGCGTGAAGATCGACAGGTCGAGCACGGGCTCGGCGGCGCGACGCTCGACGAAGGCGAAGACGACGAGCGAGACCAGCCCGATCCCGAAGACCGCCGCGGTCTGCCACGACGCCCACGGCCAGGCGTGCCCGCCCTCGAGGAGGCCGAGGATCACGAGCGTGAGGCCGAGCGTGAGCAGGATCGCGCCGGCGACGTCGATGCGGTGGCGCTTGCGCTCGATCTGTTCGTGGTACGAACGCGTGAGCATCCAGCCCGCGATGAGCGCGAGCGGGATGTTCACCAGGAAGATCCACCGCCACGACGTGAACTGGCTGAACACGCCGCCGAGCGCCGGCCCGACGACCGAGGAGATCGCCCAGACGCTCGCGATGTACCCCTGCACGCGCGCACGCTCGGCGACCGAGTAGATGTCGCCGATGATCGTCATCGACATGGGCGCCACCGCGCCCGCGCCGAGGCCCTGCACGACGCGGAACGCGATGAGCGCGGGCATGCTCCACGCGAACCCGCACAGGATCGACCCGAGCAGGAACAGGCCGACCCCGAACAGGATGATCGGCTTGCGCCCGACGGTGTCCGCGAGCTTCGAGTAGATCGGCACGGAGACCGCCTGTGCGAGCAGGTACACCGAGAAGAGCCACGGGAACTGCTCGAACTCGCCGAGCTCGCCGACGATGCTCGGCACCGCGGTCGCGAGGATCGTCGCGTCGATCGCGATGAGCCCCGTCGCCAGCATCAGCGAGATGAGGACGGGGCCGCGCTCGGAGCGGAAGCCGACCGCGGCGTTCGAGTCAGTCACACTGTGAGCCAAGGCGTTCGCGGCCGGCGGTATTCCGAGCCGGCGGTCAGGCGACCTGCTCGACGATCGCGATGCGGCTCGCGTCCGTCCAGCCCTCGGACAGGCCCGCGAACGCGGCCGCGCGCCCCTCGGAGGCGTTGTACGCCGCCTCGATGCGGGCGAAGTCCTCGGCGTCGCCCTCGGTGCTCACAGCCCACGTGAACTCGCGGACCTCGGGGTCGAAGTAGGCGAACTCGATGCGGAATCCGGCCGCTTCGCGGGCCGGGACGAGCGTCGTCGGCCACCATTCGAGGAACGCCTCGACGAGGTGCGGCTTGAGCTCGTAGCGGCGGAGCTGGGTCGTGCGGGTCATCCGATGGTCCTTTCGTCTCCTCGACGCTACCGCCCGGACGCGGTCGGGATCGAACGCTCGACGCGGGGTCCGCGCTAGCCTCTCACCTGTGGGGGAGGACGCACGCACCACCGGCGCGGCGCTCGTGGCAGCGCTCTCGGGCTACGCCTCCGAGTTGCCCGCGCTCGAGCGTGCGGCCGCCGCGGACGATCCCGACGGCGTGCACCAGGCGCGCATCCTCGTCCGCAGGCTCCGCAGCCTGCTCGCCGCGTCGCGGCCGTACTTCGCCGACGGTGCCGCCGACGACGTGCGCGCCCACCTCGAGCGACTCGGCGACGACCTCGGGGAGGTGCGCGACCTCGAGGTGCGGATCCGGCACGCGGAGGAGCACGTCGGTGTGGGCGCGGATGCCGCCGCCGTCGAGCGGCTGATCGTGCGCGAACGCGCCCGCTACCGCGAGGCGCACGCCGGACTCGTCGAGGCCATCGCGGCCGACGGTTCGGCGCACGATGCGCTCGCGGCGTTCGTCGGGGAGCCCCCGTACACCGGGGGCGCGGGCGGGCCGGCCGACTCGTCCGCCGAGGCGGGGCTGCGGGCGCTCCTCGTGGCCGAATCACGCCGGGTGCGGCGCGCGGCCCGCCGCGCGCTCGGCGACCTCGACTCACTGCACCGGCTGCGGCGGGCCGCGCGCCGGCTCCGCTACGTCGGCGAAGCCGTGACGGCCGGCCCGGCCGCCGTGCTCGGCGAGGATGCCGCTGCGCTCGCGGCCGCGGCGAAGGACGTGCAGGACGTGCTGGGCGACCATCGCGACGCGCTGCTGTTCGCCCTCCAGGTCGAACGGGCCGAGACCGCGGCGCGCGACGCGGGCGAACCGGTCGACGACTATCCCGCGATCGCGGCCTCGGCGTTCCGTGCGGCGACCGAGCGGATCGAGGCGCTGCCCGACGCGTGGCGGTCGTTCCGGGCGTGCGCGGACGTCGTCGCGGCGGGGGAGGACTGAGGCGCGGGTTCAGGCCTCGATCCGCGCCTCCATCACCGCACGCCCCTGCGTGGGACGCGCGACCACTTCGAACCCGGCGCCGACGAACATCGTCACCGTGCCGACGAAGAGGTCGGCCGCAGCGACGTTCGTGCGCGCCGCGGGGTCGATCGCATAGCCCTCGATCGTGCGCGCGCCGTGCTGGCGGGCGTGCTCGACGGCGGCGTCGGCGAGGGCGCCGGCGACGCCTCGACGGCGATGCTCGCGCGGGACGACGAAGCAGGTCAGCGACCACACGTCGGGATCGTCGAGGTCGCGGTTCCTCGACCCGTCGGCGATCAGTCGGCTCCGGCGCAGTCGCGGCAGGTGCATGCGGGGTTCGATCGCGCACCAGCCGACGGGCGTCGCACCGTCGTAGGCGAGGAGGCCCGCGTTCGAGGCCGGCTCGGCGAGCTGCTCGGAGAGCCTCCGCCGGAGATCGTCGTCGGGCATGGGCCATTCGCTCTTCGGAACCTTGTACCACTGGCACCAGCAGTGCGCCGCGTCGCCGCGCGTGCCGAACACGGCCTCGACGTCGGCGAACGGGACCGTGTTCGCGGGAACGATGCGGAATCCGTCGTCGGACATGCGGCCACGATAGCCCCGGCGGCCGACATCGAGGCGGGCTCCGGCTGGGGCGATCGCGGTACCGGGTGGGTGCGCCTGCGGTCAGGGAACCGGCCTGACGACCTCCCACGCCTCGACCGGCCCGGGAACGACCACGAAGAGCGGATGCGGGTCCGGAAGGACCGCGGCCGGGTCATCCACACCGAGTTCTCGGAGCCGGCCGGGGGAGCGGGACGCGAGCTTCGCGACCAGGTGCGCCCACTCGTAGGCGAGTTGGCCGTCGGCGACGGGGATGCGCAGCGAATCGTCGCGGCCCGAAGTGATGCGGGTTCGGTCGAATCGGTACGCACGGGCATCCGCCTCGTCGGCGAGCCCGTGCAGGAACGTGCCGATCGCCTCGGCCGGGCGTCCGCGGAAGCGGGCGAGCTGCGGGTGGGCGGTGTAGCCCGTCGTCAGGCCGGCCAGCACCTTCTGGGCGAGGAGGGCCTCGCGCCACGCCGCCACGAGGCCCGCGGCGTCGAGGTAGCGGGGGTGGAGGCTCCAGAGGCGCATCCGGTCAGGATACGGCGGCAGGTGAGTGCCCGCGTGAGCGGATGCCCCGGTGCGCGGATGCCCCGCCGCTGACGCGTGCTCGAATGGTGAAGCAAGGTAACGATCCGCTAGCTTCACGATGTGGAACCCAGCGTGCTCGACCGGCTGCTCCGCATCGGCGACCTCTTCGACAAGGACCTCGCGCGCGTCGTCCGCGGCACGACGCTCACGCCGTCGCGGCTGCGCGTGCTGCGGGTCATCCAGCATGTGGGGCCGATGACGCAGCACGCGCTCGCCGCCGCGCTCGAGGTGAGTCCCCGCAACGTGACCGGGCTCGTCGACGCACTCGAAGCCGGCGGCTACGTGCGCCGCACGCCGCACCCGCGCGACCGACGCGCGGTGCTCGTCGTGCTGACCGACCCGGCCGTCGAGTTGATGGCCGGCATGCGGTGCGACCAGGCAGAGCTCGGCAGGGCGCTGCTCGAGGCGGTGGATCCTGCGGACCGAGCGGCGTTCGAGCGCGGCGTCGCGGCGGTCGCGGATCGGTTGGCGGTGCTCGTCGCCGGGGCCGGGGACGGAGTGGACGACGAGCCGCGCGCCGAGCGGTTCGCACGTGCACGAAGCACCCCGCCGGGCACGCTATGATTGACGAGTTGCCTCGGGGAACCGGGGCATCGGGCTGTGGCGCAGCTTGGTAGCGCACTTGACTGGGGGTCAAGGGGTCGCAGGTTCAAATCCTGTCAGCCCGACCAGCAAATAGGCAGATCAGGGGCCGTTTCCGAGAATGTCGGAGGCGGCCCCTGATTCATTGCGCTGGTGTGTACCGGGTGACGCCACGATGCGAGCCGAGCGACTCCCCGACGGCGAACGCCAGGTCGAGCCTCGCGCGATGTGACGGTTGCGCGACCTGCGTCGATAGCATCTGTGCATGCGGCGGCCCGATCACGGCACAGAGTCGAAGGACGGCCTGCAATCGACCCTCAGATTCCCGGTGGGTGTCGCGCTGCTCCTCTTCCGAGGTCTCGCCCTCTGGGTCCTGCTCCCCGTCGGAGTCCTTGCCTGGCTCGTCGTGTTCTCCTGGCGTGACAAGCTCCGTCTGGGCGAGTTCCTCGGATGGCTCGATCTGAACGCCATGGCGCTGATGCAACGCACCGTGTTCGCCGCGTGGATTCCGCGCCCGACCGTCGACTACATCCCGCTGCGCGACAGCGTCGGAAGCACGTACAGGGTCGGCATCTTCGGCCTGCTGTAGCCGACGACCCGGGCGAGGCGGCTTCGCAGGCGCGAGGCGGCGCCCGTGCCTTCGCTCGGTGGGCACCCTGCGCATGATGTGCGCATCGGAATCCGAGCGGAACGGCCAACGCGAAGTCCACCACCGTTCTGTTGGTGGCCCCGCTCGCAGACGGGGTTCATCGACCCGTTGTCGTGCGACGCCGGCGGACTCGGTCGCGATCCTCGACTACACGACCGCCGCCCCGCCCAGCAGGTAGCCCGTCACGGACTCCCACGTCGGGAACGCGTTCCCCGGCCCGAAGTGCAGCCACGTGCCGTCGAAGCGGTCGGCGCCGTTGTTCGGGCGGTCGTCGACGAGGTAGTCGCCGCGATTGAGGTCCTTGTGGTGCGAGAGGATGAGCCGCTTGTACGCGGGCGTGCCCTTCTCGACGCCGAGGTGGCGCTGGACCCACTCGAGCTTGTCGCTCCAGGCCGACGGATTGAGCCAGGGCGCCGTGGAGAGGATGTACACGTCGTGGACGGCTGCGAGCTGCCGGTAGGCCTCGATGGCGCCCGGCATCGGGTCCATGAGGGCGAAGATGCCGGGGATCTCGTCCCTGCGGTCCGTGTACTCCTCGAGCAGTTCGGGGGCGACGCGGTCGAAGGCCGAGGGGAAATCGACGAGCGTGTTGTCGAGGTCGATGTAGACGATCTTGCGGGCTGGGGGAGTCGAGGTCGCGGCGGATGCCGCGGCGACGCGGTCGACGGCGGCGCGGAGGAACGGCGCGGGGGCGAAGTCCGGCAGCGTCGCTTCGATGACGCGCCAAGCCCGAGTGATCGGGATGTCCCGGTGCCGGGCGCTGTACAGGGCGGCGACGGCCGCGGTGCGGCTGCGCGCTTCGGCGCAGTGCACGAACACCCGTCGGCCGTCCGCGCGGAGGTCGGCGATGAGGTCGGCGGTGTCCGCGAGCACGCCGTCGGTGTCGAGGTTGGCGCCGTCCTCGTCGATGAGCCAGACGGTGAGGCCGTCGATCCCGGCCGGGCGTTCGTCGGTGCCGATCCGACAGAGCGAGACGACGAAGTCGACCCCCTCGGGCAGGTCCGCGAGCGCCGACTGCGATCCGAGCCAGACGCCGTCGTCGTGCGGATGCCGGCGCGCCGGGGTGTGCCGGAAGCCGGGTCGGTGCGCCGACGTCGCGGTCGGCCAGCCGATGGCGTCGGGGGAGCCGCCGCGCGCGGCGAGCACCGCGAGGCGGATCAGGTCCTCGGCGCGGAGGTCGGGCCATCCGTGCAGGCGGCGCTGCCAGGTGAGCGGGACCGCGCTGCCGCCGAACCGCGCGCCCGCGAGCGAGCCCGCGATCGCGGCGACGGTGTCGGTGTCGTTGCCGCCGCGCACCGCGCGTTCGAGCGCGTCGGGGAGGGAGGATGCGCCGTTCACGGCCGCGAGCGCGGCCTGGAATGCGCGGACCACCCACCCGTTGTCGGCGCTGAAGTCGCGCGGGTGCGCGCCGGGGACGAGCGCCTCGTCGATCAGCGCCGACCAGCGGGCCCGGCGCTCGGCGGGAAGGTGCACGAGGCCGGCGTGGACGTCGAGGTCGCCGGTGCGGATCGCGTGGCGGATCGCGAGGCACCAGAGTGCGGTCGCGTCGACGTTGTCGTCCTCCCAGTGCGTGAGGCGGGCCACCCGGCCGGCCGCATCGACGAGCGCGGCCTCGGCACCGTCGGCGAGGTAGCCGAGCGCGATCGGTCCGGTCCGCATGAGCGATCCGTTGCCGCCCGATCGGCCCGCGCCGCGGTGCTCGGCTTCGGCGGCGGCGCGCGAGGCATCCTCGGTCGTGTGCTCGGGGAGGCGGGCGAGGACCGCGCGGGTCTGCGCACCGACGTCGCGTGACGTTCGCGCCCACTCGCGCCACTCGGCGGGGATGCGCCCGAGGACGATCGCGTCGTTCAGCGATTCGCCGCGGGCGAGGGCCTGGAGCAGCGGGACGGCCATGCTCGTGTCGTCGGTCCACTCGCCTTCGGCGTGGCCGAAGTGGCCGATGCCGAACGTGACGGGTGCGTCGTCGGGCAGCGCGGGTCCGAACTCGTACTGGGAGCCGAGCGCGTCGCCGGCGGCGGATGCGAGGACCGCGCCGACGGCGCGGTCGAGGCGGAAGGGGGTCGTGGTCATGGGGTCTCCTCGGGTCGAGTCTCGGGCATGAACGGTCGTGGCGGTACTCGGGGTCGCGGCACGGATGCCTCGCGACGGGTGCTGCCGGCGCGGCCGGGTGTCAGGTCAGTTCGTCCGCCGCGGCCCCGCACACGGGGCATCCTGGAGCGGCGGCGCAGTCGGCACAGACCGGCTTGCGCTGCCCGGCACCGGATGAGGTCCGCTGGCCGGACGGCTCCACGGCGATGTCGCACCAGGTCCGCAGCCAGTCCGCGCCCTGTTGCGTGCACCCGGTCCAGTGGACGAGGTGCAGCACGTCCGCGGGGACTTCCTCGCGGGCGACCGGGGCGGCGGCTGGGGCCGCGGCCGCCGATGATGTGGCGACGGCGACGGCGACGGCGCGGCCGCGGGCGTGGCCGTCGGCCCGCTCGCGCCCACGCCGCACGTCGGTGAGGTTCACGCCCGGTCCGACGGCGAATCCACCGTCGCCTCCGCTGCGGAGTGCTCGCCCGCGTCGAGTCCGAGCGCTGCCCGGGAGGCCCGGTACTTCGCGGCGAGCCGCTCTCGGGTGGCCTCGTCGAGTCGCCGCGTGCGCCACGGCGCGCTGTTGTCGTCCAGGTCGGCGGCCTTCACCCGCAGCGCCCGGGGGTTGCCGCGCACCCGCTGGGAGTAGTCGCCGTCCTGCCACGGGAATCCGGGCCGGGTGAGCACGGCGACGACCTCGACGATCTCGGGAAGGATGCCGGCCTGGAGGAGGTCGCCGGCGGTCAGGTCGGTGTCCTCGAGCACGTCGTGCAGCCAGGCCGCCGCACGCTCGATCGGCTGATCGACCGCGTCGAATCGCCCCGCGACCCGGGCCGGGTGGTCGATGTACGCGGCGCCGAGCTTGTCGGTCTGGGCGCGGTGCGCGATCGAGGCGATCGCCTCGGCCCGCGCCGACTGCACGAGTCCGTCGACGTCGGTCATGCGCGGGTCGGACTCGGAGCGCTCGAAGCGCGGGGCCGCGAGTTCGGCCGGGAAGCGCTCGGTCATCGCCCGGTGGTCGAGTTCGTCGGGCGCCTCGGCGTCGCGGATCGTGAGCCACCGGTCGAGCGGCACCTCGACCCAGATCCCGTGGATCCACTCGAAGTAGCGCCGCACGCCGGCGTCGTCGGTACGGGCTGCGACGAAGCCGAAGTGGATTTCCGCTTCCCAGCTCAGTTCGTAGAACCGCTCGAGGTCACGAGCACGCCCGACGATCGGGGCCGGCGCGTGCGCATCGGTGCGGTCGTCGACGAACCAGTCGTGGTTCAGCCGCGGCGGGATCCGGGCGATCCGCTCGCCCCGCCCGTCCGTCGTGAACTTCACGTGCTGCAGCGTCGCGATCCGCTTCGCGTGGACGTACCCGTTCGCGGCGGGCATCCGCCAGTCGACGACCCCGTCGTCGCCGACGTGGACGAGACGCAGCAGCGGATGCCCCGCCCAGCGATCCTCGGGCACGTCGACGGGCTTGAGTGGCCCGACGTGGGCGAACCCCGCGCTCATTCGGCGGCCCCGGCGGGTTCGGTGACGGCGCGGGTCACGATCGGCGCGGCGACGAGGCGCTCGCCATTCGGCCCCTCGAGCCCGCGGTACACGAACTGCCAGAATCCGTCGACCTGCGTCTCGCCGACGCACTCGTACACCGCGAAGACGCTGTACGCCGCGGGCTGGGCCAACGGCAGCTTCGCCACCATGCCGGTCAGCGGCCGGCCGGACAGGCTCGCGGGAAGGTCGCCGGTCTTCAGGCCGTCGCGCGGCCCGCCGACGTAGATGCAGAAGAGGGTGGGGTCCTGGTTGTTCGCCGACTCGATGCTCGTCATGCTCGCCTCCCGTGGCTGATTTAGCGCGTTACTCGTCTTTTTCGATCCACCACCAGTATGCACGGCACCACCGACATTTGCGCGGATGCCACCTAAAGTGGGGGAATGGTCTTCCGCGACAGCTCCGACCGCACCCTCGAGGACTACCCGCGACCCTCGGTGGCGGTCGACACCGCCGTGCTCACCGTGCCCGACGGCGGTCCGTTGTCGGTGCTGCTGACCCGAACGAACGACTCCGCCCGAGGCGGTGGCGACGAGTGGAGGCTCCCCGGCACGTTCCTGCACCCGGGGGAGACGCTCGCGGACGCCGTGCTCCGTGCGCTGCGACTGAAGGCCGGGATCACCGGGCTGGACCCGAGGCAACTCCGCGTGTTCGACGCTCCGAACCGCGATGACCGTGGCTGGGTGCTGTCCGTCGCGCACGTCGACGTCGTCCCGGCGCACCGGCTGGAGCTCATCTCGCGCACGCGCCTGGTCGACGTGACCGGACCCGTCGGCCTGAAGTACGACCACGACGACATCGTCGCCGCGGCCGTCGAGTCGCTTCGTGCCGACTACCGACGAGCGCCCGACCCCGCCGGACTCCTGCCGCGACGCGAACCGACCGACGCCGAACCTCCGGACGCCTTCACGATCTTCGACCTCCGGCGCCTCCATGAGACCGTGCTCGGGGAGCGGCTCGCGCGTGATGCCTTCCGTCGACTCATGCTGCCGCAGCTCGAGGCGACCGGGGTCCTGCGGCGCGGTGCGCGCGGGAAGCCCGCGGAACTGTATCGGCGACGGCAGCCGTAGCGTCCGGCGTACTCCCCGAGGCGGCGTCGATGACCAGGCGCGCCTGTGGACAACCGTCATGCCGGATCGAAGCGCTTCGATATGGTCGCCGAGGCGGCCGACCGCGGTCGCCTCCGACACGAAGGAGTGTGCGAATCGTGAGATTCAGCAGGACGGCGATCGGGCTCGCGCTGGCAGCGGGCACCGTCATCCCCCTCGCCGCCGCCCCGGCAGCATTCGCTGCCGCGGGCGCAGCCGCCGGTCCGCCAGCGGCCGGCCCCGGCTACGAGTGGTCGAACGCGGCGATCTCGGGCGGCGGCTACGTGCCCGGCATCATCTACAACCCGACCGAGGAGGGGCTCGTCTACGCGCGCACCGACATCGGCGGAGCGTACCGGCTCGACCGGGCGACCGACGAGTGGGTGCCGCTGCTCGACCACGTCGGCTGGGACGACTGGAACCGGCTCGGGGTCCTCAGCCTCGCGACCGACCCGGTCGACACCGCGAAGGTGTACGCGGCCGTCGGCATGTACACGAACGACTGGGACCCGAGCAACGGTGCGATCCTGCGCTCCGACGACTACGGGGACACCTGGCAGGCCTCGGCGCTGCCGTTCAAGGTCGGCGGCAACATGCCCGGTCGCGGCATCGGCGAACGCCTGCAGGTCGACCCGAACGACAACGAGGTCCTCTACTACGGCGCCGAGAGCGGTCAGGGCCTGTGGCGTTCGACCGACGCCGGCGTGACGTGGTCCGAGGTCGCGTCGTTCCCGAATGCGGGCGACTTCGTGCCCGACGCGGGATCCGGCAACTCGTACCTCGGGCAGAACCTCGGGGTGCTGTGGACGGCCTTCGACGGGGCATCCGCTGCCGCCGGCGAGCCGACGCAGACGATCTTCACCGCGGTCGCCGACACCGACGACATCCTGTACCGCTCCGACGACGCCGGCGCCACCTGGCAGCCGGTGGCGGATGCCCCGACCGGGTTCCTGCCGCACCACGGCGTCATCGACGAGACCGGCCGGTTCCTCTACCTCTCCACGAGCAACACGTCCGGGCCGTACGACGGTTCCGACGGCGCGGTGTGGCGCTACGGCATCGACGACGGCACCTGGACCGACATCACACCCGCCTCGCGCCCGGTCGGCGTCGACTTCGGCTTCGGCGGCCTCACCGTCGACCGGACGAACCCCGACACGATCATGGTGGCGTCGCAGATCCAGTGGTGGCCGGACATCCTGATCTTCCGCTCCACCGATCGCGGCCGGACCTGGACGCAGATCTGGGACTACGCGTACGACGCGAGCGGCAACGGCAGCCTGCTCACGAGGTACGACCAGTCGATCGACGAGGTGCCGTGGCTCGCGTTCGGCAAGCAGGTCGGGGAGCCGACGATGTGGTCCGAGCCGACGCCGAAGCTCGGCTGGATGGTCTCGGCGCTCGAGATCGACCCGTTCGACTCCGACGAACTCATGTACGGCACGGGCGCGACGATCTATCGCAGTGAGGACCTGACGAACTGGGATGCGCCGGGCGGGGTCATCCACCTCGCGCCCGCCGCCGGCGGCATCGAGGAGACCGCCATCCAGGACCTCGTCGCGCCGGCCGGCGACGTCGACCTCGTGTCGGCGATGCTCGACCTCGGCGGGTTCGTGCACGACGATCTCGACACCGTCGTGAACACGTTCCAGGCGCCGTACTTCGGCGGCGCGACGAGCGTCGACGCGGCCGGGCTCGCGCCGGAGACCATCGCGCGCGCCGGCACCGACGGGACCGCTGCGATCGTCGCGGCCGTCTCCCACGACAGTGGCGCGACCTGGACCGCGTCGCCCGCAGCCGCCGGGGCGACCGGCTCCGGCACGCTCGCCGTGGCCGCCGACGGCCAGGGCGTCGTGTGGGCGCCCGCGGGCGCCGGCGTGCGTCACTCGGCCGACGGCGGCGCGACCTGGACGGCCTCGACCGGCCTGCCGGACGGCGCGCGCGTCGAGGCCGACCGCGTCGACGCGGACCTCGTGTACGGGTTCGCCGGCGGCACGTTCTACCGGTCGACGGATGCCGGTGCGACGTTCGCGGCGGCGACCGCGGGCGGTCTCCCTGTCGCGGGCCCGGTGCGCTTCGCCGGCGTGCCCGGCGCCCCGGGCCAGGTCTGGCTCGCGGGCGGCGAGGACGACGGCCCCTACGGGCTGTGGCGCAGCGCCGACGCCGGCGACACCTGGACGGCGGTGACCGGCTTCGACGCGGCCGACACGGTCGGGTTCGGCAAGGCGGCGCCCGGTGCGACGTCGCCGGCGATCTACACGGCGGCCGAGCGCGACGGCGTCCGCGGCGTGTGGCGTTCGATCGACGGCGGTTCGACCTGGACCCGCATCAACGACGACGAGCACCAGTTCGGCTGGATCGGCGCCGACATCGAGGGCGACCCCGATGTGTTCGGTCGCGTGTACGTGGCGACGAACGGTCGCGGCATCGTCGTCGGCGACGACGCGGATGCCTCGGCGCCGGCCGCGTGGGCCGCGAAGCACGACTACCCGGCGGGCTCGGTGGTGACATCGGGCGGCGCCGTGTGGACCGCCACGTGGTGGACGCGGAACCAGAAGCCGGGTGATGTCCACGGCCCCTGGCAGGAGATCGCCGCGACGCCGACCGGCGTGAGCGTCTGGACCCCGACGCGGATCTTCGAGACCGGCGACGTCGTCGACCGCGACGGCGTGCGCTGGCGCGCGAAGTGGTGGACCCGCGGGCAGGAGCCCGGCGCATCGGCGTGGGGTCCGTGGGAGCAGCTCGACTGATCCCAGAGCGGGAGCGGAGGCGGGGGCGGTCGCACGAGCGGCCGCCCCCGTCGCCGTCGGTGCGTGGCGTGCGTGCGGTGCGCGTGCGGGCCTCCCCTCGGTCGCGTTCGACCATGCGAACAGCACGGTTCCCGCGATACCGTCGGACTCGGATGCCGCACCGCATCCATCGCCGGCAGGGGAGGCATGCGCATGAGCGAGCGGGTGTTCGACATCGAGCCGTACGCGATCAGCACCAGTCGGCTGGACGACAGCCGCATCCGACTGATCGAGTCCATGACCTCGACGGGGAATGCGCACCTGGGCATGCGCGGGAACTTCGAGGAGGGCTACTCCGGCGACAGCCACCGCGGGACGTACGTCGCGGGCGTCTGGTTCCCGGACAAGACCCGCGTCGGCTGGTGGAAGAACGGCTACCCCGAGTACTTCGGCAAGGTCATCAACGCGGCGAACCTCATCGCGATCGACCTCGAACTCGACGGCGAGCGCGTCGACCTGTTCTCCGGCCGGCACGAGGACTTCCTGCTGCGGCTCGACCTGCGGAACGGCCTGCTCACGCGCTCGTTCACGTACCGTACGGAATCGTCCGTCGTCCGGTTCGAGTTCGCGCGGTTCCTCTCGATCGTCACGCCCGAGCTCTGCCTGCAGCGGCTCAGGATCACCGTGCTCGACGGAACCGTGCGCGTGCGGGCGACTCCGAGGATCGACGGCGATGTGCACAACCTCGACGCGAACTACGGCGAGCAGTTCTGGAGCGAGGTCGGGCGCGGCGCCGCGCCGGTCCCGCACCTGTCGCTGCGGACGATCCCGAACCCGTTCGGGACCCCGCAGTTCACCGTGACGGCCGGCATGCGGGCGGATGCCACGGGGCTCGAGGCATCCGGCATGGTGGATGCCCCGCTCCAGGCCGGCCTCGCGTTCGAGGGCACGCTCGCCGCAGGAGCGTCGGCCGAGCTCCGGAAGACGACCGCCGTCGTCACGACCCGTGACGTCGAGGAGGCGGAGCACGTCGACGCGGTGCGCGACCTGCTCGGGGCATCCGAGGGCCGCACCTTCGACGACCACCTGGCCGCGCACTCGGCGCGCTGGGAGGAGCGCTGGGCCCGTGCGCAGGTCGTGATCGAGGGCGACGACGAGGCGCAGCAGGGCATCCAGTTCAACCTCTTCCACCTGTTCTCGACCTACTACGGGGAAGACGAGCGACTCAACATCGGCCCCAAGGGCTTCACGGGCGAGAAGTACGGCGGCGCCACCTACTGGGACACCGAGGCCTACCTCGTGCCGCTCTACCTCTCGCTCGCGTCTCCCGAGGTGTCGCGGGCGCTCCTCGCGTACCGTCGTGCCCAGCTCCCGCAGGCGCGGCACAACGCACGGCAACAGGGCCTCGCCGGCGCGCTCTACCCGATGGTGACCTTCAACGGGATCGAGTGCCACAACGAGTGGGAGATCACGTTCGAGGAGATCCACCGCAACGGCGCCATCGCCTACGCGATCCACAACTACACGCGGTACACCGGTGATCGGTCGTACCTGGAGGGTCCCGGGATCGAGGTGCTCGTCGAGATCGCCCGGTTCTGGGCCGACAGGGTGCACTTCAGCGATCATGCGGGCGCGTACATGATCCACGGCGTGACCGGCCCGAACGAGTACGAGAACAACGTCGCCAACAACTGGTACACCAACACCCTCGCCGCGTGGGTGCTCCGGTACACCGCCACGGCCTTGGACGAACTGCGGCCGGGGCGTGCGGGTGAGCTGGGTGTGCCGGCTGACGAGCGCGCACGGTGGCGCGAGATCGCCGACCGCATGTACCTTCCGTACGACGCCGCGCTCGCCGTCAACGTGCAGCACGACACGTTCCTCGACAAGGACCTCCGCCACACCGACACGATCCCGGCCGACGAGCGCCCGCTCAACCAGCACTGGTCGTGGGACCGGATCCTGCGGTCGTGCTTCATCAAGCAGGCCGACGTGCTCCAGGGCATGTACCTGTTCGAGGAGGACTTCACCGCCGACGAACTGCGTCGCAACTTCGAGTTCTACGAGCCGATGACGGTGCACGAGTCGTCGCTGTCGGCATCGATCCACGCGGTGCTCGCCGCCGCGATCGGCGAGCGCGAGAAGGCGATCGAACTGTATCGGCGCACCGCGCGGCTCGACCTCGACAACTACAACAACGACACCGAGGACGGCCTGCACATCACCTCGATGAGCGGTGCGTGGCTGGCGATCGTGCAGGGATTCGCCGGGATGCGGGCGACCGACGCCGGCCTCTCGTTCCGCCCGTTCTGTCCCGCGGGCTGGTCGGCGTTCTCGTTCACCGTCGGGTACCGCGGCCGCGTGCTCGAGGTGCGGGTCGAGGCCGAGCTCGTGCGGATCGCGCTCCGCGAGGGGGAGCCGCTCGAACTCGACGTGCACGGTCGGCGCGAGGTCGTCGACGGTGAACTCGTCGTGAGCCTCCGGGTGCAGGACGGCGCCTGAAACGCAGCTTCCCGCCCCGCTCCCCATCCATCTAGGAGGCGTCGCCGGGTTCCGCCTTCCAGAGGATCCCGCGTATCGGGCCGTCCTGGGCCTTCGATGCGACGAACGCGTACGAGTCCCGGACGATCTGCTCGAGGACCTCGAGGTCGACGTCGCTGAGCCGCTTGATGTAGACGCAGTACCCGGTCTCGGTATGACGGCCCAAGTCGGCCAGGAGCGCCGCGTGCCGCGCTGTGCCGTCCATCAGGTACACCGTGATCTTGCCGTTCCGGGGGTAGAAGCCGATCGTGTGGCCGTCGCCCTCGCGGCCGGTGTCGTACCGGTAGTGGTAGGTGCCGAACCCGATCGTGCCGACGTTCCAGAGCTTCGGCTGGTGCCCGCTGATGCGCTGCATCAGCTCGATCAGGGTTTCGCTGTCCTCGACGGTCTGCGCATCGAGTGACGCGAGGTAGTCGTCGAGCCGGCGGTCGCCGTCGGCTGGACCAGTCATGCTGCACATTGTGCTCCTCGAGCCGGAATCCGTCGCCCCCTTCCCACGATCGGCCGCGCACCGCCCGGCCCCGAACACCTGCGGCGATGTCGCGTGCCCCTAGAAATGGGGCGTCCGCGCGGTAGGTCACGGCATGGAGCCGCGCCTAGCCTCGGATTCGAGATGTGACGAGGCGGCACTCGCCCGGAGCATCCGACTCGTCCTGCATCCCCCGCGGGCGACACCGATCAGCCGTCGCACCGCCGCGGTTCGAGGACGCAAGAAGGAACGCGATGACCGACGCCGAACCCATCACGCTGGCGACCGAGCTCTCGGTCGAGGAAGCCGCGCGCGACATCGCGAAGGCGGTCAGCGCCCGTCACTCGATCGCCCGCAAGTACGTGATGCGCATCCGCCGGCGGAACCCCGACGCGACGCCTGCCGAGGTGATCCGGATGCTCGAGCGTCATTACGGCGCTTCGATCACGACGGCGGGCGCCATCATCACCGCGGGCACGATCGCGGCCGACATCGGCATCGCGCTGATCCCCGGCGTCGGGGCCGCCGCGGCCGGAGTCAAGAGCGCCGGCCAGCAGGCCGCCAAGCAGGCCGGCCGGGAAGCGACCAAGGCTGCGGCCAAGGCCGCCGCGAAACAGGCCGCGAAGACCGTGGCGCTGGGAGCCGCGAAGACCGGCGCGCAGCGCGTTGCGGCACTCCTCCCGGCCGGGGATGAGCAACTCCAGTTCGAGATCACCGCGATCTTCGGGCTCGCGATCGCCGACATCCACGGCATGGACCTCGACCAGGACCAGGCGCACGCCCTCGTCTACGGACTCTCGAACGGTCGGGTCAGCCAGCAGCAGATCGCGACGATGGCATCGGACCTCGCGGACGTGTCGTCCCCGGGCGTCGTCGACGTCGCCCACCACATCGCCGGCGGCCGCTCGGACTGGTCGCACTGGGCGAACACGCTCGCGGACACCCTTCCCGCCGGTGGGGCGCAGAGCCTGGTCCGGACCATCCAGACCGGCCAGCTCGATTCGGTGCGCGAGAACCTGAGCGGAAAGCAGCAGGCGGCGATCGAGTACGGCGTCGGGGCGCTCGCGGGAGGCGTCACCCGCTTCGTCTTCGGCCGCGACGTCATCGAGGCATCCCGGGCCGCCTTCGCCGAGGCGCCGGCCGAGTTCCCCCGGCACCTGGCCGTTCCCGTGAAGGCCACGCCCGACGACGGCGACCACGACGTCGAACCGAACCGGGCGCTGGCCGCACTGGAAGAAGCGGCGAAGTCGACGGGGAACTGGTTCGCGGGCACGGCGAGCACGGTCGGCGGCGGCGTCGCGACCGCAGCCGGCGCCGTGGCGCGCCCGTTCCGGAGCGTCGACCTCGACGGCGACGGGATCGCGGACGCGCCCCAGGCGCTCACCGCGCTGAAGGGCGTGGGCGGGGCCATCTCCGGAGCGGCGGACACCGTGGGCGGGAGCGTTGCGGGGCTCTTCCGGAGGAAGCGCGACACGCTCGAAGGCACGGCGACGCCGGCCGAGCCCGACTACGCGCTCGAAGGCTGACGCGCGGGGCTGACGCGAGGGCGTTCGATCGCGGCCTGGGCCTGGGCCTCGGCCTCGGCGCTCGCGTCAGCCCTATGCGGTCAATCGCGGAACGCGAACCGGACGGTCAGGGTCGGGTCGATGCTCGTGATGATGCCGCTGTAGAAGGCCTGCGCCTGGTCCTGCAGGATCTTCTCGTTGGCGTCGAGGTACTCGTGCTTCACGTCGTCGCTCAGGATGGCGTTGATCATCTCGACGGTGTCGATCTCGGGAGTCATCCAGCTGAGCACGCCGTTCTGCTCGCCGACGAGCTCGAACCGCTCGTCGTCGTGCCCGATGAACTCGAACTCCGGGATCGAGATCAGGTACTCGTCCTCGCCGGTCTGCTCGATGGTGACGGCGCCGCCGTCGATGCCCAGCTTCGCGCTGAAGGCGTACTGGACGAACGTCGCTCGCTCACTGCCGGGGACCCTCGTTCCGAGGAACGTGCTCGTGTCGTTCTTCTCGGAGATCCCCTGGATGCCGAGGCTCAACAGCACGACCTGTTCCTCGCGGACGACGGCTTGGATGACCTGCGTGTCGCGCTCCTCGGACTCCGTGCCGAACAGCGAGAGCGTCGGGAGCGCGCGCATCGCCGCCGGTGCGCCGATGACGCCGCATGACACGACGAGCACGCCCGTGAGGAGGAGCGGCCAGAGCAGCACGCGCTTGGCGAAGAAGGCCCTCATGCGTCGTGCCGAACGCACACTCGACCGGCAACGGGACGACGCGGGCGCCGGTCTCTGGGGTTCACTGCTGGCTCGCTCCTCATGGCGGATGATCCGGCGTGCGGTACGGGCTGCAGGCCGAAGTGGCGCGGAAGTCGGGGCTTCCGGCGGCACACGAGAACCGAGCTTAGGCGGCGCGCCGGCGGTGGCGCGGCCCCGCGTTCGAGGGCCGATCGGCGCTCGGAATCACGCACCGAAGGGTCCCGCCGCGTCGCGGTCGGTCCCGTCGCGACCGGCGCTCGCAAGCTTGCCCCCAGTTCGGGGGTCAATATCAGGAACCTGCTCCGAGCGCACCACCCCGGATCGCATTCTCGGGAAAAGGTGAGTGTTCGTCCAGAAACCCTGTGCAGACTGCCAACTTCGCCCCCGGCGACGCCCCCTGTACCCGAGTGGATCGAGATCCGTGCCCGGCACCCGGTACCGCCTCCGTGCCCTGGCGCTTGTGAATATGATGCAGAACCAGAACTCCTCCGAAGACCAGTACACGCCCGTGGCAGGCTCTCGAGCCGCCATCACCTCGACGCGCAGGAGCCGAAGGGCCCGACGGCGCTTCAGCCTCGCGGCCGGCACCGTCCTCGCCGTCGGCGCACTCGTGGGAACCGGCTTCGCCGTCCAGCCCGCCTTCGCCGCACCCGCGGGCTCCGTGTCGACCGCCGCCGCATCCGCCTTCACGGGGACCCAGGCGCCCACCATCTCCGGCACGCCGGAGGTCGGGAAGCCGCTGACGATCACGGCCGGCTCCGACTGGGCGCCCACGCCGGATACGGCCTGGTACCAGTGGTTCCGCTCCGACTCCGCGACGCCCGGCGGCAGCTGGACGAAGATCGTCGAGGGCGCGTCGAACAAGTCCTACACGCCCACGGCGGCCGACTCCGGGAAGTACCTCCACGTCGGCGTGATCTACGCGAAGGCCGGCTATACGAACAAGGTCTGGTCCGGCGGGGCGCCCGTCAAGGTGGCATCCGCGACGGCCACGCCGCCGACCTCCGGGGCGACCACCTTCACCGGGACCCAGGCGCCCACCATCTCCGGCACGCCGGAGGTCGGGAAGCCGCTGACGATCACGGCCGGCTCCGACTGGGCGCCCACGCCGGACGCGGCCTGGTACCAGTGGTTCCGCTCCGACTCCGCCACGCCCGGCGGCAGCTGGACGAAGATCGTCGAGGGCGCGTCGAACACGTCGTACACGCCCACGGCGGCGGACTCCGGGAAGTACCTCCACGTCGGCGTGATCTACGCCAAGGCCGGCTACACGAACAAGGTCTGGTCCGGCGGCACCCCGGTGAAGGTGGCGTCGTCCACGACGGTCGCACCGCCGACGGCCACGCCGACTCCGACGCCCACCCCGCCGACCCCGACGCCGAGCACCAGCGCGGGCGCACCGGCCGCCGTGGAGACGCTCAACCCGAACGCCGGGTCCGCACCGCTCGGATCGACGAACTACGCGATCCCCGCCGGCGCGAAGTACGTCTCCCCGACCGCTGCCGCGGGCGGCAACGGCACCGTCTCCAGCCCCTACCAGACGCTGAACGCGGCCCTCTCGGGCACCGCGGCCGGCGGCACCATCGTCCTGCGGGGCGGCGAGTACCACGAGAACGTCGCGGTCTACAAGGCCGGCGTCACCATCCAGGCCTACCCGGGCGAGGTCGTCTGGATGGACGGCACCGTCGCGGTCACCGGGTGGGTGAAGGATGGCACGGCCTGGCGTCACACCAACTGGAACGTCGCGCTGGACTCCAGCCCCACCTTCACCAAGGGCGCTGCCGACAGCACGACCGCGAACTGGCAGTTCGTGAACGCGAACTACCCGATGGCGGCGCATCCGGACCAGACCTACGTGGACGGCACCGAGCTCCGTGAGGTGCAGACGCGCGCCCAGGTCGTCGCCGGCACCTTCTGGGTCGACGACGCGAACCACGCGCTCGTCGTCGGCACCGACCCCACCGGGAAGACCGTGCGCTCCGGGGACACCACCCGGGCGCTGCAGCTCCGAGCCGACGGCGTCACCGTCCGCGGCATCGGGATCCGCCGGTACTCCACGTCGAACCCGGACATGGGCACCGTGACGCTCGAGTCGACGAACGCGACCCTCGAGAACGTGATCATCACCGAGTCCGCGACCACCGGCCTGTTCATCGGGAACGCCGGAGCCACCATCCGGAACGTCACGGTCGAGAACTCGGGGATGCTCGGCGTCGGTGCGAACAAGGCCGACAACTCGAAGCTGGACCGCCTGAAGGTCACCGGAAGCAATTCCGAGCACTTCAACATGGCGCCGACCGCGGGCGGCTTCAAGCTGAACCGCTCGCGCGGGGTCACGATCACGAACTCGGACATCACCGGCAACGGCGGCACCGGGATCTGGTTCGACGTCTCCTGCTTCCAGGTCGCCATCACCGGCACCCGTATCCAGGGCAACGGCAACCACGGGATCTTCTTCGAGATCTCCTCGCGCGGCATCTTCTCCGGCAACCTGCTGAAGGACAACGCCGGGCACGGGATCCTGATCAACGACTCGACCATGTCGATCCTCAAGGGCAACGTGGTCTCGGGCAGCGGCGACGGGAACATCGTGATCCTGCAGGACAACCGGGTGCCGGTCACCGGGCACTACGGGGTCGACAGCCGCTTCTCCGCGCCGGACCCCACGATGCCCTGGCTGAACACCCAGGTCCAGGTCATCCGGAACACCATGATCGGCACGAACGCGACGCCGCTCCTGTGGTCCCAGGACTACACGGGTGCCCGGAGCTGGGCCGACCAGGGCAACGTCGCGAACGGCAACCGCTACGTCCGCACCGGCGGCAACCCGGCCTCCCCGTTCAAGTTCAACACCACGAAGAGCGGGACCGTCCAGTACACGACGCTGACCGCGTTCCGGGCGGCGACCGGACAGGAGGCGGCCGGTGCCGAGGGGACGACCGTCCCCGCCACGGCGCAGCCGAACGTCACCTGGCCGGACTGGGCGAGGACGACGTTCCCGACCATCGCCGTGAACTGACCGCTCGCGCACCGAGAGGCCCCGCCGAACACCGTTCGGCGGGGCCTCTCGCTTCCGCCCGGGCACCCGCCGCGTCCCTGAAAGTGAGGACTGTCGCAGCCTGCCGATCGGCGTAGGACGGCGCTGACGGGTTCGTTCCGGATCGCCCCGCCGGCCGGGGACCCTCGGTGAATCAGTCGCGCAATCCGTTCGTCCGGTTGCGAGGTGCTGCCGGCCCGGCAGCATCCGCCCGGCGAGCGCTCGAGGACCACCGGGGAGGTTCCCATGCCGTCTCTCACCACCGCGACGCTGGGTCGCGACCACGACCTCGGCACGGTTCGCACGATGCCGGAGTTCCGCTCCGACGTGGAATCCGATGCGCTCACGCAGGCTGACCGCATGGTGCTCCTCGACCAGGCCGAACTCCTGCTCGAGGGGCTCTACGTCCACCTGCCGCTGAAGCGGGCGATGCACGCGGTGGACCCCCTGCAGAGCCTCCGGCTGCTCCGCTACCGATCGCCGAGGCTCACCGAACCGGAGTTCCACGCGGCGCTCCAGCGGGTCGTCCTCGGCCTGCGCGACCTGCACACGAACTACATCCTCCCCGACCGGTACGCCGGGTTCGCGTTCCTCGGCATCCTCGTCGAGCGGTGCTTCGACGGCGACGAGCCGCACTGGGTCGTCACGAAGACGTTCGACCACCTCACGGGCGACCCCGACCTCGTGGTCGGGGCCACGGTCACGCACTGGAACGGCGCACCGATGGCGATCGCGGTCGAACGCAACGCCGGCCGCGAGGCGGGCAGCAACAAGGCCGCGAGCCTCGCTCGCGGACTCGAGGCGATGACGATCCGTCCGATCGGGATGTCCCTGCCGCCGGACGAGGACTGGGTCGACCTCACCTACCTCGTCGACGGCACCGAGCACGAGACGCGACTGCCGTGGCGGGTGTTCGAGTCATCCGAGGACCTCGCGGGCGGCGACGCGAGCGCGGGGATGCCGCGCGGCGTCGCCGCGCCGGCATCCCACCTGGTCGGCCTCGACCTGAAGACCGAACTCAGCCGCCAGGTGAAACGGCGGCTGTTCGCGCCCGCGTCGTTCCGCACGGACCCCCGCGCCGAGCAGGGAGCCGTGGAGGTGCCGCAGCCGACCGACGCCCAGCGCGCGGCCGGGATCGTGCCCACCACGCGCCCCGAACTCAAGGCCCGCACGGTGACGACGACGCACGGCACGTTCGGCCACCTGCGGATCTTCACGTTCCACATGGAGGACGACGGGATCGACGCGTTCGTCAACGAGGTCGCCCGCCTGCTCGGCGTGCTGCCTCCCGACGGCCTCATCCTCGACGTGCGCGGGAACGGCGGAGGGTTCGTGATCGCCTCGGAGTTCCTGTTGCAGTTCTTCACCCCGAGGCGCATCCAGCCCGAGCCGATGCAGTTCATCAACAACCGGTACACCGCCGACCTCTGCGCCGCGGTGGAGGACTACCGCGCCTGGAAGGACTCCATCGACGAGTCGATCACGACGGGCGCACCGTTCTCGAGCGCGCTGCCGCTCTACCCCGAGGAGGTCGTCAACAGCGTCGGCCAGCTGTACCACGGCCCGGTCGTCCTGATCACCGATGCGCTCTGCTACAGCGCGACCGACATCTTCGCCGCCGGCTTCCAGGACCACGAGATCGGCCGCGTGCTCGGGGTGGACGACAACACCGGCGCGGGCGGCGCGAACGTCCTCACCCACGAGGCGCTGCGGGAGGACTGGACGGGCGGTCCGCTGCGCGCCCTGCCCGCCGGTGCCGCGTTCCGGGTCTCGCTGCGACGCTGCCTGCGCGTCGGCGCTCGGTTCGGGCAGCCGGTCGAAGACCTGGGCGTCGTCCCGGACGAGGTCCACCCGATCACCCGCCGGGACGTCCTGCAGGACAACGTCGACCTCATGGAGCGGGCCGGCGCGATCCTCGCGGAGGGCACGGTGCGTGTGCTCGACGCCGAGCTCGACGGGCAGGGCGCGGGCGTCACCGGACTCGACCTGCGGACGAGCGCGATCGACAGCGTCGACGTCTACGTCGACGGTCGACCCGTGGCCACCGCCGTCACGCAGGACGGCACCACGCGGATCGAGTTCGCCGCACCGGCCGGCGGCGCCACGCTGCGAGTGGAGGGCTTCGCGAGCGGAGTGCTCGTCGCCGCACGGCAGCTCTCGCTCTGAGCGGCGTCGGGCACCTGGCCGCCGTCAGTCGGTGAGGGGCATCCGATCGCCCTGCGCTAGCGGCGCGCGAACGCCGCGGCGAGTGCCTCGGAGCCGCGTGCGAGGAGCGTGACGTCGGCGCCGACGAGGATGAACCGCGCGCCGGCATCCAGGTAGGCGGCCGCGATCGCGGGGTCGAATGCGTTCACGCCGACCGGCTTGCCGGCCGCACGGACCGTGTCGAACACCGCGAGGACCGCGGCGACGACGTCGGGATGGGTCTGCGCGCCGAGGTGGCCCATCGACGCCGCGAGGTCGCTCGGGCCGACGAACACGCCGTCGACGCCGTCGACCGCGGCGATCTCGGCGGAGTTCGCGACCGCCGCAGCGGTCTCGACCTGCACGAACAGCGAGACGTGCGCATCGGCGTGGGCGAGGTAGCCCTCGACCCGGTTCCAGCGTGCGGAGCGCCCGAGCGCCGAGCCCACGCCGCGGATGCCCCGTGGCGGATACCGGGCCGCGGCGACGACCGCCTCGGCGTCCGCCCGCGTCTCGACCATGGGCACGAGCAGGTTCTGCGCGCCGAGGTCGAGCACCTGCTTGATCGTCGCCGGGTCGTGCGAGGGCACGCGCACGACCGGCGTGACCGGGGACGCGGCCACCGCCTGCAGCTGCGCGAGCACCGACTCGAGTCCGTTCGGCGCGTGCTCCATGTCGATGAGCACCCAGTCCAGGCCCGATCCCGCGGCGATCTCAGCGACGAGCGGGCTGCCGGTGCACACCCACATCCCGGCGAGCGGACGCTCGGCGGCCTCGAGCGCGTCGCGCAGCGTCGGGTTCAGCTGAAGCGGCATTCGACGACTCCCATCGGTCCGTAATCGCAGTGCACGACATCGCCGCGCGACACCCACAGCGGCCGCGTGAACGACCCCGCGAGGATGATCTCGCCCGCCTCGAGCCGGGCGCCGTGCTGGTGGAGCTTGTTCGCGAGCCAGGCGACCCCCGTCGCCGGGTGGCCGAGCACGCCGGCCGCGACGCCGGTCTCCTCGATCTCGCCGTTTCGCGCGAGCACGCCCGGAACCCAGCGCAGGTCGAGTTCGTCCGGTCGCTTGCGGGTCGTGCCGAGCACCATCGCGCCGTAGGCCGCGTTGTCGGCGATCGTGTCCACGATCGTGCGGCCTGCGAGCTCGAGGCGCGAGTCGAGCACCTCGAGCGCGGGCACGGCGACCTCGATCGCCAGGATGGCGTCGGCGAGCGTGCAGTGCGGGCCTTCGAGGGGAGCGGCGAGCACGAACGCGAGCTCGACCTCGACGCGGACGTTCGAGAAGCGGTCGACCGGGATCTCGGCGCCCGATGCGTACACGGTGTCCTCGAACATCACGCCGTAGTCGGGCTCGTCGATGCCCGTCGCGCGCTGCATCGCCTTCGACGTCAGGCCGATCTTCCGGCCCACGAGCCGTCGGCCCGCCGCGAGGTTCCGGTCGCGCCACACGCCCTGGATCGCGTACGAGTCCTCGACGGTCGCCTCGGGATGGCGCGCGGTGATGCGGGGGAGCAGGCCGTGCGTGCGCTCGGCCTCGGCGAGTTCGTCGGCCAGCGCGTGGATCACGTCGGGAGGGAGCATCCGTGCCTCTCAGAGCTGGTGGCCGAGCTTGTACTCGCCCTGCTTGTATTCGGGCATCGTTTCCTCGTCGGGACGCGTGTACGAGAAGCCGTCGGCGCCGATCGTGACGGCCATCTCCGACGTGTCGGTGCGCGCGACCACGGGCTGCGGGTTCCCGTCGAGGTCGAGCACGAGCGAGGCATCCGTGTACCAGGACGGGACGACCGGATTGCCCCACCAGTCACGGCGCTGGTTGTCGTGCACGTCCCACGTGACGACCGGGTTGTCGGGGTCGCCCGTGTAGTAGTCCTGCGTGTAGATCTCGACGCGGTGGCCGTCGGGGTCGCGCAGGTACAGGTAGAACGCGTTCGAGACGCCGTGCCGCCCGGGGCCGCGCTCGATCGCATCCGACCGGCGCAGCGCGCCGAGCTTGTCGCAGATCGCGAGGATGTTGTGCTTCTCGTGCGTCGAGAACGCGACGTGGTGCATGCGGGGCCCGTCGCCGCCCGTCATCGCGGTGTCGTGCACCGTGGGCTTCCGGCGCATCCAGGCGGCGTACACGGTGCCGTCGTCGTCCTGGATGTCCTCGGTCACACGGAACCCGAGGTCCTGCATGAACGCGACGGCGCGCGGGACGTCCGGCGTCACCTGGTTGAAGTGGTCGAGCCGCACGAGCGCGCCGGGCGTGTACAGGTCGTACCGCCACGCGAGGCGCTCGACGTGCTCGACGTCGTGGAAGAACTCGACCGGGAACCCGAGCGGGTCGACGACGCGCACCGAGTCGCCGACGCCCTTCGCGAAGCCGGTGGCGCTGCGTCGCACCTCGCAGCCGAGCTCGGTGTAGAACGCCACGGCTTTGTCGAGGTCCGCGGGCGTGCGCACGCGATAGGAGAACGCGGCGAGCGCGGCGACGGGCCCCTCGCGGAGCACGAGGTTGTGGTGGATGAACTCCTCCATCGAGCGGAGGTACACCGCGTGGTCGTCCTCCTCGGTCACGACGAGGCCGAGCACGTCGACGTAGAACTCGCGCGATGCCGCGAGGTCGGTCACGACGAGTTCCATGGACGCGCAGCGCAGGATGTCCGGCGGCGCGCTCGCCGGGGTCCGGATCGGGTCCGCGGCGTGGATCGGCGCCTCCTGCGAGACGAAGAAGCCGGAGGAGGTGCGGGTCTTGCCGTCGTGGGTCATGTCAGCGGCCTTCCTCTGCCCGGCGTGCGCCGAAGGTCGGGTTGTGCACCTCGCCGAGCGTGATGTGCACCGCCTGCTGGTCGGTGTAGAAGTCGATCGAGCGCGTGCCGCCCTCGTGGCCGAGGCCCGACGCCTTCACGCCCCCGAACGGCGTGCGCAGGTCGCGGACGTTGTTCGAGTTGAGCCAGACCATGCCCGCCTCGACGGCGTGGGCGAAGGTGTGCGCGCGTTGCAGGTCGTTGGTCCAGATGTACGCGGCGAGGCCGTACTTCGTGCCGTTCGCGAGGGCGAGCGCCTCCGCCTCGGTGTCGAACGGCGTGATCGCGACGACGGGCCCGAAGATCTCCTCCTGGAAGATGCGCGCGTCGGCCGGCACGTCGGCGAAGACGGTCGGCTCGACGAAGTTGCCGGTCTCGAATCCGGCGGGCCGGCCGCCGCCCGCGACGAGGCGCCCCTCGGTCCTGCCGATCTCGATGTACGAGACGACCTTCTCGTAGTGCTCGGGGTGGACGAGCGCGCCGACCTCGGTTGCCGGGTCGTGCGGGAATCCGACCCGCACGCGCGTCGCCTGCGCCGCGTAGCGCTCGACGAACTCGTCGTAGACCGCGCGCTCGACGAGGATGCGGCTCCCGGCCGTGCAGCGTTCGCCGTTCAGCGAGAACACGCCGAAGATCGTCGCGTCGACGGCCGCGTCCAGGTCGGCGTCGGCGAACACGACGGCCGGGCTCTTGCCGCCGAGCTCCATCGACAGGCCCTTCAGGTGCGGCGCCGCGTTGGCGAAGATGACCTGTCCGGTGCGGCTCTCGCCGGTGAACGAGATGAGCGGGACGTCCGGATGCCGCACGAGCGCGTCGCCCGCCTCCTCGCCGAGCCCGTGCACGAGGTTGAAGACGCCCTGCGGGAGCCCGGCCTCCTCGAAGATGCCGGCCCAGAGCGAGGCCGACAGCGGCGTGAACTCTGCCGGCTTCAGCACGACCGTGTTCCCGGTCGCGAGCGCGGGGCCGAGCTTCCAGGACTCGAGCATGAACGGCGTGTTCCACGGGGTGATCAGCCCGGCCACGCCGATCGGCTTGCGGTTGACGTAGTTGACCTGGCGCCCGGGCACCTTGAACGCGTCGTCGACCTGCGCGACGATCAGGTCGGCGAAGAACCGGAAGTTCTCGGCGGCGCGCCGCGCCTGCCCGAGCGCCTGCGTGATGGGCAGGCCCGAGTCGAACGACTCGAGCTCGGCCAGCCGCGCGTCGCGCGACTCCACGAGGTCGGCGATGCGGTGCAGGATTCGGGACCGCTCGCGCGGGAGCATCCGCGGCCACGGCCCCTCGGCGAACGCGCGCCGGGCGGCGGCCACGGCGCGGTCGACGTCGGCCCGCTTGCCGGCCGCGGCCCGGACGTATACCTCGTTCGACACGGGGTCGAGCACGTCGAACGTGTCGCCGTCGGCCGAGTCGACCGACTCGCCGTCGATGTAGTGCCGGATGCGCTCGGGCAGGCCGGCCGGCACGTGCCGGGACGCGACGGCGGTGTCGGTGTCGGTCATGGATGCTCCTTCGGGCGGTCAGGATGCCGGGAGGCCGAGGGCCTCCTCGGGGTGCTCGTGGATCAGGTAGGCGTCGAGGGTCGCCGAGCGGTGCCGTCTGGCGGCGTGCTCGATCGTCTCGAGCGGGGCGCCGCGCTCGACGAGCTGCAGGAGGTGCTCGTGCTCGCGCACGGACTCCTGCGCGCGGCCCGGGACGAAGGCGAACGTGGAGTCGCGGAGGTGCCCGAGCCGGGCCCACTCGGCTTCGACGAGCTCGAGCAGCCGCGGGTTCGCGGTCCGCGCGAACAGCGTCGCGTGGAACTCCTCGTTGAGCCGGGTGAACGTGCGCGGGTCGAAGTGCCCGAGGGTCTCGGTCATGCGCTCGTTGATCTCGCGTGCGCGTCGGAGGTCGTCGGCCGTGAGGC
The DNA here is from genome assembly GCF_043518605.1 of Agromyces sp. MMS24-JH15. Taxonomy (GTDB): domain Bacteria; phylum Actinomycetota; class Actinomycetes; order Actinomycetales; family Microbacteriaceae; genus Agromyces. The sequence continues at coordinate 2,816,384 of NZ_CP171358.1, forward strand.
GCCGCGCCGCGAGGGCGGTCGCCGAGCCCTCGAGGATCGCGAGCGCCTGCATGCTGAACCGGTACTGTGCATCGTCGACCATGGCCACGCGCGCGCCGACGTTGCGCTCGAAGGTCACGAGCCCCTCGGCCTCGAGCTGGCGGATCGCCTCGCGGACGGGGACGACGCTCATGTCGAGCTCGCCCGCGATCGCGCCGAGCACGAGCCGGTACCCCGGCGTGAACTCCTGGCCGGCGATGCGGGCGCGGATCCAGAGGTAGGCGCGTCGCGACTTGCTGAGGCCGTCCGACGGCTCGACGCGCAGGGTCGTCACCTCGCCGCTCGCCATGCCGCGTACCTCGCCTTCCACTCGTCGTCCATGGGGAACAGGCCCTCGATCGGATGCCCCGCTGCGACCTGCTCCGCGATCCACGCGTCCTCGGCCTCCTGGGCCAGCGCGCCGTCGGCGACGTCCGCGGCGAGCGCGGGCGGGATCACGATGACGCCGTCGTCGTCGCCGACGAGGATGTCGCCGGGCTGCACGGTCGTGCCGCCGCATCCGATCGTCACGTCGACGTCCCACGGGACGTGCCTGCGGCCGAGGACCGCGGGGTGCCTGCCGGCCGCGAACACGGGGATGCCGACGGATGCCACGGCCGCGGCATCCCGGACCCCGCCGTCCGTCACGATCGCCGCCGCGCCGCGGGTGTGCGCCCGGATCGCGAGGATGTCCCCGAGCGTGCCGGAGCCCGTCTCGCCGCGCGCCTCGATCACGATGACCTCGCCCTCGCCGACCTCGTCGAACGCGCGCTTCTGCGCGTTGTGCCCGCCGCCGTGCGCGGCGAAGAGATCCTCGCGGTTCGGGACGAAGCGCAGGGTTCGCGCGGTGCCGACGAACCGGCTCCCGGGCGTGAGCGCGTGGACGCCGTCGATCGTCACGTTGTCGAGTCCGCGCTTGCGCAGCTGCGCCGAGAGCGCGGCGACGGGCGTGCGCGCGAGCCGCTCCCGAAGCTCGGGGGCGAGGGGCGCCGCGAGGGCCGGGGTCGGTCCCCGGTCGGTGGCGGACGGGTCGGGGACGGCGGGCGAGGCGGTGCCGGCGGGCTCGGCGGGCGGCAGCCCGGCCGCCTCGGGCGACCCCCACGCCTCGGCGCGCTGCGTGTCGTCGACGGCGGGGAGCGAGCCGAGGGACCCGTCGAACGGGGTGGCGGGGCCGGCGACGACGGTCGTGACGAGCCGCCCGGAGGTCGGGCCGCCCGGGACGTCGACCTCGACCTCGACGACGTCGCCGGGCACGACGACCGACGACCCCGCCGGCGTGCCCGTCAGGATCACGTCGCCGGGCTCGAGCGTGGCGTGCTGGGAGAGGTCGGCCACGAACTGCGCGAGCGGGAAGAGCAGCCCCGCCGTCGTGTCGTCCTGCACGAGCGCGCCGCCGACCCAGGTCCGCAGCCGGAGTGCGGCCGGGTCGACGAGGCGCGCGTCGATGAGCGACGGGCCGATGGGCGTGAACCCGTCGCCGCCCTTCGAGCGCACGTTCGAGCCCCGGTCGTTCCGACGCAGGTCGTAGAGCCCGAAGTCGTTCGCCGCGGTGACCCAGCCCACGTGGCTCCACGCGTCGGCCAGCGTGACGCGGCGCGCCGCCGTCCCGATGACGAGCGCGATCTCGCCCTCGAACGCGAGGAGTTCGGTGCCCTCGGGGCGTTCGATGGTGCCGCCCGAGGAGGCGACCGAGCTCGAGGGCTTCAGGAAGTACGACGGGTCGGCGGGTCGGCGTCCGCGCTGGTCGGCGCGTGAGGCGTAGCTCAGGTGGACCGCGACGATCTTGCCGGGGCGGCCCGGCAGGCCGGAGAACCGCGGGTCCCGGGCGGTCGTGTCGATCGTCATGAGCTCCCTCGCTCGGCGTGCGTCGTATCTGAAATCGTATATCTTCCGTCGGATCGGGGCAACGGGTCGCGCGGCTGCGCGCCCGGTCCACGCGGGTCCCGCGGCGCGGCACCTCGCCCCGCGCCTCGCTACGAGTTCACGCGGATGATCTCCTGCTGGTACGGCGCGATGACCGTGTTCGAGACGCGGCAGTCGAGCAGGAGGAACGGCCGGGACGAGGCATCCTCGGCCGTCCAGGACGCGAGGCGCTCGAGGTCGGCGAGCGTGCGCACAACGACCCCCTCCGCGCCCACCGCGGTCGCCAGCCCGGCGAAGTCGACCTCGGGGATGAGCATGGGCGAGGTCGCGACGCCCCTGAGCCCGTACAGGTTCACCTCGGCGCCGTAGGCGCCGTCGTTCCAGACGACCGCGAGCCCGCGGCCGCGCGCGACGCGCACCGCGGTCTCGAGGTCGGCGAGCGCCATGAGCCCGCCGCCGTCGCCCGTCGTGAGCACGACCGTGGCCGACGGCTTCGCGAGCGCGACGCCCGGCACCGACGGGAAGCCGAGCCCGATCGACTGGTACGCCGTGCCGACCATGATCATGCGGTCCGGGGACGCGACCGGCCAGTACATGTTCGCCCAGCCGATGAAGTGGCCGCCGTCGGAGACGACGACGCGGTCGCGGGGGAGGAGTTCGCCGATCCGCGTCGCGACCGACCGGGGGTCCAGCCGGCCGTCGGACGCGACGGCGTCGCCCGGCTCGTACCGCCGCGCGGCCCGGACGTCGATCGCCTCGCGCCACCGCGAGGGCGTCGCGCCGAGCGCCCGCAGTTCGTCGACGAGTGCGCGTGCGACGACCGCGGCGTCGCCGCGGAGGTAGCCGCCGACGTGCGGATGCGTCGCGGCCGGCGCGACGTCGACCTGCACGACCCGGGTCCCGGGGGCGAAGAGGTCGCCGAAGCGCATCGTGAACTGGTTGAGGGATGCCCCGAACACGACCGCGACGTCGGCCTCGCGGACGAGCGCCATCGCGTCCTCGGCGCCGAAACCGCCGGCGACGCCCAGGTCGAAGCCGGCGTCGGGGAAGATCCCGCGTCCGAGCGCGGTCGTCGCCGTGAGCGCGCCCGTCGCGTCCGCGAGGTCGCCGAGGGCCTCGCCCGCTCCCGCGACCCACGCGCCGCGGCCGGCCAGCAGGACCGGGCGCTCGGCGCCCGCGAGCGCGCGAGCGAGGTCGGCGACGGCGGCCGCAGCGAACGGGCCGGCCGGCGCGAGCGGTGCGGGCAGCACGGGCGCCGACGCCTCCGGTACGGGCCCCGCTTCGCGGGTCGCGACGTCGTACGGGATCGCGAGCACGGTCGGCACCCGGTAGGTCAGCGCATGCTCGAGCGCGATGACCGTCGTCGCCGCGGCATCCGTGCGCCCCACGGTGTAGGTGCGCGCGCCGACGGCCGAGGCGAGCGCGATCTGGTCGACGTCCCATGGGCGCGGCCCCGAGGTCGGTTCGTCGCCGACCACGAGCACGAGCGGGACGTGCGCCTGGACGGCCTCGGCGAGCGCGGTGAGCGTGTTCGTGAACCCGGCGCCGTAGGTCGCGGTCGCCGCGGCGATGCGACCCGACGCGCGGTAGTGGGCGTCGGCGGCGACGACCGCGCCCGCCTCGTGCCGCACCGCGGTGTAGGTCGCGGCGGTCTCGCGCTCGAGCGCGTCGAGGAACCAGGCGTTGCCGTTGCCCATGACCCCGAAGACGTGGTCGAGATGGCGGGCGAGGGTGACGGCGACGTGCGCGGAGACCGTGGGCATGGCGTGCCTTTCGAGACGGACGGAGGTGAGGCCGTATGTGTCTCGCGCACCCGCGCGGTTCGCGCGGGGCGGCTGCGTGCCCATTTTTCGAGCACCGGCGGGTCGTCCGCGCCGGACACCACGAGTATAGGGAGGTCGCCCGTCAGCCGCCGGTCGCGGCCGTGATCGCGGCGGCGACGCGCGCGAGCCGCTCGGCGATCAGCGCGTCCGGATGCGGGTCGGAGACGTAGACGACCGCGACCGCCGCACGCCCGCCGCGCGGCAGCGCGAGCGGCATGGCGATCGAGCGGAGACCGGGGATGACCTCGTCGTGGCTCGTCGCCCAGCCGCGCTCGCGCGCCGTGCGCAGCTCGTCGCGGTGCGCGTCGTCGAGGGCGGCGGGCCACTCCGGCTCGGGGCGAGCGGACAGGATCGCCTTGCCGGGCGCGCCGACGGTCACGGGATGCCGCGTGCCGGGGCGCTGCGCGACCGGCGCGATGCCGTGCCGCGGCTCGACGCTCGCGAGCGTGATGCACTCGTCGTGGTCGAGCACCGACAGGAAGCACGTCATGCCGAGCTCGTTCGCCGCGGCGGTCAGCTCGGGCAGCGCCTCGGCTTGCAGGTCGTGCGCCACGCCCGCGGCGAGCGCGGCCAGGCGCGACCCGAGCTCGATCCGGCCGTGGCCGTCGCGCGCGACGAGCCCGTGGTCCTCGAGCGTGCGGAGCAGGCGGTACGCGATCGACCGGTGCACCTCGAGGCGCCGGGCGATCTCGTCGATGGTGAGCGGGGTGCGCGCGTCGGCGAGGACCTCGAGGATCCGGATGCCCCGGCTCAGCGTCTGCGACGACGTCGTTCCCGCCGGCATGGCATCCCCTCACCGCGGAGCGCCTTGTGTCGGGGCATCCGCTCGGCTACGTTTCGTTCCATAGTGGAACGGCGCGTTCGAATATAGAACGTGCGGAGGTTCCGGGCAAGACCCTCGACGACGGCGTCGGAGGAAGGATCGACGACGATGCAGTTCCACCACCACGGCTACGTGTCCGGCGACCCGCGCGTGCAGGACGCGGCGGGCACCGGCATCGACCGCCCCGACGACCTGCCCGACGAGATGGACGTGCTCATCGTGGGCTCCGGGCCCGCCGGGATGCTCCTGGCGGCGCAGCTGTCGCAGTTCCCCGACGTCACGACCCGCATCATCGAGCGGCGCGACGGCCGGCTCCCGCTCGGCCAGGCCGACGGCATCCAGCCGCGCAGCGTCGAGACGTTCCAGGCCTTCGGATTCGCCGAGCGCATCACCGCCGAAGCCTTCAACATCGCGTACATGAACTTCTGGGCGCCCGACCCCGAGGACCCGGCCAACATCATCCGGATCACGCGCACCGAGGACTACGCCTTCAAGATCAGCGAGTTCCCGCACCTCATCGTGAACCAGGCGCGCGTGCTGGACTACTTCGCCGAGGCCGCCCTGCACGGACCGGGCCGCATCGCGCCCGACTACGGGGTCGAGTTCGCCGGGCTCCGGGTGCACGACGACGGCGAGCACCCGGTCGAGGTGCACGTGCGGTACGTCGCGGGCGACCGGGCCGGCGAGGAGCGCACGGTGCGCGCGAAGTACGTCGCCGGCTGCGACGGGGCGCGCAGCGGCGTGCGCGAGGCCATCGGGCGAAGGCACGTCGGGGATGTCTCGCTGCACGCGTGGGGCGTCATGGACGTGCTCGTCAACACGGACTTCCCCGACTGGCGGACCAAGTGCGCGATCACCTCGACGGCGGGCAACATCCTGCACATCCCGCGCGAGGGCGGCTACCTCTGCCGGATGTACATCGACCTCGGCGAGATCACCGAGGACGACCACCATCGCGTGCGCCAGACCCCCGTCGAGGCCGTCATCCGGAAGGCGAACGAGATCCTGCATCCCTACACGCTCGACGTCCGGCAGGTGGCGTGGCACAGCGTGTACGAGGTCGGGCACCGGGTCACCGACCGCTTCGACGACGCCGACGCCGACGCCGACGCCGACGCCGACGGCGGCCGGTCGCCGCGCGTGTTCCTCACCGGCGACGCGTGCCACACGCACAGCGCGAAGGCCGGCCAGGGCATGAACGTCTCGATGCAGGACGGGTTCAACCTCGGCTGGAAGCTCGGGCACGTGCTGACCGGGCTGAGCTCGCCCGCCCTGCTCGAGACGTACTCGGCCGAGCGGCAGCCCGTCGCGCAGCAGCTCATCGACTTCGACCGCGAGTGGGCGTCGCTCATGGCGCGCAAGCCCGAGGAGATCTCCGACCCGCAGGAACTCGCGACCTACTACCTCGCGACCGCCGAGTTCCCGTCCGGCTTCATGACGCAGTACGGGCCGTCGGCGGTCGTCGCGGATGCCTCGCACCAGGACCTGGCCCCGGGGTTCCCGATCGGCAAGCGGTTCAAGTCCGTCGAGGTCGTGCGCGTGTGCGACGGCAACGTCGTCCACCTCGGCCACCACGCGCGCGCCGACGGGCGCTGGCGCATCTACGCGTTCGCCGACGGCGCCGTCGCGGGCGACGCGACGTCCGCGCTCGCCGCGTGGGCCGAGTGGGCGACGTCGCCCGAATCGCCGATCACGCGCCACACCCCGATCGGCGCCGACTCCGACGCCGTGTTCGACGTGAAGGCCGTCTTCCAGCAGCGGTTCGAGGAGGTCGACCTGGCGCGCGTGCCGCGGCTCTTCCTGCCCGAGAGCGGGCCGCTCGGGCTCACGGACTGGGAGAAGGTCTACGCCGCCGGGCCGAGCGCGTGGACCGAGGCCGACATCTTCGCCGAGCGCGGGCTCTCGCGCGAGGGCGTCGTCGTCGTGGTCCGCCCCGACCAGTACGTCGCGGCGATCCTGCCGCTGACCGCGACCGACGAGCTGAGCGCATTCCTCGGCGGCGCGCTGCTGCCGCAACGGGTCGTCTGAACCCGCTCCGGGGGCGTCCGGAAACCGTCGCGCCGATTCGTGCTGGACACGCGATCAGTTCACATGCAAAATCATGTGGACAGTGCGGCGACGGCGCCGCGCGGAGGAGGAGCGGGACGTGCGCATCGTCATCGTCGGCGCCGGTATCGGCGGCCTCGCCGCCGCGCTGAGCCTCGAGGCCGCGGGCTTCGACGACGTGCGCGTCTTCGAGCGCACGAGCGAGATCCGCGGCCTGGGCGTCGGCATCAACCTGCTCCCGCACGCGATGCGCGAGCTCGACGAACTCGGCCTCGCCTCGCGTCTCGAGCGGATCGGGGTCGCGCCGTCGACGCTCGCGTACGTCAACCGGTTCGGGCAGCCGATCTGGAGCGAACCGCGCGGCATCGCCGCCGGATACCGCTGGCCGCAGCTGTCCATCCATCGCGGCCGGCTGCAGCTCGCGCTGCTCGACGCGGTCCGCGAGCGCCTCGGCGACGTCGTGCGCCTCGATCACCGACTCGCCGGCATCGAGCACGGCACGGACGCCGAGCTCGCACGCTTCGAGACGGCGACGGGCGCCGTCGAGGTCGAGGCCGACCTCGTCGTCGCCGCCGACGGCATCCACTCCGCGGTCCGCGCACTCCGGCACCCCGACGAGGGCGCGCCGGCCTGGAGCGGGCTCACGCTCTGGCGGGGGACCGCGCTCGCCGAGCCGTTCCTCGACGGGCGGACCATGGTCATGGCCGGCGACGGCGAGCAGAAGTTCGTCGCCTACCCGATCGGAGCGACGGATGCCTCGGGCAGGGCCAGGATCAACTTCATCGCCGAGCGGCGCGGCGCGGGCAGCCCCGACGCCGACTGGAACCGCGCCGTCGACCCCGCCCCGATCGTCGACCTGTTCCGCGACTGGCGGTTCGACTGGCTCGACGTCCCCGCCGTGATCGCGGCGGCCGACGAACTGCTCGAGTACCCGATGGTCGACCGCGATCCGCTCGACGCCTGGACCGTCGGGCGGACCACGCTCCTCGGGGACGCCGCGCACGCGATGTACCCGAACGGCTCGAACGGCGGCTCGCAGGCGATCCTCGACGCCCGGACCCTCGCGTTCCACCTGGCGACGGCGCCCTCGACCGCGGACGCGCTTTCCGCGTACGAGGCCGACCGCAGGCCGGCGACCACGGCGCTGCTGGCCTCGACGCGGCAGGCCGGGCCCGAACGCGTCATGCTGCTCGCGCGCGAGCGCGCCCCCGAGGGATTCGCCGACGTCCACGACGTGATCCCCCCGGAGGAGCTCGCGGAGATCGCGGCGTCCTACAAGCGCGCCGCGGGCTTCCACCCCGACGCGCTCGCCGCGCGAGCCTCGCTGAGCGTCCCGCGATGAGCTTCGACGCGGGGCGCCTCGCCGCCGTCATCTCGCCGCTCCGACGCACGCTGCTGGCCGCCGCACGCGAGCGCGAGGGCCTGCCCGACCTCCCCGACGCGCAGATCGAGGTGATCCGCGCCCTGCCGCGCGGCACCGTCGCGTCGCCGGGTCAGCTGGCCGAACGGCTCGGGCTCGGCCGATCCACGGTGAGCAACCTGCTCGCGGCCATGGAGCGCCGCGGGCTCGTGGCGCGGCGTACGAGCACCGACGACCGCCGACACGTCGAGGTCGTGGCATCCGCCGTCGCGCTCGGTCACTTCGACCGGTTCGACGAGGCGAGCGCCGCGATCCTGGCGGATGCGGCCGCCGCGCTCGCGCCCGAGGACCTCGACGCGCTCGCCGCGGCGATCCCCGCCCTCGAACGGCTCCGCGACCACCTCGTCCACCTTCGCCGCGACGGAGCGGCCTCCCCCCGGAAGGACCACGCATGACCACACTCGGACAGCGACTCACGCGCTCGATGGACGCCCGCGCGCGCAAGGGCGCGACGCTCGGCCCGCACGAGATCACGATCGAGCGCGACCTGCGCGTTCCCATGCGGGACGGCGTCGACCTGCTCGCGGACCTCGTCCGCCCGATCGCCGGGGACCCGTCCCTCCCGACGATCGTGATGCGCGGCCCGTACGGGCGGCGGGGCCCGTTCGCGGGCGCGGCCCGCGCGCTCGCCTACGAGGGGTTCCCGGTCCTCGTGCAGAGTTGCCGCGGCACGTGGGGGTCCGAGGGTGTCTTCCACCCGCAGGTCGACGAGCAGCGCGACGGCATCGACACGCTGCGGTGGGTGCGCGCCCAGCCCTGGTTCACGGGCCGGCTGGCGACCTTCGGGCAGAGCTACCTCGGCTACACGCAGTGGGCGGTCGCCGGGAAGCTCCAGCGCGAGGAGCCGGAGACCGCGCAGGATGCGCTCGTGCTGCACATCACGATGCCCGACTTCGGCGCCATCACCTGGGACAACGGCGCGTACTCGCTGCGCAACGCGCTCGGCTGGACGCGGATGATGGATCGGATGCACCGCGGCGGACTCGCGCTGCTGGGCATGGCGTTCCCGGACCCGAAGCTCGCGAAGGCGTTCGACGTGCTCCCGCTGAGCGCGGGCGACCGGGCGGCGACCGGCCGGTCGAACACCTGGTACCAGCGCTGGGTCGCGCACGAGGAGCTGAGCCACGAGTACTGGGCGGAGCAGTCGCACGCGGCGTCGGTGCCCGACGTCACGGCGCCGGTCGCGATGCTCACCGGCTGGTACGACATCTTCCTGCCCTGGCAGCTGCGTACGTACGCGGCGCTCGTCGAGGCGGGCAACCAGCCGTGGCTCACGATCGGGCCGTGGGGGCACGTCTCGCGGGTGATGGCCGAGCCCGCGCACACCGAGACGGTCGGGTTCCTGCGCGAGGTGTTCACCGGGACGGAGGCGGGGCGTGCCGCGCCCGTCCGCGCCTACTCGACGGGCGACGACGCGCGCTGGCACGACCTCGCCGCATGGCCGCCGCCCGGTTCGCGGGCCGAGGCGTGGCAGCTCGCGGCGGACGGCGGGTTCGGCCCCGACGCGGCCGCCGGCGGCACGACGACCTACACCTACGACCCGGCGAGCCCGACGCCCGCGGTCGGCGGGCCCAGCCTGAATCCCGACACCGAACCCGTCGACAACGCGGCCCACGAGCGGCGAGCGGATGTCGCGGTGTTCCGCAGCGGTGCGCTCGCGTCGCCCGTGACGGTCGCGGGCGAGCCCGTCGCGAGGATCCGCGTCCGCTCCTCGGCGCCGTCCTTCGACGTCTTCGTCCGGATCACCGACGTGCACCCAGACGGCCGATCGATGACCGTCTGCGACGGCATCCGCCGCATCGGATCGATCGCGACCGCGGCCACCGACCCAGCGGCCGACGGGGACGGCTACCGGGAGGTCGAGCTCGCGCTCTGGCCGACGTTCCACCGGTTCGCCGTCGGGCACCGGATCGGCGTCCAGGTGAGCTCCGGCGCGCACCCCCGGTACGCCCGGAATCCCGGCACGGGGGAGGCCGCCGCGCTCGCCGCCGAGACGGTGGTCGCCCGCCAGGAGGTCTCGCACGAGGGCCCGCACGCCTCGCGCCTGGTGCTGCCGGTGCTGGGATCGTGAACCCGCCCGTCCCCGGGCTCGAGCCCGCATTCGACGTCGCGGTCCGGCTCGGCCCGCTCGAGGACCACGGGATGACCCGGGCCGGGCACCGCCGGATCGTGCCGATCGCCGGCGGGCGGGTGACCGGCGGCGTCGACGCCGAGATCCTGCCCGGCGGAGCCGACTGGCAGCTCGTGCGCGCCGACGGCGCGATCGAGATCGACGGCCGCTACAGCGCGCGCACGGCCGACGGCGACCTGCTCTTCCTGCACGCGACGGGCGTGCGCAGCGGGCGGCCCGAGGTGCTCGAGGCGCTCCTGCGCGGCGACGCGGTGCCGCCGGAGGAGTACTACTTCCGGACGACCCTGCGGATCGAGACCTCGTCGGCGCGACTCGCGCACCTCGAGCACGCGGTGTTCGTGGCATCCTGCGTCCGCTCGGCGGACACCGTGGCCTACCGCGCGTACCGGGTGACCTGACCCCGACCGGGACCGGGACCGACCCGCTACCTGCGCGGATTCGGCGGACGCCGACGCTCCCACGCGTCGACGATGTGCGACCGCATCGCGGTCTCCGCGGCATCCGGGTCCCGGCCCTCGATCGCGGCGAACACGCGCTCGTGCTCCTCGAGCGTCGTCTCGAGCCGGCTGTGCAGGTGGAACCGCGCGCTCTCGCGGGCCTGCCCGAACAGGATGCTGACGAGGTTGACGGCGAGCTGGTTGGTGCTCATCTCGCCGACCGTCGTGTGGAAGGCGACGTCGGCCGTGCTGAACGTCGCCTCGTCGCCCAGGGAGTCCCGCATGAGCTGGAGCGCCGCGCCGAGCCGCTCGAGGTCCTCGGTCGTGCGGCGGGTCGCCGCATCCCGCGCGATGAGGCCCTCCAGCGACGCCCGGACGGTGCTCAGGTCGTCGAGGATCCCGAGCGTCGCGTCGTTCGCGACGAGTGCCGACAGCACGGTCGCATCGACCATGTTCCACGCGCTGGCCGGGAGCACCTGCGTTCCGCGACCCTGGGCCACGCTCACGAGTCCCTTCTCCTCGAGCCGCTTGACCGACTCCCGGATCACCGTGCGGCTCACGCCGAACTGCTCGCACAGCACGGCCTCGGGCGGGAGGGACGAGTCGGGCGCGAGGTCGCCGCGGACGATGGCGTCGACGAGTTCGGCGACGACCGTCACCCCGAGGCGGGGCGCGGGGCGGCGCGCGGCGATCGTCGGATACGCGACGGATCGCTCGGCGGCGCGGGTGTCGGAGGACATGTCGACAGCATAGCGATGAAAAGACATCACACCTATGACGTTCTCTTGCCATTTTGTAAGACGTATGATGTACTCGCCTCAACCCGGCCAGGGCCCGCCAGTCGTCAGCGACGCCGACCAGAACAGGATGAGACATGTCACAGCAACCGTCCGCCCGTAGCCGGATCACCCGGCTCCTCTCCGCCGGGGCCGTCGTGGCCGTCGGTGCGCTCGTGCTCAGCGGCTGCTCGGCAGGCGGCGAGTCCGGTGGTGACGACACGTACGGCTTCAGCGCGCCCGCGCAGGTGGCCGACAGCCCGATCACCGTGTGGGTCGACGCCTCGCGCGAGCCCGCGGTGACCGCGTTCCAGGAGGCCTACCCCGACATCGAGGTCAACCTCGAGACCTACGACGGCAATGCCGGCGGCAGCGGCTCGTTCCAGAGCAAGATCAGCCTCATCGACCAGGCCGGCGAGGGCTGGCCCGACGTCGTCTTCTCGACCCAGCAGAACGACGCGATCTGGGCGTCGAAGGACACCCCGAACGGCGAGGCCGGCTTCGCCGCCCCGCTGAACAAGGGCCTCATCGAGCAGGACTTCCTCGACGGCTTCGCCGCCGGCTCGCTCGACTACGGCACGATCGACGGCACCGTCTACGCGCTGCGCAACGACCTCGCGCAGACCGTCTTCTACTACAACCAGAAGCTGCTCGACGAGTTCGGCTACGAGGTGCCGACCACCTGGGAGGAGTACGCGGCGCTCGGCGACAAGCTCGCGGCCGAGCACCCCGGATACATCCTCGGGAGCATGGGCGACAGCTTCATGACGTACATCTACTACGGCGGCTCGGAGTCGCCCGTGTTCCAGTCGCCCGAGGCCGGAGTGTTCCACTCCGACACGGCCGACGAGCACAGCGTCGAGATCTCGAAGATCATCGACGGAATGCTCGCCAACGGCACCCTCGTGCAGGACAGCTTCTTCAGCGCCGAGTTCGCCGAGAAGTACTCGGACAAGCTCGTCGGCGTCCCCGGCCCCGTCTGGTACACGGGCGCGATCTTCCAGGGCGGCCTCGCGACCCCGGCCGGCGAGGTCGGCGTCGCGGCTCCGCTCAAGTGGGAGGACGGCGAGGTCGCTGCGGGCAACGTCGGCGGCGGCATGTGGTACGCCTCGCGGCACTCGACCAACCTCGAGGCGGTCAAGACGTTCCTCGAGTTCGTGACCAGCGCCGACGAGTTCCAGGTCGAGGCTTCGTCGGGCTACCCGGCGTACAGCTCGGCCGCCGAGAAGTGGCTCGCCAAGCAGGCCGAGGCCGGCTACTTCGTCAACGACGACTTCGAGGCGATCATGTCCGACGCCGCCGGCCAGGTCTGGAGCGGCTGGAACGTGACCGCCTGGAGCCCCGAGACCGCGTGGGCGAAGGTCGTCATCCCCGGCATCGCCGCCGGCGAGACCATCGAGTCGCTGCTGCCCGCGTGGCAGACCGAGCTCGAGAACGAGGCCACCGTGAACGGCTACTCGGTCGAGTAATGGTCCTCACCGCTCCTCCGGCTCCCGCCGGCGCCGTCCCCTCGGGGCGGCGCCGGCCGGAGCGCCGGCACTCGGGCCGGGTGAACGCGGGGCAATCCAGGTACGGCTACGTGTTCGTCGGCGGCTACACGCTGCTGCTCATCGCGTTCGGCCTCCTGCCGACGCTGTACGCGGTCTACCTCGCGTTCACCCGGAACGGCGCCTTCGTCGGCGTCGACAACTTCACCAAGGTCTTCGGGGACTACCGGTTCCTCCCGGCCGTCGCCCACGTCGCGCTCTACGTGCTGTTCTGGCTCGCGAGCCTCATCGTCTTCGTCGTGGTGCTCGCCATCGTCGTGCACGCCATCCGCGTGCGGTGGCTCGGCGACACCGCCCGATTCCTCTTCTACATCCCGGGCGCGATCGCGGGCGCGTCCAGCGTGCTGCTCTGGCTGTTCGTGCTCGACCCCTCGGTCAGCCCCGTCTCGGGCCTGCTGCGCGCGCTCGGCTACGAGTCGCTCGTGAACGTCGTCGCCGTGGGCAACCTCCCCGTCATCTTCACGGTCATCGCGTTCTGGGCGGGAGCCGGCGGATGGATCGTCATCATGTACGGCGCGCTCAACAACATCAGCGCCGACATCATGGAAGCCGCCCGCATCGACGGTGCGGGCCCGGTGCAGACCGCCTGGTACATCCAGCTCCCGATGCTGAAGAAGTGGATCAGCTACATGGGCATCATGTCGCTGGCAGCGGGCACGCAACTCTTCGTCGAGCCGAAGGTGCTCGCGCAGGCGACCAAGAACGTCGTGCCGGAGGACTACTCGCTCAACCAGCTCGCCTACCTGTACGCGTTCCGTCAGGGCGACTTCTCGGGGTCCGCAGCGATCTCGCTCATGCTCCTGGTCGTCGCGCTCGGGTTGTCGGCGATCTTCATCTTCCGCGGAAAGCTGTTCGATCGTGACTGACCTGACCACCCGCGCCATCGTGACCGAGGGGACCCGCCGACGCGGGGAGCGTCGACGCGCGGACCGTCGCCCACGCCACCCCCTCACGCCCGGCCAGTGGATCGGCCGAGCCGTCGTCGTGCTCGTGCTGCTCGCGTTCGCGGCCTTCTTCATCCTGCCGATCGTCTGGCTCCTGCTGGCCCCGACGAAGAGCAACAGCGAACTGCTGCTCTCCGGACCGTTCGCCTTCGGCTCGATCGACCAGCTCGTCGCGAACTGGAACGAGCTGTTCGCCTTCGGCAGCGGCGTCTTCACGACCTGGCTCGGGAACTCCGCGTTCTACTCGTTCGCCGCGCTCGCGATCACCCTGGTGGTCAGCATCCCGGCGGGGTACGCGCTCGCGCTCATCGAGTTCCGGGGCCGCAAGCTGCTGCTCGTGACGACGCTCATCGTGATGCTCATCCCGAACACGGCGCTCGTGCTGCCGATCTTCCTCGAGCTGAGCGCGATGCGCCTGATCGGCAGCCCGCTCGCGGTGATCCTGCCGTTCTCCTTCTTCCCGTTCGGCGTGTACCTGACCTACATCTACTTCTCGACCGCGGTATCCCGCGACCTGCTCAACGCCGCGCGCATCGACGGCGCAGGCGAGTTGCGCGTGTTCGCCCAGGTGGCGATGCCGCTCGCGACGCCCGTGATCGCCCTCGTCGGCTTCTTCAGCTTCGTCGCGAACTGGAACAACTACTTCCTCCCGTTCCTCGTGGTCGGCGGCACGAAGATCCCGGTCCAGGTGGGCCTCGCGAACCTGCTGGCGAACGTCCCGGCCTTCAACCCGACGACGGCCTCGAGCATCGTCATCCAGCTGCCCACGCTCGCCCTCGCGACCCTGCTCTCGGTCGCGCCGATCCTGCTCATCTTCCTGTTCGCGCAGCGATTCCTGGTCGAGGGCATGACGGCCGGCGGAACGAAGGAGTGACGCACGCATGAAGATCACCGGATGCCGGACCCTCACCGCCCAGCACCATTGGAAGCGCGCGATCGGCGACGTCAACGGCCACATCGTCGAGGCCGTCACCGAGGTGCCGATCGTCATCGTCGAGACCGACGCCGGCATCGAGGGCGTCGGCATCGGTTCGCACGCCGACCTCGCCCGGCTCTTCCCCGCGATCGAGGGCGAGGACCCGCGCAGCGTGTCCGCGCTGTTCGACCGCATGCTCGCGCAGGTCTTCAAGTCCGGCCATGCCGGGGCGACCTACGGCGGCGTGGCATCCTTCGACGCCGCGATCTGGGACCTCAAGGCGAAGGCGGCCGGCGAACCGCTCTGGCGCCTGCTCGGCGGGCGCGACCGGTTCGTGCCCGGCTACGCCTCGGGCCTGGACATCGCGCTCGACGACGACGAGGTCGCCTCCTTCTACGAGGAGTACGCCGATCGCGGGTTCGTCGCGGGCAAGCTCAAGGGCGGCCTCGACTTCGATGCCGACCTGCGGCGCCTCCGGATCATGGACGAGGTGCTCCGGGCGAACACGTCCCGACCCGGCCTCATGCTCGACGCGAACGAGTCGTGGCAGGTCAAGCAGGCCGTGCGGTACGTGAGCGCGCTCGAGGAGCACCTCGACCTGCTCTGGGTCGAGGAGCCGCTGCGACGCTGGGACGCGGTCGGGCACGCCCGACTGAGCTCGGCCGTGCGCGCGGCCGTCGCGACCGGCGAGAACCTGACCGGCGTCGAGCAGTTCCGCCCGCTGTTCGACGCGGGCGCGCCCGACGTCGTCCAGGCGGGCGCGATCTGGGGCGTGTCGCACATGCACCGGCTCGCCCTCGCGGCCGCCGCACGCGACCTGCCGGTCAGCATCGTCGGCTACAACGCGAACCCCGCGGTCGCGCACGTCATGCCGGCGGTGCCGAACCACCTGACCACCGAGGTCCAGGCGATCGACTTCGCCGACGGCGTGCTGGTCGACCACGAGTTCGCCGACGGCGGGATCGTCCTCTCGGACGAGCCCGGCAGCGGCATCCGCATCGATGAGGCCGTGATCGACGGCGCGCGCAACGGCGACGGCTGGGCCGACCCGGCGGGCCCGCACATGCGGCCCATCCGCGCGGGCCTGCGGGTCGTGCTCGACGGCGTCGAGCGCTGAGACGGGAGGGGATCGACCATGGAGATCAGGCCGGGCCTGCACCGCGTGCAGGCGCCGCTCGGCGAGCGGTTCGTGGCGCTCTACCTCCTCGTCGGCGAGGACGCCGCGCTGCTCGTGGACACGGGCATCCGGGAGAGCATCACCGAGACGCTGCTGCCGTACCTCGACGCCGCGGGCATCCCGCGCGCCAAGCTCCGCTGGGCGGTCAACACGCACTGCGACTACGACCACACCGGTGGCAACGGCGCGCTGAAGGCCGCGATCCCGAGCGTGCGGATCGTCGCCCACCGCCTCGACGCCGACCTCGTCGAGGACGTCGACCGGCTCATCGACGTGCGCTACGGCGAGTTCCGGGCGACGGACGGGTTCGACGACCCGCCCGAGACGACCGCGTACCTGCGGAGCGTGTCGGACCTCGTGCCGGTGGATGTCGCGCTCGACGCCGAGGTCGAGTTCGACCTCGGCGGGCGTTCGGTCCGGGTGCTGCACGTGCCCGGGCACAGCCCCGGTCACGTCGCCGTGCACGACCCGGCGAACCGGGCGCTGCTGATCGGCGACGCGACGCTCGGCGCGACGGTGCCGTACGCCGACGGCCGGGCCGCGTTCCCACCGACCTACCGCGACGTCGACCCGTACGTCGAGAGCCTGCGCCGGTTCCGCGACCTCGACGCCGACCTGCTGCTCACCGCGCACTACCCGGTCTACGAGGGGGCGGGCGTCGACGGATTCCTCGACGAGAGCGAGGCGTACACCGAGCTGATCGACCGGGTGCTCGCGCGCGCGCTGGCCGCCGCCGGCGAGCCGAGCACGACGCTCGAGCTCGTCCGCCTCGCGGGGTCCGAGCTCGGGCCGTGGCCGGCGGACGCCCTCGACTACGCCGTCTTCCCGGTGACCGGGAACCTCGAGCGGATGGCACGGCGCGGCCTCGTCGATGCGCGGGTGGATGCCTCGGGCCGACGCACCTGGAGCCTCCGATGAGCGCACGCGTGCGCCTCGGCGCCGTGGGCGCCGGCTGGTGGGCGACGAGCAACCACTTCCCGATCCTCGCCGGGCGCGACGACGTCGACCTCGTCGGCGTGTGCGGCATCGGGCCCGAACTCGAGGCGGTGCGCGAGCAATTCGGGTTCGGCATGGCGACGCGGGACTACGACGAGCTCCTCGACCAGGACCTCGACGCGGTCGTGATCACGACGCCGCACGACCTGCACCACCCGCAGGCCGTCGCGGCGATCGAGCGCGGCCTGCACGTGCTCGTCGAGAAGCCCGTCACGCTCACAGCGGAGCAGGGCTGGGACCTCGCCGACCGCGTCCGCGCGGCGGGCGTGCACTTCCTCGCGCCGTACGGCTGGAACTACAAGCCGTTCACGATCGAGGCGAAACGGCTCCTCGAGACCGAGGGCATCGGCGAGGTCCAGCACGTGCTGTGCCACATGGCCTCGCCGACGCGCGGCCTGTTCGCCGGCGACACGAACCACATCCGTTCGCTGTGGGACTCGAAGACGAGCGGCCCCGACCCGCGCACGTGGCAGTCGCCCGCGCGCGGCGGCGGCTACGCGCACGGCCAGGTCACGCACTCGAGCGCGCTCCTGTTCTGGCTCACGGGCCTGCGCGCGGCCGCCGTCACGGCGAAGGTGTCGACCGGCGGCGCCGCGGTCGACCTGTTCGACGCCGCGGTGATCTCGTTCGACGACGGGGCGATCGGCGCGCTCTCGGGTGCGGCGACGCTGCCCGACGGCGACCCGTACCAGGTCGACCTTCGCGTCTTCGGGACCGAGGGCGTGCTGATGCTCGACACCGAGCGTGAACGCGTCGCGCTGCACCGCTACGACGGCCGGCGGTGGGACCTCGACATCGAGCCCGGTGCGGGCACGTACGAGTGCATCGTGCCGCCGAACCGGTTCGTCGACCTCATCACGGGCGCGAGCACCGAGAACAACTCTGATGCCGACGTCGCCGCGCGATCGGTCGAGCTGATCGACGCGATGCTGCGCAGTTCCGCCGCGGGCGGCGTCGAGGTCGCCGTCCACGACCGAGCGGACGAGCACCACCAGACCCACCACGACCACCAGGACCCCCACGACCACCAGGAGTCGGCATGACCCAGAACCCCGGAGTGCTCGCGGGCTACCGCGTCCTCGACTGCTCGATCGCGATGGCGGGCCCGTTCGCCGCGCAACGCCTCGGCGACCTCGGCGCCGACGTCGTGAAGGTCGAGCCGACCACCGGCGAGTGGCAGCGGCACACCGCGGCCGGCGGCGCGGCCGGCAACGAGATCAACGTGTCGTTCCTCTCGCTGAACCGCAACAAGCGCTCGGTCGCGCTCGACCTGAAGAGCGACGACGGCCGGGCGGCGCTGCGCGAACTGGTCGCGGGCGCCGACGTGTTCCTGCAGAACTACCGGCCCGGCGTCGCGGCCCGGCTCGGCGTCGACTACGAGTCGCTTCGGGCGATCAACCCGTCGATCGTGTACGTCTCGATCTCCGGCTACGGCGAGGACGGCCCGTACCGGGACCGTCCCGGCCAGGACCTGCTGCTCCAGGCGATGTCGGGCGCGATGTTCTCGGCCGGCCGCGACGGCGACGCACCGACGCCCGCGGGCCAGTACCTCGCCGACGCGGTGACCGCGTCGACCGCGTTCGAGGGCGTGCTCGCGGCGCTCCTGCACCGCGAGCGCACCGGCGAGGGCCAGCTCGTCACGGTGAACATGCTCGACGCGCTGACCACCCTGCAGATGCAGGAGCTCTCGGTCCACACGGTCGGGCGGAAGTCGCAGGAGCGGTCCGCCGAGCCGCACGCCCACGTCTACATCCGCGCACCCTACGGCGTCTTCGCCACGAGCGACGGCTTCGTCGCGCTCGCGTTCGCCGACCTGCACCAGCTCGGCGAGCTCATCGGCGAACCCGCCTTCGAGGGGTGGCGGAGCGAAGTCGAGGGCTGGACGCGCCGCGACGAGATCCACGCGAAGACCGCCGCGAAGCTCCTCGAGCGGACCTCGCAGCACTGGATCGAGACGCTCGGCGCGGCCGGGATCTGGATCGGCCCGGTGCTCGGCTACGAGGAGCTCGTCGAGGACCCGCAGATCGTCCACAACGGCACGTTCGTCGAGTACGACCACCCCACCGAGGGCCGCGTGAAGACCCCCGGGTTCCCGTACCGGTTCTCGGCGACGCCGCCGCAGGTGTACCGCGGTGCACCGCTCGTCGGCGAGCACACGCGCGAGATCCTCGCCGAGGCGGGCCTCGACGACGAGCGGATCGACGCGTTGCTCGCGTCGGGTGCCGCCCGCGCCACCGAGCCGGCGGCGGACCCGGTAGGCGCATGACCGCTCGATACCGCGGCCTGACCTGGGACCACCCGCGCGGGCGCGTCGCGCTCGAGCAGGCGGCCGCGACGGCGACGGATGCCTCGGGCGATCCGCTCATCGCATGGGACGTGCATCCGCTCGAGGGCTTCGAGTCGACCCCGATCGACGGGCTCGCCGAACGCTACGACGTGATCGTGCTCGACCACCCGCACCTCGGCGACGCGCTCGAGCACCGGGCGATCCGCCCGCTCGACGAGGTGTTCGACGCCGCGTTCCTCGACGCCGTCCGCGCCGACGCCGTCGGGCCGGGCGCCGCCTCCTACACGCTCGACGGCCGGCTCTGGGCGCTCCCGCTCGACGCCGCGACGCAGGTCGCGGCGAGCGTGCCCGACCTCGTGCCCGAGGCACCCGGGACCTGGTCCGAGGTGCTCGAGCTCGCGGCATCCTCGCCCGTGGGCCTCAGCCTCGCGGGCCCGCACGCGCTGCT
This sequence comes from Agromyces sp. MMS24-JH15, assembly GCF_043518605.1. GTDB lineage: Bacteria > Actinomycetota > Actinomycetes > Actinomycetales > Microbacteriaceae > Agromyces. The sequence goes on from NZ_CP171358.1 coordinate 2,836,036, forward strand.
CACGTTCGCCTCGCTGTGCGTCGCGCTCGGCGAGGAGCCCGCAGTGACGCCCGAGCGCGGGTTCGTCGGCGTCGAGGTCGGTGCGGAGGCGTTCGACCTGCTCGCCCGACTCGCCGCACGGATGCCCGCGGGCGTCGCCGACCTCAACCCGATCGGCCTGCTCGAGCGCATGCGGTCGGCGCGCGACGTCGCGTACGTTCCCCTCGTGTACGGGTACGCGACGTACGCGTCCGGGCCGCGGGCGCTCCGCTTCGACGACGCGCCCGCCGCGCGCCGCGGCGGACGCCGCGGGTCGACGATCGGCGGCACGGGCATCGCGATCTCCTCGAGATGCCGGCCCGACGCCGCCCTCGTCGACCACCTCATGGGCCTGCTCGACCCCGAGACGCAGCGCACGTTCCTGCCCGCGAACGACGGGCAGCCGGGCCTGCGGAGCGCCTGGACCGACGCCGCGGTCGACGCGGCGGCCGGCGGGTTCTACCGCCGGACCCTCGCGACCATCGAGGACTCGTGGGTGCGTCCGCGCGTACCCGGCTACATCCCGTTCCAGGCGAACGGCTCCGCGATCCTGCGGGACGCGCTGCTCCACGGCGGCGGCGGTGGTGGTGCCGCGGCCCTCGCCGAACTCGACCGCGCGTACGACGCACTCGCCCGATCCGCGCTCGCCCGGCCCGCGCTCGCCGGTGGAAGGACCTCGCACCCATGACCGACTCCACGCCGCCGCCCGCCGGCCCGAACCTCCGTCTCGACGTCGACGGGCACGTCGCGATCATCACCCTCGACCGCCCGGAGAAGCTCAACTCCGTCACGCCCGAGATGTCGAAGGCGCTCGTCGCGTTGATCGAGTGGGCGGATGCCGCCGACGAGATCCGCGCGATCGTGCTCACCGGTGCGGGGGAGCGCGCCTTCTGCGCGGGCTCCGACATCCGGACCCTCGATGCGTACGCGACGCCGTGGGAGTTCCGGAACCGGACCGACTACTGCGACGCCATCCGTGCGGGCCGCAAGCCCGTCATCGCGGCCGTCAACGGGTACGCGTTCGGCGGCGGCCTCGAGACGGCACTCAGCTGCGACATCCGGATCGCCTCGACGACGGCGAGCTTCGCCGCCCCGGAGATCAAGCTCGGCTGGATCGGCGGCGGCGGCATGTCGACCTTCCTCGCGCACTCGATCGGCCCGTCGAACGCCGCCGTCATGCTCATGACGGGCGACCCGATCGACGCGCCGCGCGCGCTCTCGTGGGGGCTCGTCTCCGAGCTCGTGGAGCCCGAGCGGCTCGTGGCGCGCGCGGTCGAGCTCGCGGCGGTGATCGCCACCCGCCCGCCGATCGCGGCCGAGACCGCGAAGGCGAACCTGCGCGCGGCGTTCAACATGACGCAGGATGAGTCGATCCGCTACGAGCGCGACCTGCAGACGATCACGTTCGCGACCGCGGACGCCGACGAGGGACGTGCCGCGTTCGCCGAGAAGCGCAGCGCGGTGTTCCACCGGCGCTAGCCGCGCCGCCCGCCCCGACTCGCGTGCACCGACTCGCCAGCACCGACCGCCCGCCGCACCCGCACGTCGACCGAACCGAACCGGAGGAATCCAGATGACCTGGCCCGTTGCCCGCGACATCCTGCCCGTCGATGCCGACTCGGCGACGCTCGTCGGCCGCGCCTGGACGCCGGCGGGCCCGAGCGTCGTCGTCCTGCGCCCCGAGGGCGTCGTCGACGTGACCGTGCACTTCCCGACCATGCGCGCCCTCACCGAGCACGCCGACCCGGTCGCGGCGCTCGCGGCGGCGACCGGCCCGGTGCTCGGCAGCCTCGACGACCTCGTCGCGAACACGCCGCCCGAGACCCGCGACCGGGACCTGCCGTGGCTCCTCTCGCCGATCGACCTGCACGTCGTGAAGGCGTGCGGGGTGACCTTCCCGATCTCGATGCTCGAGCGCGTGATCGAGGAGCGTGCGCGCGGCGACCAGGACGCGGCCGCCGGGATCCGCGCCGAGATCCTCGCGACCATCGGCGGATCGCTCGACGAGCTCCGGCCGGGCTCGGCGGAGGCGGCCGCGCTGAAGGCGTTCCTCCTGGAGCGCGGCTGGTGGAGCCAGTACCTCGAGGTCGGCATCGGCCCCGACGCCGAGGTGTTCACGAAGGCGCCCGTGCTCTCGACCGTCGGCGGCAGCGTCGACGTCGGCGTGCATCCGGCGTCGCAGTGGAACAACCCGGAGCCCGAGATCGTGCTCGTCGTGAGCTCCACGGGCCGGATCGTGGGTGCGAGCCTCGGCAACGACGTGAACCTCCGGGACATCGAGGGCCGGAGTGCGCTGCTCCTCGGGAAGGCGAAGGACAACAACGCCTCGGCCTCGGTCGGCCCGTTCATCCGCCTGTTCGACGCCGGCTACGGCATCGACGACCTGCGCGCGTCCGTGGTCGGCCTCACCATCGACGGCGAGGACGGCACCCACCTCGAGGGCCGGAGCGAGCTCGCGCGCATCAGCCGCGACCCCGAGGACCTGGTCGCCCAGGTCGTCGGCGCGCACCACCAGTACCCGGACGGCTTCGCGCTCTACCTCGGCACGATGTTCGCGCCGGTCGACGACCGCGACGTCCCGGGCCGCGGCTTCACGCACCACGACGGCGACCTCGTCCGCATCTCCGAGCCGCGGCTCGGCGCGCTCGTGAACCGCGTGCGCTCGACCGACGAGGTCGAACCGTGGACCTTCGGCATCGACGCGCTCTTCCGCACGCTCGCCGCGCGCGGGCTCCTGCACGAGGGCAGCGGGTCCGTGTCGGGCGCGCGCCCGCGCGTGCAGCGGATCGCCTCGGTCATCGGCATGCCGGCGGCCAACCGCGAGGAGTACGAACGGCTCCACGCCGCGGTCTGGCCGAAGGTCCTCGAGCGGCTGACGCTGAGCAACATCAGGAACTACTCGATCCACCGGCACGGCGAGGTGCTCTTCGCGTACATGGAGTACGTCGGCGACGACTACGAGGCGGACATGGCCGCGATCGCCGCGGATCCCGTGACCCAGGAGTGGTGGTCGGTGTGCGAGCCGTTGCAGCGGCCGTTCGCCGAGCGCGCCGAAGGGGAGTGGTGGATGGAGCTCCCGGAGGTCTTCCACCTCGACTGAATCGGTCGTGCCGCGTCAGCGGTCCTGCCGAGTCGAGGGATGCCGCGCGGGCCGGGGGCGGATGCCCCCGGCCCGCGCGTCCGGTTCAGAGCGGGCGGATGTTGGTCGCCTGCGGGCCCTTCTGGCCCTGCTCCACGTCGAATTCGACCTTCTGGTTCTCTTCGAGGTTGCGGTGTCCGCTGCCGACGATCGCGCTGAAGTGCGCGAACACGTCAGCGGAGCCGTCGTCGGGAGCGATGAACCCGTAGCCCTTGTCGGAGTTGAACCATTTGACGGTGCCGGTGGCCATGACGTCTTTCCTTCGTTGTCCGGGACCACCGGCGCGATTCGTGCTCCGGTGACTCCCGATCGCCAGCCTATCGCCGGTGCTCGATCGAGGGAATCTCTCATTCCCTCTTGTGTGGTCAGACCACATGTGAGAACATAGTCGAAGAAGGGCGAGGGAATATCCCGAACCCGGGGCAGCAAGGGTGCGGATACCGCATCCGCGCCGGGCAGGAGGGATTGCATGTCCACCCAGATCGATGACATGGTCGAGCGGGCGCAGGGAGCGCTCACCGAATACGCGTCGTTCACGCAGGAGCAGATCGACCACATCGTCCGCAAGGCGTCGGTCGCCGCGCTCCACCACCACGGCGACCTCGCCGTGATGGCGGTCGAGGAGACCGGCCGCGGCCTGTTCGAGGACAAGGCCGTGAAGAACATGTTCGCGTGCGAGCACGTGACCCACTCGATCATCAAGCAGAAGACCGTCGGCGTCATCTCGCACGACGAGATCACGGGCATCACCGAGATCGCCGACCCCGTCGGCGTCGTCTGCGGCATCACGCCGGTCACCAACCCGACCTCGACCACGATCTTCAAGTCGCTCATCGCGCTGAAGACCCGAAACCCCATCATCTTCGGGTTCCACCCCTCGGCGCAGCAGTGCTCCGTCGCCGCCGCCACGATCGTGCGCGACGCGGCCGTGGCCGCCGGCGCCCCCGCCGACTGCATCCAGTGGATCGAGGAGCCCTCGATGGAGGCATCCGGCGCCCTCATGAACCACCCGGGCGTCGCACTGATCCTCGCGACCGGCGGCAACGCCATGGTCCGCGCCGCGTACTCGTGCGGCAAGCCCGCCCTGGGCGTCGGCGCCGGCAACGTGCCCGCCTTCATCGAGCGCACCGCCAAGGTCGGTCGCGCCGTCAACGACATCGTGCTCTCGAAGTCCTTCGACAACGGCATGGTGTGCGCCTCCGAGCAGGCCGTCATCCTCGACGCGCCGATCGCCGAGGAGGCCCTCGCCGAGTTCGAGCGGCTCCACGCGTACCGCGTGACCCCCGACGAGAAGCGCATGCTCGAGGAGTTCATCTTCGGCGTGCACGCCGAGGACGACAACTGCGCGCTCGCGAAGCTGAACGCCAAGGTCGTCGGCCAGAGCGCCGTCTGGATCGCCGAGCACGCCGGCTTCAGCGTGCCCGAGGACACCTCGATCCTGCTCGCCGACGTCGACAGCGTCGGGCCCCAGGAGCCGCTGACCCGCGAGAAGCTCGCACCGGTGCTCGCCGTGCTGCGCGCCGCGACCCCCGCCGAGGGCATCGACCTCGCCGCGCAGATGGTCGCCTTCGACGGCCTCGGCCACTCGGGCGCCATCCACTCGAGCGACGCCGCGGTCATCGCGGACTTCGCCGAGGCGGTCAAGGCCGTGCGCATCATCGAGAACGCCCCGTCGGCGCTCGGCGGCATCGGCGACATCTACAACGCCTTCATGCCGTCGCTCACGCTCGGCTGCGGCTCCTACGGGCGCAACTCCGTGTCGAACAACGTGTCGGCCGTGAACCTGCTCAACGTCAAGCGCGTCGGGCGTCGCAACAACAACCTGCAGTGGTTCAAGGTCCCCTCGAAGACCTACTTCGAGGCGAACGCGATCCGCTACCTCATCGACATGAAGGGCGTCGAGCGCGTCACCATCGTCACCGACGGCGGGATGACCCGGATGGGCTTCGTCGACAAGGTGATCGACGTGCTCAACCGCCGCCCCGGCCGCGTGCACCTGCAGATCATCGACAACGTGCTGCCCGAGCCGAAGCTCTCGAGCGTCCAGGCCGGCGCCGCGCAGATGCGCGAGTTCAAGCCGGACACGATCATCGCGCTCGGCGGCGGCTCGCCGATGGATGCCGCGAAGGTGATGTGGCTGCTCTACGAGAGCCCCGACGTGCAGTTCTCCGACATGCGCGAGAAGTTCTTCGACGTGCGCAAGCGCGCGTTCAAGTTCCCGGAGCTCGGCAAGAAGGCGCAGCTCGTCTGCATCCCGACCACGTCGGGCACGGGCTCCGAGATGACCCCGTTCGCGGTGATCACCGACGACGAGACCGGCATGAAGTACCCGCTGGCCGACTACGCGCTGACCCCGTCGGTCGCGATCGTCGACCCGGTGCTGACCGCCGCGCTCCCGGCGTTCCTGGTCGCCGACGCGGGCTTCGACGCCCTCACGCACGCGACCGAGGCCTACGTCTCGGTGTACGCGAACGACTTCACCGACGGCCTCGCGCTCCACGCCATCAAGCTGATCTTCGAGAACATCGAGCGCAGCGCGAAGGCGCAGCCGGGCAGCACCGACCCCGCCGACAAGCTGGCTCGCGAGAAGATGCACAACGCGTCCTCGCTCGCCGGCATGGCGTTCGGGAACTCGTTCCTCGGCATCGTCCACGCGATGGCGCACGTGACCGGCTCGAAGTTCCACCTCGTGCACGGCCGCACCAACGCGATCTACCTGCCGCACGTCATCCGCTACAACGGGCGCGTGCCGTCGAAGCTCACCAGCTGGCCGAAGTACGAGCGGTACATCGCGCCGGAGCGCTTCCAGGAGATCGCCGCGCACCTCGGCCTGCCGGCCTCGACGCCCGAGGAGGGCGTGGAGAGCTACGCCGCCGCGGTCGAGCGGCTGCGCGACGCGATCGGCATCGAGCGCTCCTTCCAGGAGCAGGGCGTGGCGGAGACCGAGTTCATCGGTCGCCTCGACGAGCTCGCGATGGCCGCCTACGGCGACCAGTGCGCGCCCGCCAACCCGCGGATGCCGATGGTCGGCGACATGAAGACCCTCATGGAGGCCGCCTACTACGGCACCTCCTTCGACGCGGTCCGCGCCGAGCGTCGCGCGAGCGCGACCGCCGGCGACGCCCGGACGGCCGAAGCGCCCGTCCAGGCGACCGCGACCGGCGCGTAACCCGCGCCCCGGACGCCGAGTGCGTCCCAGGGGCCCCGCCTCCTCCTTCCGGAGGCGGGGCCCCTCCTCACACCCCGCCCATCCCGTCCACGAACCACGGTGACCTGATGCGAACGATCGAAGACACCCTCCGATACCAGGCGGATGCCGCGGCCCACAAGGTCGAGGCGACCGCGCACCCGGGCCGCTACGCGGTGCAGGCGATGCTCGCCGGCGCGTACATCGGCGTCGGCGTCGTGCTCATGGTGAGCGCGGCGGGGCCGATGCTCGCGGCGGGCGATCCCCTCGCCAAGCTCGTCTCCGGCCTCGTGTTCGGCGTCGCGCTGACCTTCGTGGTCTTCGCGGGCGGCGAGCTCGCGACGTCGAACATGATGACGCTCACGCAGGGCGCCGTGATGGGCAGCATCACGTGGTGGCGCGGCATCGGCACGCTCGCGTTCTCGTTCGCCGCGAACCTCGTCGGGGCCCTGGTGTTCGCCGGGCTCGTGGTGGCCTCCCGCGTGCTCCATTCGAACCCCGACGCCGGCGCCATGCTCGCCACGATGCTCGAGGGCAAGGCGCACGAGACCCCGGTCGAGCTCTTCGTGCGGGGCGTCCTGTGCAACCTCCTCGTCTGCCTCGCGATCTGGATGTGCGCGCGCCTGACCAACGAGGTCGTCAAGGTCATCGTGATCTTCGCCGCGATCCTCGCCTTCATCACGTCGGGCTTCGAGCACGTCGTCGCGAACATGACCACGTACGCGATCGGGCTGTTCAGCGGCGTCGAGGATGCCACGCTCGCGCTCTTCGCGAACAACCTGCTGTGGGTCGGCCTCGGCAATCTCGTCGGCGGCGCCATGATCGTCGGACTCGGGTACTGGGTCGTCGGCGGGCGGCCGAAGACCGCCGCCGCGCTCGCCGTGGAGGCGTCCGGCGAGACGCCGGGCGAGGCCTTCGATGAGGCCGGCGCGGCGCCGCGCGTCGAACGCGACCTCGCCGCCTTCGTCCCCGCGACCGCGCTCGACGAGACCGTCGCCCCCGCGGGCGCCGCGCCGACGCCGGTCGGAGCCCGCTCGGCGGGGCGCGACGGCGGCTGACCGAGCGCCCGCCCCGGACCCCGCCTCCGGACCCCGCACCCGCGCCCTCCCTCCCACCCGGCGCGGGTGCGGTCCGCGCGCACCCCTTCGGTGCGCGCACGGCCTCGGTCCGGCCGGTCCCGACGGGTAACGTCGCTCGTATGCTCCCCACCGACTGGATCGAACACCGCCGCCCCGACGGCGAACGGCTCGGCTGGATCGTCCCCGAGGGCGAGGGCTTCCGAGCGGTCGACCTGCTCGGCCGGTGGCGGCACGACGGTCCCGTCGACTGGCTCACGGCCGAGGAGGACCTCGAGCGCCTCGGCATCGGCTACCTCGCCGACCGGTACCGGCTGCGGCTCGCGGATGCCACGGTGCGCGAGGTCCGCATCGCGGAGGCGAGCGCCGAGGGCATCACGGTCGTCGCCGACGAGTTCGGCGCGGCCTCCGCGGTCGGTGCGGATCCCGATCGGTTCCGCCTGCCGTTCCCGGCGCCGGACGCGCTCGCGCCCGAGCGCTCCTGACACGCGAGCGATCCGACGCCCATGGATCGGCATCCCCAGCGGCACCGCCGGGCGGACCCGGCGGCCGGAGCGCCCGCGCCCGAGCCCGCCTCGACCGCGCCGACCGCGCCGACCGCGTCTGTGGCGCCGGCCGGCGACGCCTTCGCGCGGCTCCGCGACGAGATCGCCGCCGACCGGGCGAACGCCGCGTACACGGCGATGGGCTGGCGCCCGCTCGTGTTCGGCTCCGCCGGGTCCCGCGTCCTCCTGATCAGCCAGGCACCCGGCCGGAAGGCGCAGGCCAGCGGCATCCCGTTCGACGACGCGAGCGGCGCGCGGCTCCTCGGCTGGCTCGGGGTCGGGCGCGCCGAGTTCGACGACCCCGCCCGCTTCGCGATCGTCCCGATGGACTTCTACTACCCCGGCAAGGGGACCTCCGGCGACCTGCCTCCGCGACCGGGCGTCGCCGAGGCGTGGCATCCGCGCATCCTCCCGCTGCTGCGTCCGCGGCTCACCGTGCTCATCGGCGCGCACGCGCAGCGGCTGCACCTGGGCGCCGCACGCGGAGCCACGCTCACCGAGACCGTGCATGCCTGGCGCGACCACGCGCCGGGGATCGTCCCGATCGTGCACCCGTCGCCGCTCAACGTCGGCTGGCTGCGGCGGAACCCGTGGTTCGAGGACGAACTCGTGCCCGACCTGCGCGCGCGGGTCGCAACCGCGCTCGCCGAGGATGCAGATCACCTTTCCATCGACTAAAGTTGATTTGCGGGCTCGGCGCCCGCGGTTCGGAAGGGGGCGGCATGGCGCACCACGTCGAACTGCTGTGGAACCCGAGCGACGTCGGGGGGCTCGGGCGGCGCGATCGCGCGCCCGGCCGCTACCTCGCCTACGTGCCCGACGAGCTCGGCGTCGCGCTCCCGCCCCTCGGGGAGGAGGCGCGGCAGGCAGCGGAGGACGCGCTGACGGTCCTCGCCCGCGCCGACGAACGGATCGGCGCGGAAGGCGGGCGCTACCTCAACCACCTGCTGGTCCGCAGCGAGAGCATCTCGTCCTCGTGGATCGAGGGCAACCGGATCACGCCGAAGAAGCTCGCGATCGCCGAGGTCCTCGACCACGGCAGCCGCGTGGCACTCGACGTCGTCGGCAACGTCCGGGCCACCGAGGAGGCGATCGACGCGCTCGCCGACCTCGCGCGCGCGATCACCGTGGACGACATCGAAGCGCTCCAGCACGCGATCGAGCCGCGGCTCCGGTTCGGCCTGCGCGAGGAGCAGAACTGGGTCGGCGGGCCGGGCTGGAGCCCGCTGCGGGCCGAGTTCGTGCCGCCTCCGCAGACGGAGGTCCGACGCCTCGTCGCCGACCTCGCGGGATTCGTCACCGCGACGGAGGGCAACCCGCTCGTGCGCGCGGCGATCGCGCACGCCCAGTTCGAGACGATCCATCCGTTCATCGACGGGAACGGCCGCACCGGCCGCGCGCTCATCCACACCGTGCTGCGCCGCACGGATGCGCTCCGCAACACGCTCATCCCGATCAGCACGGTGTTCGCGGGCGACACCGACGCGTACATCGCCGGGCTCGGCGCCTTCCGCGCCGAACCGCCGCGGCTCGACGACTGGGTGATCGGGTTCGCGCGCGCCGCGGAGCTCGCGGCGGGGAACGCCGTGCTCCTGTCCGAGCGGCTCGCCGACCTCGATCGCGCGGTGTCCGAGCGCCTGGTCGCGTTCCGCGACGACGCCGGGCGGACGCCGGCGACGCCCCGACGGGACGCGGTCGTCCTGCGGATCCTGGGTGCGCTCGCCGCCGAGCCCGTGCTCACGGTCGAGCACGTCGCCGAACGGCACGGCGTCTCCGCGGCGGCCGCGCACCGCGCGCTCGTCGAACTCGCGGACGCCGGCATCCTCGGCCGCACGAAGGACCAGCGCGGTCGGCTGATCTGCTGGACGGCGGACCGCCATCTCGAGCTCGTCGCGCTCACCGAGCGGAGCAACCGGATCGGCGCGGGCGACACCGCGACGCGTCGTCCGCGGCTCGGTCCGCCGGTGCCGGCGCGCGGGGTCGACGCAGGCTAGCCGCGTCGGATCACCGCACCCCCGCCCACGGCGTGGTAGCCGAGGTCGTACCAGACGAGCGCGGGCGCGGGCGGACCGAGCCGCACCTCGACCACCTCGGCGATGATGAGCGACGAACTGCCGACGGAGTGCACGTGCAGGGGCACCGCGCGGAGCGCGGCCCGCGCATCGGCGAGGAACGGCTCGCCGGTCGGGAGGCGTTCCCAGCCCTGGTCGGGCGTGAACCGGGGGCTGCCGGACGTCGCGAAGGTCCGCGCGATCTCCTCGTGCTGGGCGCCGAGGAAGTGCACGAGCATCGAGTGCGCGCCGAGCAGCGCGCCCGCCGTTCCCGTTGCGCGCGTCACCGAGAACACGAGCGTGGTCGGGTCGAGGGCGACGGATGCCACGCTCGAGGCCGTGAGCCCGACCGGCCCGGTCGCGGTCGCGGCGGTCACGAGCGCGATGCCCGCCGGGTGGCCGCGGAACGCGGTCTTGAAGTCGGACACGAGGGCATCGCTCATGCCCGCCACGCTACCCGTCGCCGACTGGCGATCGCATGTGTTCGAAGGTATGTTCGAATCATGGTCACGTGGCATCCCATCCTCGCCGCGCAGGAGCCGACCGCCGGCCGATGGGAACTGCGCGACCAGTTCGGGCGCTGCTACGGCGTCGTCGTCATCCTGCGTCGCGGCGACGAGGTCGGCTACCGCGCCGACGGGGCCGCGGGGGAGTGCATCGGGTACTTCACGAACCTCCGTGCGGCGTGCTCCGAGGTGCACGCCGCGTTCGTCCGGTCGCACGGCCCGGCGCCGTTCCGCGGGTACCCGGACTTCTCGGCCGGTCGCGGCGAGCAGTGACCGGCGGCGTGCGCGGGGGAGCGGAAGCGCGGGATGCCCCGGGCATGCGGATGCCCCGCGCGATCGCTCGCACGGGGCATCAACGGTGCACGTCGCGGCCGCCGGGGCCGCACCCGCGGTTCAGGCGCCGGTCGCCTCGGAGCCCGCCGCCTCCGACCGTGCCGGCAGCGTCCAGCCCGGGCGCACGAAGTGGCAGGTATAGCCCCACGGGATGCGCTCGAGGTAGTCCTGGTGCTCGGGCTCGGCCTCCCAGAACGGGCCCGCAGGCTCGATCGTCGTGACCGCGTCGCCGGGCCAGAGGCCCGACGCGTCGACGTCGGCGATGGTCTCGCGCGCGACCCGCTCCTGCTCGGTGGAGCGCGGGAAGATCGCCGAGCGGTAGCTCGTGCCGATGTCGTTGCCCTGGCGGTTCAGGGTCGTCGGGTCGTGGATCTGGAAGAAGAACGACAGGATGTCGCGGTAGCTCGTCTTCGCGGGGTCGTAGACGATCTCGACCGCCTCGGCGTGGCCGGGGTGGTTGCGGTACGTCGCGTGGTCGTTCTGCCCGCCGGTGTAGCCGACGCGCGTGTCGAGCACGCCGGGCTGCTTGCGGATCAGGTCCTCCATGCCCCAGAAACAGCCGCCCGCGAGCACCGCCGTCTCGGTGCCGGCGCGCTCGGTGACCGTGCCGGTGTCGGTGGGTCCGTTCATGTCGTCAGTCCTCCTTCAGGGACTCGGATGCCTCGGGCGCGGACGCCCCGGGTGCCTCGAACAGCTTCGCGTACTCGGCGTAGCCCTGCTCGGCGAGTTCGCCGGCGGGGATGAATCGCAGCGCCGCGGAGTTGATGCAGTAGCGCAGCCCGCCGTCGGCGACCGGCCCGTCGTCGAAGACGTGGCCGAGGTGGCTGTCGGCGCCAGCCGAGCGCACCTCGACGCGCTTCATGAACAGCGACCGGTCGACCTTCTCGGTCACGGCTGCGTCGTCGATCGGCCTCGTGAAGCTCGGCCAGCCGGAGCGGCTGTCGTACTTGTCGGTCGATGCGAACAGCGGCTGGCCGGACACGACGTCGACGTAGATGCCGGGCTCGTGGTGGTTCCAGTACTCGTTCCGGAACGCCGGCTCGGTCGCGTCGTCCTGGGTGACCTTGCGCTGGAGCGGCGTCAGCCGGTCCACCTGCTCGGGGGTGCTGCGGTAGTCGTTCGTCACGGATCCTCCTCATCGCATCGCCGGGCGGGGCTGGATGCACCGCCGGCGGTTGCTCCGATGGAAAGAACGTTCTTGCAGTCGATCCTGTTCCCGACGTCCGACTCGGACCCCGAACCCGGCGGGCGAATGGTCGCGCCGGGCGGGGCGGTGCGGAAGACTGGCCCAGTTCGGGAGGGGAGACCTGGGTGGAAGTGCTCGTCATCGTCGTGGTCGGCCTGCTCGGCATCGCCGCGGCGGCCGTGATCGGTCCGCGCGTCGGCGTCGCTGCGCCGCTCCTGCTGGTCCTCGTGGGCATCGGCGTCAGCTTCGTCCCGTTCGTGCCCGACATCCAGGTCGATCCGGAGTGGATCCTCGCGGGCGTGGTCCCGCCGCTCCTGTACGCCGCGGCGGTGTCGATGCCCGCGATGGAGTTCCGACGGGAGTTCGGCGCGATCAGCGCGCTCTCGATCGGCCTCGTCGTCGTCAGCTCGGTGCTGATCGGGCTGCTCTTCGCCTGGATCATCCCCGATCTCGGGATCCCGCTCGGCATCGCCCTCGGCGCGATCGTGAGCCCGACCGACGCGGTCGCCACCTCGATCATCAAGCGGATCGGCGTCTCGCCGCGCATCGTCACGGTGCTCGAGGGGGAGAGCCTGCTGAACGACGCGACCGCGCTCGTGGCCCTGCGCTCGGCGATCGCGGCGACGGCGGCGGCGGTCACGTTCTGGGACGTCCTCGGGGACTTCCTGTTCGCCGTCGGCGTCGCGCTCGTGATCGGCTACCTCGTCGGCAAGGCGAACCTGTGGGTGCGCAGTCGCATCGCGGATGCCACGGTGAACACCGTCATCTCGTTCACCGTCCCGTTCCTCGCATCGCTCCCGGCCGAGGCGCTCGGTGCGTCGGGCCTCGTCGCGGCGGTCGTGGCCGGACTCGTCACCGGACGCGGCGCGATCCGCTCGCTCGCGCCGCAGCACCGCATCTCGGACGCGCAGAACTGGCGCGCGATCGAGCTGATCCTCGAGGGCGCGGTGTTCCTGATCCTCGGCCTCGAGCTGTCGACGCTCATCGACGACCTCTCGAACCGCCGGTACGGCGTCGACATCACGATCAGCGTGCTGATCGCGGTCGTCTCGCTCATCGCGGGCCTGGTCATCCGCGCCGGCTACGTCGCCGTGACGATCCGCTGGAGCGGGCGACGCGCGCGCCGGGCCGCCGCGCTCCGGCCGCGCCTCGCGGAGGTCGAGCGCCGACTCGACGAGCACCAGCTCGACGAACGCGCCGACCACGCGATCGCACAGACGGCGGGGATGCCGATCATCGCCGCCGAGCGTCCGCCCGGCGAGCTGCGCCCGGGCGACGGACCGGAACCGCGCGCGGCGCGGCGTCGCGCGCGCGTGCCCGACGCCGAGCGCGTCGGTCGGTTCCGCCGCAGGATCCGACGCAAGGCCGCGGACATCGACTACTTCCTCGCCGTGCCGCTCGGGTGGCGCGAGGGCACCGTGATCGTCTGGGCGGGCATGCGCGGCGCGATCACGCTGGCCGCGGCGCAGACCCTGCCGAGCGACACGCCGGGGCGGTCGGTGCTCGTGCTCACCGCCTTCTTCGTCGCGGCGATCTCGCTGCTCGTGCAGGGCGGCACGATCGGCTGGCTCGTGCGCCGCGTGAAGCCGGCGACGGTCGATCCTGCGGCGAGCGCGACCGAACGAGCGGAGCTGGACCGGCTGCTGCACGACGTCGCGGACCGGATCGTCGAGCGCGACCGCGCGGAGCACGGCGAGCCGGCCGATCCCGCATCCGAGGCGCGGCGCGAGCACATGCGGACCCTCCGACTCCAGATCATCGTGGCGCAGCGTTCCGCACTCCTCGACGCGCGCGACGACGGCCTCTACAGCTCGTCCGCGCTGGCCGCGGCACTCGACGTGCTCGACGCCGACGAGATCAGCATGACCCTCCGGGGAGCGGTCCGGGACGAGGGCTGACGCGGCCGTCGCGGCCTCGCACGGGGTGCGGCGTGGTCGACCGCGTGCACGGGATTCACAGGAAAAGGTGAGGACCTGTCCAGAACCGCTGGGCAGACTGGCCAACCGTTCGGCGCGCCCCGGCGCCGCGTGAAGAGAGACTGCCGACGCGAAGGCCTTCGTGCCTCGCTGCCGGCATGTGGAACCCATGCGAAACAACACCCCCGAAACGTCCAGCACGCCCGTCGACGCCCTCGAGGCGGCCGGCGGCCAGACCCCCGCGACGCCGTCGCGATTCGCGGCGAGGCACCATCGGCTCGACCGCCGTCGCACGGCGATGGGCATCGCCGTCGCGGGCGTGATCGCACTCGGCGTCGCGACCGGCTCGGGCTTCGCGGTCCAGTCGGCGATCGCCGCGCAGAACGACCGCGTCGCCGAGACGCGTGCGCTCACGGACGCCGCGAACCCCGATGCGGCCCAGGCCGACGCGCACTCGGCGATCCTCGACGCGCGCGCCGAGCACGTCGCGGAGGCCGCGCTCTCCGGCGCGAACGGCACGATCGCCGCGGCGCAGGGCAAGGTCGACGCGACCGCGCTCAGCTCCGCCGTCGCGCTTCTCGACGACTACGTGCGCCTGTCGCCGTCGGTCGTGTTCGCGCGCGCCGAGGCGATGACCTCGCTCACCGCGACCGTGCAGTCGCAGGTCGCCGAGTTCGACCGGGTCGCCGCCGAGAAGGCGGCCGCCGAGGCCGCCGCTGCGGCCGAGGCCGCGCGTGCCGCGGCCGAGGCGCAGTCGGCGCGTTCGACCGCGGCGTCGCGCCCGGCGGTGCCGTCGAACCCGAGCGAGGCGCAGGCCATCGCGCGCGACCTCATGCTGTCCATGTACGGCTGGGGCGACGACCAGTTCGGCTGCCTCGTCAGCCTCTGGAGCCACGAGTCCGGCTGGAACGTCTCCGCCGAGAACCGCTCGAGCGGGGCCTACGGCATCCCGCAGGCGCTGCCCGGCAGCAAGATGGCCGTCTACGGCGCGGACTGGCAGACCAACCCCGCCACCCAGATCAAGTGGGGCCTCGGGTACATCTCGGGCCGCTACGGGACGCCCTGCGGCGCCTGGGACTCGTTCAACGCCAACGGCTGGTACTGAGCGCGGCACCGACCGCTGCGGCGCAGCCCGCCTGCGCGACCACGACGGGGCGCCCGGATCGTTCGATCCGGGCGCCCGCGTCGCGTCGTGCCGCGACGCGGGCGTCGTTCCGCTCCCGGTCGGCCGTGCACCGCGACGCGCGGGGCGACCGCGACTAGCGTGAACGCATGGACCAGCCCAGGGGGGACGCCGGCCGGGGGCCGGGGCTCCAGGCGCGCGTGAAGCGCCTCGTCGAGTGGGTGCTCGCGCTGCGGCCGGTGCGCGTGTTCCTGCTCTACCAGGAGCACCACGGCGCGATGCTCGCGGACAGCGTGACCTACCGCACGATGTTCTCGCTCTTCGCGGGCCTGTTCGTGGGCTTCGCGATCGCCGGCCTGTGGCTCGCGGGAAGCCCCGACGCGTTGGACGCCCTCGTCGAGGCGCTCGACCAGGCGATCCCCGGCATCGTCGGCCCCGACGGGTTGATCACGCCCGAAGACCTCATCCAGCCCGTGAGCCTCTCGATCGCGGGCCTCATCGCACTCGTCGGCTTCATCGGCACGGCGATCGGCGCGATCAACTCGCTGCGCATCGCGATGCGCACGATCGCCGACCTGCCCGATGCGCAGGCGTTCTTCCTCTGGCGGCTGCTCGGCGATCTCGCGATCGCGGCCGCGTTCGGCGTGCTCCTCGCGGCAGGCGCGGTGCTGACGACGTTCGGCACGACCCTGCTCGGGTCCGTCTTCGATCGGCTCGGCATCGGGTCGGGCGAGCCGTTCGCACGGTTCGCGATCGCCGCGACGCCGATCCTCGTCACGTTCCTCCTCGACGCGGTCGTCGTCGCCGGGGTGATCCGACTGCTGTCGGGCCTCGCGCCGCGCTTTCGCCACCTCTGGGTCGCCGCGCTGCTCGGCGGATTCGCGCTCACCGTGCTGCAGGTGCTCTCGGGGCTCTTCGTCGGCGGTGCGTCGCGGAATCCGCTGCTGGCGTCGGCCGCGTCGCTCATCGCGATCCTGATCTGGCTCAACCTGTCCTCGCAGGTCGTGCTGCTCGCGGACGCCTGGGTGGTCACGGGCATCCGCGAGGCCGAGGATCGCGTCGCCGAGCGGTTCGGCGCGCGATCGATGGCGCTGCGTCGCGTGCGGCTGGCCGAACGGCGCGCCGGGCTCGCGGGCGCCGAGGTGCAGGCCGCCCGCGAGGCGTTCGCGGCGGAGGAGGCGAAGGCCCGTCGGGCGGCCGCTCCCGGTACGGACTGACTGAGGATGCCCCGGTCCGGGGCCCGACCGCGGTCGGCGGGCTGCGCCCGTCGGCGCGCCGCATCCGCCCCGGCTGTCGCACCGGTGCGGTAGCGTCGCCCGCGTGGCTGCCGACGCGACGACGCTGACCGTTCCGGGCCCTCAGGGGCCGCGGGACATCCGGATCTCGAGTCCGGCCCGGGTCCTCTGGCCCGAGACCGGCATCACGAAGCTCGGCCTCGCCGAGTACCTCGTCGCGGTGGGCGACGCCTTCATCGAGGCCAACGGCGACCGCCCGGTCTCGTTGCAGCGGTTCCCGGGCGGCGTCGACGGCGAGCAGTTCTTCTCGAAGAACCCGCCCAAGGGCGCGCCCGAGTGGGTGCGCGCGGTGCCGGTCACGTACCCGAGCGGGCGGTCGCACCCGCAGCTCGTGCTCGACGAGCCCGCCGCGGCGGTCTGGGCGGCGCAGATGAACACCGTCGTGTTCCATCCGTGGGCGTCGCGCGCGGGCGCGTCCGACCTGCCCGACCAGCTCCGGATCGACCTCGACCCCCAGCCCGGCACCGACTTCGGCGACGCGGTGCCCGCGGCGCTCGCGCTGCGCGACCTGCTCGACGAGGTCGGGCTCACGGCCTTCGTGAAGACCTCCGGCAACCGGGGCATCCACGTCTACGCGCCGATCGAGCCCGAGCACGAGTTCCTCGACGTGCGGCACGCGGTCATCGCGGCCGCGCGCGAGCTCGAGCGGCGGATGCCCAGCCGGGTGACGACCGCCTGGTGGAAGGAGGAGCGCGGCGAGCGCGTCTTCGTCGACTTCAACCAGGCCAACCGCGATCGCACGATGGCGGGCGCCTACAGCCCGCGTGCGCTGCCGTGGGCGAGCGTGTCGTGCCCGCTCGAGTGGGACGAACTCGAGTCCGCGGTGCCGCGCGAGCTCACGGTGGGCACCGTGCCCGGCCGCCTCGCCGAGCGCGGCGACCCGTGGGCGGGCATGGCGTCGTCGCGCGGCCGCATCGACGTGCTCCTGGACTGGTGGCGGCGCGACCTCGAGGCCGGCCTCGGCGAGCCGCCCTTCCCGCCGGACTTCCCGAAGATGCCGGGGGAGCCGACCCGGGTGCAGCCGAGCCGCGCGAAGCGGCCGGACTGACCCGGGTCGGCGAATCGGCCTCTCAGGCCGGGGCGATCACCACGAGGTTCCCGAGGGTGTTCCGGCCCCAGGCCGCGTGCGCGTCCTCCAGCTCGTCGAACGCGAAGCTGCGGTCGACGATGATCTGCAGGCTGCCCTCGTCGACGAGCGCGACGAGCGAGGCGAGCATCTCGCGCGTGGGCGCCGCGGCGATCGGGACGAACGTCAGCCGGTCGTCGGCGAACTGCTCGGGCGAGTACAGCAGCGGCGACACGAACAGCCCTCCGTCGCGCACGACCGGCGAGATCTCGGCCGGGTCGCCGGCGAGGTGGATCGCGGCGTCGACGCCGTCGGGCGCGAGCGCCCGGACCGCGTCGCCGAGCCCGTCGGGGTAGGCGACGACGGCGTCCGCGCCGAGCGACTCGAGCAGTTCCGCACCCTCGGGCGTGCGCGCGGTCGCGATGACGCGAGCCCCGGCCGCCTCCGCGAGCTGCACGGCCAGCGTGCCCACGCCGCCCGTCGCGCCGACGATGAGGACGGTCGCGCCCTCGAGGTCGATCGGCTCGAGGCAGGCGACGGCGGTCGATCCGCCGTGCGCGAGCGACGCGGCCACCACGTCGTCGACGGAGGCGGGCGCGTGCACGACCGCGGAGTCGACAGGCGCGGTGGTGTACTCGGCGAACGCGCCCTCGCTGAGGTGCGGCTTGGCGACGACCCCGATGACGCGGTCGCCCGGTGCGAGGCCGTCGGCGTCCGGCCCGACGGCGTCCACGACGCCGGCGAACTCGCGGCCGAGCACCACCGGGTAGCGGTACTCGAAGAACGGCGCCATCATGCCGGCGGCGACGGCGAGGTCGAACCCGTTGACGGACGCGGCGGTCACCCGGACCCGGACCTCGCCCGGCGCCGGTTCCGGGATGTCCACCTCCGTGAACCGCGGAGCCTCGCCCGGACTGTGCAGGACGTACGCCTTCATGAATCGTCTCCCTCGTCGATCGAGCGTTCGGGTGATCGATGAGTACACCCGCGGCGCTCCCGAGCACAAGAACCGGATCGTGAACTCCGCATCACCGGCGCGAGTCGGCGCCCGCACCCGCTGCGTCGTCGCGCGAGGCGCTCAGCGCGCGAGGTCCCCGTCGACGTAGGTCCAGCGCCCGCCCTCGCGGCGGAACCGGCTCGTCTCGTGCAGGCGTCCGCGGTCGCCGCCCTCGCGCCAGGCGGCGACGAACTCGACGACGCCGTCGGCGTCGAACGGGCCGCCGCGCTCGGTCCGCAGGATCGAGAGCGAGCGCCACTCGAGCGCGGGATCGAGGTCGAGCTCGGCCGGTCGGGTCGACGGATGCCACGTCGCGAGCAGGTGCGCCCGGTCGCCCACGACGTACGCGGTGTACCGCGACCGCATGGTCTGCACGGCCGTCGGGGGAGCGCCGATCCCGCGCAGGAACGGGCTGCAGCACGCGCCGAACGCGTCGCCGCTCCCGCACGGGCAGCGGTCGGCGTCGGAGGGGGTCGGGAAGGCGGTCGGGGCATCCGTCACCCTCCGAGTATGCCGCGCCCGCTCGCCCGGAATCCCGCGGATGCGAGCGGGTCCATGCACGACTTGCCCAGCTGGAACTGAGGATCTGTCCAGTTTCGGGGGGCAGAGTGGCTCGCCGTTGCCCGAAGCCCCGGCTCGGAGGGGCAACCCGACCTGATTGTTCCGAGCACCCCCTTCCCCATGCGCAACACCAGCACCAGCTCTTCCCGCACCTCCACCCCCGACCGCACCGCCCCCGCCGAGACCGCCGCCCCCGAGGCAGCCGAGTCCGGCACCCGGCGCGCGAACCGCCTGCAGGCCCTCGGTCGCCGGCGCATCATCGTCGCCGGCGCGATCGCCGCGACCGTGCTCGTGGTCGGCAGCGGCTTCACGATCCAGTCCGCCGTCCAGGCGAACGAGCGGGCCGCCGCGACCGCCGCCGTCACCAACGCGACCGGCCTGCACGCGGACCAGCTCGCGGCCTACTCGACCGTCGCCGAGGCGAAGGCCATCAGCCACGCCGAGGACACCCTCGGCGTCGCCACCGACACCCTCGCCGCCGCGAGCGGCAAGGTCGACTCGACGGCCCTCGCCGCCTCGGTGGCCTCGCTCAGCGAGTACCGCACGCTCCCGACCGAGCAGGTCATCGACCTGACGAAGCAGACGCAGGCCGAGGCCGGCACGGTCCGCGCGGCGGCCGAGGAGTACGACCGCATCCAGGCGCAGAAGGCCGCCGAGGCCGCCGCCGCCGCGGCTGAGGCGCAGGCACGCGCCAACACGCCCGACGGCGCCCGCGGCACCGCCCGCGAGCTGGCCGCCGCACGCGGCTGGGGCGACAGCCAGTTCCAGTGCCTCGACAACCTGTGGCAGAAGGAGTCCGGCTGGAACTACGCCGCGTACAACGCCTCGAGCGGCGCGACCGGCATCCCGCAGTCGCTGCCCGGCTCGAAGATGGCGTCCGCCGGCGCCGACTGGGCGACCAACGCGACCACGCAGATCTCGTGGGGCCTGGACTACATCGCGCGCGCCTACGGCACGCCGTGCTCGGCCTGGGGCCACTCGCAGTCGATGAACTGGTACTGACCCTCACGCCCGCTCGACGAGCGGGACCATCGTCGCCAGCTCGGGCCCGAGCCCGAGGTCGACGAGCTCGAGCCGGCCCGCGTACTCCGCGGCCGGCTCGAGCAGCATCCCGGCCTTGACCGCGCCGAACGTGACCGTGACGTCGGCGCGGAGGACGATCGGGTCGGGCACCGTGCCGTCATCCGGCTGGATCCCGCTCGGCAGGTCGACGGCGACCACGATCGGGCGAGCGGATGCCCCGCCCGGGCCGCGATCGGAGCGCTCGGATCGTCCGGCGTGCCCGGCCCGTCCGGCGTGCCCGGCGATCGAGGCGAGCACCGCGGCGACGAGCTCGCGCGCCGGGCCGCGCAGCGCGGGCGACGCGCTCGTCCCCGTGCCGAGGATCCCGTCCACGACGACCGCCGAGCCGGCCGCGATCGCACCGACCTCCTCGGGCTCGGTCTCGTCGGGCTCCAGGAAGACGACCCCGGCCACGCGCCCGGCGGCGTCGCCCTCCGCGTGGCGGCGCGGGCCCGTCGGCGCGGCGAGCACCTCGACGCCGTCGGCCGCGAGCGCGGCGCCCGCGAACAGCGCGTCCCCGCCGTTGTCGCCCGCGCCGACGAGCAGGAGCACGGGCCCGCGGGGCCTGCCGGCCGCGACGAGCTCGGCGCGGATCACCGCCGCGAGCGCCGCCGCGGCGCGCAGCATGAGCGGCTCGCCCGCGGCGAGGTGCGGCGCCTCGGCGGCGCGCACCTGCGCGGCGGAGTAGCCCGCGACCACCGTCAGGTCGTCCTCGGGTCGAGCAGGTGGGCTCGGTCGGGGTGCCGGTCGAACCACTGGCCGACGTACCAGCAGCTCGGCACGATCCGCAGGCTCGTGGTCCGTTCGACGTCGTCGGCCGCGAAGGCGACGAGGTCGCCGGCGAGGCCGCTGCCGCGGTACGTCGGATTCGTGAAGGTCCGGCTGAACGAGACCGCGTCGCCGAGCACGCGGTAGTCGAGGACGCTCGCGATCTCGCCGTTCACGCGAAGCACGTAGCGGCGGCCGTCGGGTTCGTGGCTGAACTCCTTGTGCACCGCCTCAGGCTAGCCCCCGGACCGGTCGCGGCGCCTCAGCGGCCCCGGAGCCGGTCGAGATCGCGCCGTTCGCGCTTCGTCGGACGTCCGGCGCCGCGGTCGCGCACGACCACGGCGGGCACCGCCTCGCGCGGCGGCGGGGGAGGCGTCAGGTCCTCGGCCGCGGTCGCGGCGAGCGCGGCGGACACGCGCTTCACGATCGTGCGCCGCACGACGAGTCGGCGGTCGAAGCCGGCGACCCGCACGCGGACCTCGTCGCCGGGCCGCACCTGCTGCGCCGCCTTCGCGCGTTCGCCGTTCACGCGGACGTGCCCGGCCCGGCACGCCGCGGTCGCGGCCGAACGGGTCTTGTACTGGCGCACCGCCCAGAGCCAGGCGTCGATGCGCACCGGGGCGTCGTCGGGCATGGCGACAGCCTAGGACGGCGGGCGGCTCACGCCGCGGCGGCGGCCGCCTCGACCGGGCGCTCGGCCGCGACGCTCCGCTTCAGGTGGAGGATCAGGACCGTCATCGTCGCCGCGGACAGCGCGGCGAGGACCATGTGGATCCCGACGAGCACGGGCGGCAGGCCGTTGCGTGCCTGGTAGAGGCCGACGGCGATCTGGACGAGCTCGACCGCGAGCAGCAGGAGCGACCAGCGCAGGGTCGGGAGCCGTAGGCGCCACGCGCCGATCGCGAGCACGATCGTGAGCGCGAGCAGCGCGTACCCCGGCCACGCGTGGACGTGCTCGAGGAGCTCGGCGTCGAACCCGTTGCGTCCGGCGGCGGCGTCGCCCGAGTGGGGACCCGCGCCCGTCGTGAGGACCCCGAACACGATCGTGAGCGCGAGCACGGCGCTCGTGAGGTGCGTGAGCCCCGCGTACCACGCGGGCACCGCGCGCTCGCGCGGACCGGGCACGGCGTCGAGCCGGGCGAGGAACGCGGCGGTCACGCACACGAGCAGGAGCGAGGAGACGTAGTGGAACCCGACGATGAACGGGTTGAGGCCGGTCCACACCGTGATGCCGCCCACGATGGCCTGCGCGACGATGCCGAGCACCACGATGAGCGCGAGGGTCCAGAGGTCGCGCCGCTCGCGCCGCAGGCGCCAGACGAGCACGAGCAGGATGACGGCCACGATGCCGACGACGCCGGTCATCATGCGGTTGCCGAACTCGATCAGCGAGTGGTAGCTCAGCTCCTCGGTCGGGACGAGCGACTCGGCCGTGCAGGTCGGCCAGGTGGGGCATCCGAGGCCCGAGCCCGTGAGTCGCACCGCTCCGCCGGTCGCGATGATGACCGTCTCCGCGAGGAAGGAGAGCCACGCGAAGAGGCGGATGCGGCCGTCGACGCGCGTCGGCAGCCAGGCGATGAAGCGGTTCACGCTCGTATTCCCGATCCGGGTCGCTTCGGGGGTGTCACCGGGGGTCCGGGCGACGGCGCCAGCGACCCTGTAGACTTGACTGTTGGCGAATCCGTCGGACGCGGAGACTCGTGGTCACCGGATCCGCCGACCAGTCTAGGTTCGCAGTGGAGCCGCCCGCACATTCGTCGTCCGACGCGAGCCCGAACCTCGCCTCGCACCCGGACGATGAGCCGGAATGACATCCGGTCGCCTGGGAGGAGAAAGAGGAAGCATGACGGACGTCCTGATCGATCGCCCCGAGCTCGAGGGGCTCGGCACGTACGAATTCGGCTGGGCCGACTCCGACGCCGCCGGTGCATCCGCACGCCGCGGCCTGTCGGAGGAGGTGGTCGCCGGGATCTCCGGGCTCAAGAACGAGCCCGAGTGGATGCTCCAGCGCCGCCTCCGCGCCCTGCAGTTGTTCGAGCGCAAGCCGATGCCCACGTGGGGCGCCGACCTGTCGGAGATCGACTTCGACAACATCAAGTACTTCGTCCGCTCGACGGAGAAGCAGGCCCAGACCTGGGAGGACCTGCCCGAGGACATCCGCAACACCTACGAGCGCCTCGGCATCCCCGAGGCCGAGCGCCAGCGCCTCGTCGCGGGGGTCGCCGCGCAGTACGAGTCCGAGGTGGTCTACCACCAGATCCGCGAGGACCTCGAGGCGCAGGGCGTCATCTTCCTCGACACCGACACCGCGCTGCGGGAGCACCCCGAGATCTTCGAGGAGTACTTCGGCACCGTCATCCCCGCCGGCGACAACAAGTTCGCCGCGCTGAACACGGCCGTCTGGTCGGGCGGCTCGTTCGTCTACGTCCCGAAGGGCGTGCACGTCGAGATCCCGCTGCAGGCCTACTTCCGGATCAACACCGAGAACATGGGCCAGTTCGAGCGGACCCTGATCATCGCGGACGAGGACAGCTACGTCCACTACATCGAGGGCTGCACGGCCCCGATCTACAAGAGCGACTCGCTCCACTCGGCCGTCGTCGAGATCATCGTGAAGAAGAACGCCCGCGTGCGGTACACGACGATCCAGAACTGGTCGAACAACGTCTACAACCTGGTCACCAAGCGCGCCATCGCCCACGAGGGCGCCACCATGGAGTGGATCGACGGCAACATCGGTTCCAAGGTCACCATGAAGTACCCGTCCATCTTCCTGGTGGGCGAGCGCGCCAAGGGCGAGACCCTCTCGGTCGCGTTCGCGGGCCCGGGGCAGCACCAGGACGCCGGCGCGAAGATGATCCACATGGCGCCGTACACGCAGTCCTCGATCGTCTCGAAGTCGATCGCGCGCGGCGGCGGTCGCGCGGGCTACCGCGGCGAGGTCCGCGTCGACGCGAACGCGCACCACTCGGCGAACACCGTCCGCTGCGACGCGCTCCTGGTCGACACGATCTCGCGCAGCGACACCTACCCGGCGATCGACATCCGCGTCGACGACGTGCAGCTCGGCCACGAGGCCACGGTCTCGAAGGTCAGCGAGGAGCAACTCTTCTACCTCATGGCGCGCGGCATCCCCGAGGACGAGGCGATGGCCATGATCGTGCGCGGCTTCATCGAGCCGATCGCGCGCGAGCTGCCCATGGAGTACGCGATGGAACTCAACAAGCTCATCGAGATGGGCATGGAAGGATCGGTGGGCTGAACGTGACCGCCCCCCTGCAGAGCACAGCCCTGCCTTCATCTGCCCTGGCCACCGAGGGTCAGCACGGCCTCCGCGCCCACTCCGACGGCGCCGGCTCGTTCGTGCCCGTCCAGACCCGATCCGAGCGGTTCCGGTCCGTCGACGTCGCGGACTTCGCACCGGTCACGGGCCGTGAGCACGAGTGGAAGCTCTCGCCCGTCGCCGTCTTCGCCGACCTGACCGCGGGCGAGCTCGACGGCTCGCGCCCCGGCATCGAAGCGACCGAGGCATCCGGCGTCGAGATCTCCTGGATCGGCCGCGACGACGCCCGGATCGGCGCCGCGGGCATCCCCGAGGAGCGCGCGAGCGCGAACGCCTGGTCGAGCTTCGGCGAGGCACTGCTCATCGCGGTCGGCGGCGAGGACGACAAGCTCGTCACCGTCACGCGAACCGGGCTCGGCACCGCGCCGCGCGCGGCGCACACGATCATCGAGGCGGCCCCGAACAGCCGCGGCCTCGTCGTGCTCCGCGGCACGGGCGACGCGCGCCTCACCGAGAACGTCGAGATCCTGGTCGGCGAGGGCGCGAACCTCACGGTCGTCTCGCTCCAGGAGTGGACCGACGACTCGGTGCACCTCTCGAGCCAGTTCGCGCGGATCGGCCGCGACGCGAAGCTCAAGCACATCGTCGTCTCGCTCGGCGGCAAGGTCGTCCGGGTGAACCCGTCGACGCACCTCGCCGAGCAGGGCGGCGACGTCGAGGCGTTCGGCCTCTACTTCGCCGACGCCGGCCAGCACCTCGAGCAGCAGGTCTTCGTCCACCACGACGCACCGAACACGCGCTCGCGCGTGACGTACAAGGGCGCGCTCCAGGGCCAGGGCGCGCGCAGCGTCTGGATCGGCGACGTCCTGATCGGCAACTCGGCGGTCGGCACCGACTCGTACGAGCAGAACCGCAACCTCGTGCTGACCGACGGGACGCGCGCGGACTCGGTCCCCAACCTCGAGATCGAGACGGGCGACATCGCGGGCGCCGGCCACGCGTCGGCGACCGGTCGCTTCGACGACGAGCAGCTCTTCTACCTCATGGCCCGCGGCATCACCGAGGAGGAGGCGCGCCGACTCGTCGTCCGCGGCTTCCTCACCGAGATCGTGCAGCAGATCGGATCGGCCGAGCTCGAGGCGCACCTGATCGAGGCCCTCGAGGCCGAGCTGCAGGGGGCCTGACGTGGCATCCGTTCGCGTGTGCGGGGTCGAGGACCTCGTCGAGAACCAGGCCTCGAAGTTCGTCGTCGAGGGCACCCCGATCGCCGTCGTGAAGGATTCCGCGGGCGCGGTGTTCGCCATCGGCGACACGTGCACCCACGGTGACATCTCCCTCGCCGAGGGATTCGTCGAGGACGACACGCTCGAGTGCTGGGCGCACGGGTCGAAGTTCTCGCTGAAGACCGGCAAGCCGCTCACCCTCCCGGCCTACGAGCCGGTCCCCGTCTACCAGGTCGAGGTGCAGGGCGGCGACGTCCTCATCGACCCGACGGTCACCCTGGCCGTCTAGCACGGCCAGGCCCCATCACTTCCCGGCCCGAGGGCCGATCCCCGATCGAAAAGAGAACCCCCAGATCATGTCCGTGCTCGAGATCAAGAACCTGCACGTCAACGTCGAGACCGACCAGGGCACCCGCGAGATCCTCCGCGGCGTCGACCTCGTCATCAACGAGGGCGAGATCCACGCCATCATGGGCCCGAACGGGTCCGGCAAGTCGACCCTCGCCTACACGATCGCCGGCCACCCGAAGTACTCCGTCGTCGAGGGCGAGATCCTCCTCGACGGCGAGAACGTGCTCGAGATGTCGGTCGACGAGCGTGCGCGCGCGGGCCTGTTCCTCGCGATGCAGTACCCGGTCGAGATCCCCGGCGTCACCGTCACGAACTTCCTCCGCACCGCGAAGACCGCGATCGAGGGTGAGGCGCCCGCGATCCGCACGTGGCTGAAGGACGTCCGCGGCGCGATGACGAACCTCAAGATGGACTCGGCCTTCGCCGAGCGCAACGTCAACGAGGGCTTCTCGGGCGGCGAGAAGAAGCGCAACGAGATCCTCCAGCTCGAGCTCCTGAAGCCGCGCTTCGCAGTGCTCGACGAGACCGACTCGGGCCTCGACGTCGACGCGCTGAAGATCGTCTCCGAGGGCGTGAACCGCGCCAAGGCGAACACGGGCCTCGGCATCCTCCTCATCACGCACTACACGCGCATCCTCCGCTACATCAAGCCGGACTTCGTGCACGTGTTCGTCGCCGGCAAGATCGCCGAGCAGGGCGGCCCGGAGCTCGCCGAGCGGCTCGAGGAGGAGGGCTACGACCGCTACCACGTCGCCGAGGCCGCCGACGCCGAGGCCGCCGTGCTCGAGGCCTCGGCCGAGTAGGCCGGGCGTAGACTCGATCCATGGTCAGCACACTCGCCCCCGAGAAGTTCGACGAGGTCACCGAGGCGTTGAAGGACGTCGTGGACCCCGAGCTCGGCGTCAACGTCGTCGACCTCGGGCTGATCTACGACCTCGGCTGGGACGACGAGCACGATGCGCTCGTCATCCACATGACGCTGACGAGTGCCGGATGCCCCCTCACCGACGTGCTCGAGGAGCAGACGGCCGAGGCGCTCGACGGGATCGTCGAGCAGTTCCGCATCAACTGGGTGTGGATGCCGCCGTGGGGCCCCGAGCGCATCACCGACGACGGTCGGGACATGATGCGCGCGCTCGGCTTCGCGATCTGAGTCGGCAGGAGCGATGGCCGGGGAACGAGACGAGTACACGCACGGCCACCACGCGAGCGTCCTGCGCACGCACTCCTGGCGCACCGTGGAGAACTCCGCCGCGTACCTGATCCCGCACCTGCGCGAGGGCGCGACGATCCTCGACGTCGGGAGCGGTCCGGGCACGATCACGGTCGACCTCGCACGCAGGGTCGCGCCGGGTCGCGTGGTCGGGCTCGACGCGGCCGCCGACGTGGTCGAGCGGGCCGCGGGCCTCGCCGAGCGCGAGGGCGTGCCGAACGTCGAGTTCACGGTCGGCGACGCGTACGCGCTCGACTTCCCGGATGCCTCGTTCGACATCGTCCACGCGCACCAGGTGCTCCAGCACCTCGCGCGACCGGTCGACGCGCTCCGCGAATGGCGGCGCGTGCTGAAGCCGGGCGGGGTCCTCGCCGTGCGCGAGGTCGACTACGGCGGCGTGATCTGGAGTCCCGAGTCGCCCGGCCTCACGCGCTGGCTCGAGCTCTACCACCTCGTGCACCGGTGGAACGGCGGCGAGTCGAACGCCGGTCGACACCTCGCGGCGTGGGCGCGTGCGGCCGGCTTCGCCGATGTCGACGCGACCGGCAGCGTGTGGGTCTTCGCGTCGCCCGAGGACCGCGAGTGGTGGGGCGGGGCCTGGGCCGAACGCGCGACCGAGTCGACCTTCGCGCTCCACGCGATCGACGCCCGCTACGCCGATCGGGCCGACCTCGAGGCGATCGCCCGGGCGTGGCGCGACTGGGCGTCCGACCCGGACGGCTGGCTCCTCATGCCGCACGGCGAGGTCGTCGCGCGGGCGTAGCCGGCCGGTCGGTTCAGTCCGGCGTGCGGGATCCCTGCCGCCAGTCGTCGGCGAGGAGCCCGAGGATCACCTCGTCGAGGAATTCGCCCATCACCCACGCCGACGACCGCAGCACGCCCTCGCGCACGAAGCCGTTGCGTTCGGCGGAGCGGAGCATCGGCGTGTTGTCGGCGAGCGTGTCGATCTGGAGTCGGTGGAGACCTCGCACGATGAAGCCGTAGTGGCACAGGACGGCGACGGCGTCGGTGCCGCAGCCCTGGCCGCGGGCATCCGGCAGGAGTCCGATCCCGAGGTGCGCGGTGCGGTTGTGCGTGTCGATGCCCCAGAGCGTCGCCGAGCCGATGAGCCTGCCGCCGTCCAGCGCCACCACCGAGAACGGCACCTGCCGGTCGTCCGAGTCGTCCACGACGAGCCGCGGATCCTTGAAGCCGTGCGTGAGCGGCCGCCACGGCCGCCCGTCCGCCCGGGAGGCATTCACGACGTCGTCGAAGAGCTCACGCCTGAGGATGGGGATGTCGTCGTCGTGTCGGGCCCGGAGGCCGACCTTGCGCCCGCTCAGCATGCGTCGAATCCTGTCATCCCACGTTCGGGATCACCACTCGTCGTCGGCGTCCGCGGCATCCGTCGCATACCCGGGGGCCGCCTCGCGCACGACCGTGCCGTCGTCGAGTTCGGCGATCGGCCGGCCCTCGAGCCAGGTCAGCGTCCAGGTCCGTCCGGCGCCGTCGGTCCGGCCGGCCTCGGCCGCCGCGATCCGCTCGCGGACCTCGGCGGGCACCGAAGCGGGCGGCTCGGAGCCGAACGCCCAGCGCGTGCCGAGCTGCATCAGGCGCCCATCTCGTAGGTGACCCACTCGGTGCGCTGCGCGACCGAGTCGTAGAGCCGGATCGCGTCCTCGTTGTCGGGACGCGTGATCCAGGTCACGCCGCCACCGTGCGCCGCGGCGAGCCCGTGCACGTGCTCGATGAGCGAGCGGCCGATGCCCGAGGTCCGGTGGTCGGGACGGACCCAGAGGTCGTCGAGCACGTAGCCGGTCGTCGCCGTGAGCGTGTCGGGCGCCGCGCGGAACTGCGCGAGTCCGATCGGCGTCCCCTCCTCGTCGACCGCGAGCACCGCGTCGAGCGGATGCGCCTCGTCGCGGAGCCAGTTCCAGACGATGAGCGCCTTCGCGTCGTCGAGCTCGTGCTCGTAGAAGCGGCAGTAGTCGTCGAACAGCGGCAGCCAGCCGAAGAAGTCCTCTTCCCCGGCGGCTCGGATCTCGTACGTCATGGTTCCCCCTTATTGCGGTGCGTCGAGCTCCACGTCGCGCACCTCGAGCGTCTCGGCCTCCGCGAAGGACAGCTCGGCGATCCGTCCGACGGCGCGGAGGTCGTCGGCTGCGGTCGCGAGCAGGCGGATCGTGTCGGCAGGGCCGGCGACCACCGCGCGCGACACGGGCGTCTTCTGCGACGCCTTCGCGTTCGTCTTGGCGCCGCGGATGCCCGTGAGCGCGAGGCCCGCGAGTTCGAGGAGCTCGGGGCCCGCACCGGCGCCGGCGGCGAGCTCATCGGCGGTCGGCCAGGCGGCGACGTGCACGCTGCCGTCGGTGCTCCAGCTCCACGCCTCCTCGGCCGCGAACGGGATGACCGGCGCGAACAGGCGCAGGAGCACGGTGAGCGCGGTCTTCAGGGCCGCGACCGCGGATGCCTGCGCCGGCGACGCCTCGCCGTACGCGCGCTCCTTCACGAGCTCGAGGTAGTCGTCGCAGAAGGTCCAGAAGAACGTCTCCGACACCTCGAGCGCGCGCGCGTGGTCGTAGGACTCGAGGGCGCGCGTGGCCTGGTCGACCACGGTCGCGAGCGTCGCGAGCGTGCTGCGGTCGAGCGCCTCGGTGACCGGGGCATCCGCCGCGCCCTGGAAGCCGAGGATGAACTTGGCGGCGTTCAGGACCTTGATCGCGAGGCGGCGGCCGATCTTCACCTGCGTCGGGTTCTGCGGGTCGAACGCGGCGTCCGTGCCGAGGCGGCTCGAGGCAGCCCAGTACCGCACCGCGTCCGAGCCGTGCTGCTCGAGCAGGCCGGCGGGCGTGACGACGTTGCCCTTCGACTTGGACATCTTCTTGCGGTCCGGGTCGACGATGAAGCCGGAGATCGCGGCGTTTCCCCACGGCGACGTGCCGTGCTCGAGCTGGGCGCGCAGCGCGGTCGAGAACAGCCACGTGCGGATGATGTCCTGGCCCTGCGGGCGGAGCGAGTACGGGAACACGAGGTCGAAGAGCTCAGGGTCGCGCTCCCAGCCGCCCGCGAGCTGCGGGGTGAGCGAGGAGGTCGCCCAGGTGTCCATGACGTCGAGCTCGCCGATGAAGCCGTTCGGCTCGCCGCGCTGCGCCTCGTCGTAGCCGGGCGCCGCGGTCGACGACGGGTCGACCGGCAGCAGCTCGCGGTTCGCGACGATGGGCTCGTCGAAGACGGGGCTGCCCTCGCCGTCGAGCGGGTACCAGACCGGGATCGGGACGCCGAAGAAGCGCTGGCGCGAGACGAGCCAGTCGCCCGAGAGGCCGCCGACCCAGTTCTCGTAGCGCACCCGCATGAAGTCGGGGTGCCAGTCGATCTCCTTGCCGATCGCGAGGAGCCGCGACTTCAGCTCGGCGTCGCGCGCGCCGTTCCTGATGTACCACTGGCGGGTCGAGACGATCTCGAGCGGGCGGTCGCCCTTCTCGAAGAACTTCACGGGGTGCGTGATCGCCTTGGGGTCGGCGAGCAGGTCGCCGGACTCGCGGAGCAGGTCGACCACGGCCTGCTTCGCCGAGAAGGCGGTCTTGCCCGCGAGCTGCGCGTAGGCGGCGAGGCCGGCCTCGGTCGTGATCGCCTCGGGCGCCTCGGCGAGGATGCGGCCGTCGAAGCCCACGATCGCGCGGTTGGGCAGGTTCAGCTCGCGCCACCACACGACGTCGGTCACGTCGCCGAACGTGCAGATCATGGCGATGCCGGTGCCCTTGTCCTTCTGGGCGAGGTGGTGGGCCAGGACCGGCACCTCGACGCCGAACACCGGCGTCGTGACGGTCGAGCCGAACAGGGGCTGGTACCGCTCGTCGTCCGGGTGCGCGACGAGCGCGACGCACGCGGGGATCAGCTCGGGCCGGCTGGTCTCGATCTCGATGATCCCGCCGTCGGGGCGGTGGAACGACACCCGGTGGTAGTGGCCGGGCTGCTCGCGGTCCTCGAGCTCGGCCTGCGCGACCGCGGTGCGGAACGTGACATCCCACAGCGTCGGCGCGAGCGCCTGGTAGGCCTCGCCGCGCTCGACGTTGCGGACGAAGGCGAGCTGCGACGTGAACAGCGCCTCGTCGCCGATGGTGCGGTAGGTCTGGGTCCAGTCGACCGAGAGGCCGAGCGTGCGCCAGAGCGCCTCGAACTGCTGCTCGTCCTCCACGGTGAGGCGCTCGCAGAGCTCGATGAAGTTGCGGCGCGAGATCGGCACCTGGTCGGCGGCCTTGGTGCTCTTGCCTTCGCCGCCCTCGAAGGGCGGCGTGAAGTCGGCGTCGTACGGCAGCGTCGGGTCGCAGCGGACGCCGTAGTAGTTCTGCACGCGGCGCTCGGTCGGCAGGCCGTTGTCGTCCCAGCCCATCGGGTAGAAGACGTCCTTGCCGCGCATGCGCTGGAAGCGCGCCACGACGTCGGTGTGCGTGTAGGAGAAGACGTGGCCGATGTGCAGCGAACCCGACGCGGTGGGCGGCGGGGTGTCGATCGAGTAGATGCACTCCCGGGTCGCGTGCTCGCGGTCGAACCGGTAGGTGCCCTGCGTCTCCCAGACACCGCCCCACTTGGCTTCGAGGCCCTCGAGGGCCGGCTTCTCGGGGATGCGCGCGTCGGTCATGATGCTCCGGTTCGGTATGTGCGGCACCGGGTCCGTGATGAGGTGCCTGAATGTACGACGATCAAGCCTAGCGGAGGCTCCGTTCCCGGTCGGAACGCACCGGCACCGGGCGCCGTCGGGGGCGCCCGGTGCCGGACGGGGGAGTGGGGCGTCGACGCGTCAGGCCGCGACGGGCTCCGAGGCGTCGACTTCGGATGCCTCGTCGAACGCGGCACCGCGACGGGCCATGCGCGCCGCGGCGACCGACGCGAGGAGCGTCACGACCGAGAGGATCGCGAGGACGATGCCCGGGTGCCACCACGCGTACGCCGTGCCCTCGCCGAGCGCGGCCGTCACGAGCGGCACGAATCCGCCGATCGTCGCGGCGATCGCGTACGACACCGACAGCGCGGAGTAGCGGAAGTGGTCGGGGAACAGGTCGGCCATGAGTCCGCCGAGCGCGGCCCACGACATCGTCGGGAGGATGCCGCCGACGATCATCGTCCCGACGAGGATCGGGAAGGTCGCGAACTGGAGCAGGAAGTACATCGGGAACGCGATCAGCAGCGTGCCGAGCGCGCCCCACGCGACCACCTGCGCCGACCCGATCCGGTTCGCCCACGCGCCGAACAGCGGGATCGTGACGAGCTGGAGGAGCCCGCCGATGGTCGTCGCGACGAGCAGGTCCTGGAAGGCGAACCCGAGTTGAGATGCCCCGTAGTTGATCGTGTACGTGTTCATCAGCGAGTACGAGCCGATGCCGAGGAACGCGGCGCCGATCGCGACCGCGATCTGCGTCGGGCGCTGCGCGAACATCGTGAGGAACGGCACGCGGTCGCGGCGGCCCTCGGCGACGACGTGCTCGAACACGGGCGTCTCGGTGATCGACCAGCGCAGGTACAGCGAGACCGCGAGCAGCGGCACCGCGAGCAGGAACGGGATGCGCCAGCCCCACGCCGCGAGTTCCTCGGCCGGCAGCACGAGGGTCATCACGATGAACACGACCGCCGAGAGGATCGAGCCGACGGGGGAGCCGAGCTGCGGGATCGCCGCGTAGAAGGCGCGCTTCACGCGCCCGGAGTGCTCGGTCGCGAGCAGGATCGAGCCGCCCCACTCGCCGCCGAGGGAGAGGCCCTGCACGATGCGGAGGAGGACGAGGAGGATCGCGCCGACCCAGCCCGCCTGCGCGTAGGTGGGCAGGAGGCCGATGAGGCCGGTCGCGACGCCCATGATCGCGACGGTCCACAGCAGCGTGGCGCGGCGGCCGAGCCGGTCGCCCATGTGGCCGAAGATCGCGGCGCCGATCGGGCGGACCACGAACGCGAGCGCGATCGTCGAGAAGGCCGCGAGCGTCTCCCCGAACCCGCCCAGCGGCGAGAAGAACAGCGGCCCGATGAAGAACGCGGAGAAGTAGGCGAAGACGTAGAAGTCGAAGGACTCGAGGGACGTGCCGACCATCGACGCCCACGCGACACGGCGGGCGGGGGAGGCGGTCGGGCCGGGGACGGCGGGGGCGGACATGGGCTCCTCGGATGGTGCGATGCGAAGGGCCGGGGTGCCGGCCGCGACCCATCCTGACAGCGCCCGGTCGGCGAGGCCATCCAATAGTGCGAGTTGAGATAGAACAATAGGATCAGAGGATGCTCCTCCACGTCGATCCGTCGCGGCCGACGCCGCTGTACGAGCAGGTCGCGTCCGGCATCCGCGCCTCGATCGTCGACGGGCGCAGCCCGTACGGCGAGCGCCTGCCGGCCGCGCGCGACCTCGCCGAGGCGCTCGACCTCAACGTGCACACGGTCCTCCGCGCCTACCGTGTCCTCCGCGACGAGGGCCTGATCGAGCTCACGCGGGGCAGGGGGGCCGTGGTCGCGAAGCGACTCGGCCACCACACCGCGCTCGCGGGCGCGATCCACGACCTCGTCGAGGAGGCGCGCCTGAACGGGGTGTCCGAGCACGCGCTCGTCGCGCTCGTGCGCGAGGCGTATCGCTGAGTCGCGCCGGCGGGCCCGACCCCGCGCCCGCTCACGCCGGAGCGACCGCGTTCGCGGCGATGACGTCCGAGTAGAAGCCCGCGCTGCGCTTCGGCGTGCGCTCCTGGGTGTCGAAGTCGACCGCGACGAGCCCCCACCGCTGGTCGTAGCCCTCGGCCCACTCGAAGTTGTCGAGCAGCGACCACACGTAGTGCCCCTCGAGCGGCACGCCGTCCCCGATCGCGCGGGCCGCCTGCTGGAAGTGCGTGCGCAGGAACTCGACCCGGTACGGGTCGTCGACGGTGAGGGCGGACGTCTCGTCCGGGATCCCGTTCTCGGTGATGACGATCGGGATCGAGGGGTAGTCGTCGCGGAGTCGGATCAGCAGGTCGTACAGGCCCTCCGCGCGCACCTGCTGCCAGCTCGCGGCCGAGGTCGGCGCGATCTCCACCTGGTTGCCGATGGGATCGACGCCCGTGACGCCGTAGTACTGGATCGCGAGGAAGTCGAGCGGCGAGGACACGACCTCGAGGTCGCCGGGCAGCGCGAGCGCCGCGAACGCGGCCGGATCAGCCGGCAGCTGGCCGGGCGCCGAGCCGATCGCGTCGTCGGGGTAGCGCCCGAGGAGCACCGGGTCGAGGAACAGGCGGTTCTCGCTCGCGTCGACCCGCTCGGCGCCGCGCGTGTTCACGGGGTCGATCGAGTAGGCGGGGAGCAGGTTGAGGCCGATGCCGATCCGCCCGGACGCGCCATGGTCGCGGAACGCCCGCGTCGCGAGCCCGTGCGCGAGCAACTGGTGGTGCACGGCGGCGGCCGCGACGTCGGGGTCGCGCAGGCCGGGCGCGTGGCCGCCGTACCAGTGCCCGACGAACGCGTGCGTCTTCGGCTCGTTCACGGTCATCCAGTCGGCCTCGACGTCGCCGAGCGCGTCGAACAGGATCGCGGCGTACTCGGCGAAGCGCTGCGCGGTGTCGCGCGACGCCCACCCGCCCGCATCCTGCAGGGCCTGGGGGAGGTCCCAGTGGAAGAGCGTGATCATCGGGCGGATCCCGGCGTCGCCGAGCGCGTCGACGAGGCGCCGGTAGTGGTCGACGCCGGCCGGGTTCGCCGGTCCCGTCCCGGTCGGCTGGATCCGCGGCCAGGACACCGAGAACCGGTAGGCGCCGAGGCCGAGGTCGGTCATGAGCTCGATGTCCTCGGCGTACCGGCGGTACTGGTCGGCGGCGGGCTCGCCGGTGGCGCCGCCCTTGACGGTGCCGTACCTCGCGGCGAACGTGTCCCACACGCTCGGGCCGCGCCCGTCGGCGGTCGTCGCGCCCTCGACCTGGTAGGCGCTCGTCGCGGCTCCCCAGACGTAGCCCTTCGGGAAGGCCATGGGCTCGGCGGGAGGCAGCCATCCGCTCGGGTTCGGCGTCGGCGTGATCGTCGGGCCCGCGGGGGCGCCCGCTCCCGCGGGCGTGCAGGCCGCGAGCGCCGCGGCAAGGGCGGTCGAACCGCCGAGCGCGAGGAAGGTGCGGCGCGGCAGGGCGCTCGGTGCGACGGCGGGCTGGGGCACGGTGCTCCTCATCGAGTCGGTGGTGCGGGGGCGGGCCGGCGCGGCGTCCGGATCGTGAGAGCGCTCTCACGCGAGCCACAGCATAGCGGCCCCGGAGCCGGTAGACTCGACGCAACGACTGCGATCCGGCCATCACCGGGGAGTCTTCGGAAGAACGCGAGCGGGCGCTGCGAGGCATCCGCTCGTCAGTAGAACCGAACGGGGCAGGCCCGTCACAGCCGCAGCGAGAGGGGTCCCGGGCAGCCGGGGCAAGCGAGGTGGTACCGCGGCGGGGCTCGATCGAGCCGCCGGCGTCCTCGTGACGGCAACCGTCCCGCAAGGAGCGAGCGTGTACCCGCGCACCCCAGACGACCACGGCGTCACCCCCTCACCCCACTTCCCGAGCATCGAGGAGCAGGTCCTCGCGTTCTGGAAGTCGGACGCGACGTTCCAGGCCTCGATCGACCAGCGCGAGGGCGCGACCGAGTGGGTCTTCAACGACGGCCCGCCGTTCGCGAACGGCCTCCCGCACTATGGGCACCTCCTGACCGGCTACGCGAAGGACGTCTTCCCGCGCTTCCAGACCATGCGCGGCAAGCAGGTCCACCGGCGGTTCGGCTGGGACACGCACGGCCTGCCCGCCGAGCTCGAGGCCGAGCGACAGCTCGGCATCACCGACAAGAGCCAGATCGAGGAGATGGGCATCGCGGCGTTCAACCGCGCGGCCCGCGACGCCGTGCTCCGCTACACGAAGGAGTGGGAGGAGTACGTCACCAGGCAGGCGCGCTGGGTCGACTTCGAGAACGACTACAAGACGCTCGACGTCACCTTCATGGAGTCGGTGATCTGGGCGTTCAAGACCCTGCACGAGAAGGGGCTCGCCTACGAGGGCCACCGCGTGCTGCCCTACTGCTGGCGCGACCAGACCCCGCTGTCCAACCACGAGCTGCGCATGGACGACGACGTCTACAAGATGCGGCAGGACCAGACCGTCACGGTCACGTTCCCGCTCACCGGGCCGAAGGCCGAGTCGCTCGGGCTCACCGCCGTCCGCGCGCTCGCGTGGACCACCACGCCGTGGACGCTGCCGACGAACTTCGCGCTCGCGGTCGGGCCGACCATCACGTACGCGGTCGTCCCCGCCGGCCCGAACGGCACGCCCGACGCGACCGTGCTCCGCGAGCAGGCGACCGACCGTCCGTCCGACACCGAGGTGCTCGGCGCCGAGTACCTGCTCGCGGCCGACCTCGTCGGCGCGTACGCGAAGGAGCTCGGCTACGAGTCGGCCGACGAGGCCCGCGCGGCCGTCTCGCGGACGGTGCTCGGCGCCGACCTCGAGGGCGTTACCTACGACCGGCTCTTCGACTACTACGCCGACGTCGAGCAGTTCGGGCTCCAGGACGCGTGGCGGATCCTCGTCGCCGACTACGTCACGACCGAGGACGGCACGGGCCTCGTCCACCTCGCGCCCGCCTACGGCGAGGAGGACCAGAAGGTCTGCGAGGCGAACGGGATCCCCGTGGTGCTCTCGCTCGACGACGCCGGCCGGTTCCTGCCGGACGTGACGGATGTCGCGGGGCAGCTCTGGAGCGACGCGAACAAGCCGCTCACCCAGCTGCTCAGGGCCGAGGGCCGGCTCGTGCGCCAGGCCAGCTACGAGCACTCGTACCCGCACTGCTGGCGCTGCCGGAACCCGCTGATCTACAAGGCCGTGTCGAGCTGGTTCGTGCGCGTCCCGGACTTCCGGGATCGGATGACCGAGCTCAACGAGGACATCACCTGGGTGCCGGAGAACGTCAAGTACGGGCAGTTCGGCAAGTGGGTCGGCAATGCGCGCGACTGGTCGATCAGCCGCAACCGGTACTTCGGCTCGCCGATCCCGGTGTGGAAGAGCGACGACCCCGAGTACCCGAGGGTCGACGTGTACGGCTCGCTCGAGGAGCTCGCGCGCGACTTCGGCGACGTCCCGCGGAACCCCGAGGGCGAACCCGACCTCCACCGCCCGTACATCGACGACCTCACGCGGCCGAATCCGGACGATCCGACCGGGAAGTCGACGATGCGACGCATCGACGACGTGTTCGACGTGTGGTTCGACTCCGGCTCGATGCCGTTCGCGCAGGTGCACTACCCGTTCGAGAACCAGGAGTGGTTCGACACGCACCAGCCCGCCGACTTCATCGTCGAGTACATCGGGCAGACCCGCGGCTGGTTCTACGTCATGCACGTGCTGTCGACCGCGCTGTTCGACCGCCCGGCCTTCACGAACGTCGTGAGCCACGGCATCGTGCTCGGCAGCGACGGGCAGAAGATGTCGAAGTCGCTGCGGAACTACCCCGACGTCAACGAGGTGTTCGACCGCGACGGCTCCGACGCGATGCGCTGGTTCCTCATGTCGAGCTCGGTGCTGCGCGGCGGCAACCTCGTCGTCACCGAGGAGGGCATCCGCGAGGGCGTCCGCCAGCTCATGCTGCCGCTGTGGAGCACGTGGTACTTCTTCTCCCTCTACGCGAACACGGCGAAGGAGGGCGGCTACGACGCGACGCGCTCGACCGCGTCGACCGACGTGCTCGACCGGTACCTGCTCGCGAAGCTGCGGGACCTCGTCGAGGCCGTCACGGTCGACTTCGAGGACTTCGACTCGCCGCTCGCCGCGCAGAAGCTCCGCGACTTCGCCGACGTGCTGACCAACTGGTACGTCCGTCGCTCGCGCGACCGGTTCTGGGCGGGCGTCGGCGAGGACGGCTCGGGCGCCGAGGCGTTCGACACGCTGTTCACCGTGCTCGAGACCCTGACCCGACTCG
This sequence comes from Agromyces sp. MMS24-JH15, assembly GCF_043518605.1. Taxonomy (GTDB): domain Bacteria; phylum Actinomycetota; class Actinomycetes; order Actinomycetales; family Microbacteriaceae; genus Agromyces. Next base: position 2,873,840 of record NZ_CP171358.1, read on the forward strand.
CGGCGCCCATGCTCCCGCTCGTGACCGAGCAGGTGTGGCAGGGCCTCACGGGCGGGCGCAGCGTGCACCTGGCCGACTGGCCCCAGGCATCCGAGTTCCCGGCCGATCCCGAGCTGGTCCGCGCGATGGACCAGGTCCGCGAGATCTCGAGCACCACGCTCGCACTGCGCAAGCACGCCGGCCGCCGCGTGCGGCTGCCGCTCGCGTCGCTCACGGTGGTCGCGGCGGATGCCTCGTCGCTCGAGCCGTTCGAGGGCATCCTGCGCGACGAGCTCAACGTCAAGCGCGTGGAGATCCGGCTGCTCGACGCCGACAGCGCCGAGCGCTACGGCGTGACGAAGCGGCTCACCGTGAACGCGCGCGCCGCTGGCCCGCGCCTCGGCAAGCAGGTGCAGCAGGCGATCGGCGCGGCGCGCTCGGGCGACTGGACGCTCGACGGCGAGACCGTGGTCGCGGGCGGCATCGCGCTCGAGGCCGGCGAGTACGACCTCGTGCTCGAGGCCGGCGGCGCGGGCGACGGCTCGGTCGCGCTCGGCCTGCTCGCCGACGGCGGCTTCGTGATCCTCGACACCTCGACCACTCCGGAACTCGAGGCCGAGGGCGCGGCGCGCGACATCGTCCGCGCCGTGCAGGACGCGCGGAAGGCCGCAGGCCTCGAGGTCGGCGACCGGATCCGCCTCTCGCTCGCGCTCGACGCCGGCTCCGTCGCCGCGGCCGAGGCGCACCGCGAGCTCATCGCGGGGGAGACCCTCGCGACCTCGATCGAGCTCGTCGAACTCGACGGACTCGGGGCCGGCGCGGAGGTCAAGCCGCTCGCGGGCGGCACCAGGGTCGTCATCGGAGTGGAGCGCGCATGACCGACGGATTCGAAGCGGACGAGTTCGACCAGGACGCGCGCGACGCAGCGGACACCGTGTTCGCGACGCTCCTCGAGCGCGTCGGCGAGCAGAGCCCTGCGCCCCGGCTGGATGCCACACGCCGCGTGGTCGAACTGCTCGGCGACCCGCACCGCGCGGCGCCGGTCGTCCACCTGACCGGCACCAACGGCAAGACGTCGACCAGTCGCATCACCGAGAGCCTGCTGCGCGCCGTCGGACTCCGCACGGGCCTGCTCACGAGCCCGCACCTCGAGCGCTTCACCGAGCGCATCCGGATCGACGGGGAGCCCGTCGCCGACGAGGCCGTCGCGCGGATCTGGGAGGAGATCGCGCCGATCGTCGCGCTCGTCGACATCGAGCTGGAGGCGGCCGGCGAGCTCCGGCTCACCTTCTTCGAGGCGTTCACGGTGCTCGCGTTCGCGTGCTTCGCGGATGCCCCGGTCGACGTGGTCGTGCTCGAGGTCGGCATGGGCGGCGCGTGGGACGCGACGAACGTCGCCGACGGGCAGGTGGCCGTCTTCACGCCGATCGCGCTCGACCACGAGTCGCGGCTCGGCCGCACGGTCGAGGAGATCGCCCGGACCAAGTCCGGGATCGTCAAGCCCGGCGCCGCCGTCGTGACGGCCTTCCAGGAACCGGCCGCGCTCGCGGCGCTCCGCGAGGCGGCCGACCGGAACGGGGCATCCTTCGAGGTCGAGGGCGGCGGGTTCGCCGTGCTCGACTCGCGGGTCGCGGTCGGCGGGCAGCTCGTCACGATCCGCGGGCTGGGCGGCGTGTACGAGGAGGTCCCGCTCCCGCTGTTCGGCCGCCACCAGGCCGAGAACGCGGCCGTCGCGATCGCCGCGGTCGAGGCGTTCCTCGGCGGCGCACGCCTGGACGACGAGGTCGTGGAGGTCGGGCTCGGCGCCGTGACCTCGCCCGGTCGGCTCCAGCGCGTGGCGAGCGACCCGACGCTGATCGTCGACGCCGCGCACAACCCGCACGGAGCCGAGTCGCTCGCGGCCGCGATCGAGGAGTACTTCGACTTCTCGGAGCTCGTGATCGTCCTCGGCATCCTCGCCGACAAGGACGTCGAGGGCATCGCCCGCGCGCTCGAGCCGACCGGGGCGACCTTCGTCGTGACCTGCTCGAGCTCGGATCGCGCGGTGCCCGTCGACGTGCTCGCCGACCGCGTGGCCGCCGTGGTCGGCGCGGATCGCGTGACCTCGGCCGATCGGCTCGAGGACGCGCTCGAGGACGCCCGCGACTGGGCCGACTCGGAGCCCGGCCGCGGAGTCGTCGTGACGGGCTCGATCACGCTCGTCGGCGAGGTGCTCGCCACCGCGCGCGACCGCGGTTGGAGCGGCGAGTGAACGGCGGCGGCTCCGTGCGCCGCAGCCTCGCGTCGATCGTGCTCGCGTTCGAGACGATCGTGGTCTTCCTCGCGGCGCTCGTGATCTGGGGGCTCGCGCCCACCGAGAACGGCACGTGGGGCCTCCCGCCGTGGACCGCGCTCGCGGTCGGCGGTGGCATCATCCTCCTGCTCGTGCTGACCATCGCGCTGCTCCGCTTCGACTGGGCCTACGGGCTCGGCTGGGCGATCCAGGCGATCGTCGTCGCGGCGGGCTTCATCAACCCGGCGATGTTCTTCGTCGGGGCGCTCTTCGGCGGCATCTGGGCGTACGCCATGGTCACCGGCGGGCGGATCGATCGAGACAGGGCGGCGCGCGCCGAACCCGGGAAGGAAGCACAGTGAGCAACGGCATCGAGGAGACCCTCGTCCTGGTCAAGCCCGACGGGGTGGCTCGCAACCTCACGGGCGAGATCCTCCGGCGGATCGAGCAGAAGGGCTACTCGCTCGTCGACGTCCGCCTGGTGCAGGCCGACCGCGAGCTCCTCGCGAAGCACTATGCCGAGCACGAGGGCAAGCCGTTCTACGAGCCGCTCATCGAGTTCATGCAGTCCGGACCGGTCGTCGCGTTCCGCGTCGCGGGCAACCGGGTCATCGAGGGGTTCCGCGTGCTCGCGGGCACCACCGACCCGACCACGGCCGCGCCCGGGTCGATCCGCGGCGACTTCGGCCGCGACTGGGGCCTGAGGGTCCAGCAGAACCTCGTGCACGGCTCGGACTCGGTCGAGTCCGCCGAGCGCGAGCTCGCGCTCTGGTTCGCGTGAACCCCACGTCCTGAGACGGACGGATGCCCCGGCGGGAATGCTCCCGCCGGGGCATCCGCGGCTCAGGGCTCAGGACTCGGGGCTCAGGTCTCAGGTGAAGAGGTTCTGGAGGTCGATCATGACCCGGGGGATCGCGTTCATCTGGAGCTGCGCGAGGAAGATGACGAGCGCGTAGCAGACCGCGGTGATGAGCGGGATCCAGCCGAACCAGCCGGCGGCGAGCCGGCGCACGCGCGGCGAGGCCGGCAGGTTGCCCTCGCGGAGGTTGTGGAGCGTGACCACCCAGAACGTCGGGATCGTCACCGCCCACGTGAGCATGCACCACGGGCAGAGCACGTCGAGCACGTAGATGCTCTGCGCGATGAGCCAGCCGACGAACACGAGCGCGCCGGCGACGCCGAGGTTGAAGCCCGCCCAGAACCAGCGCGGGAACCGGACGCCGCCCATGAGCGCGACGCCGATCGTGATCACGACGGGCCACGCCATGAGGCCGATCAGCGGGTTCGGGAAGCCGAAGACCGCGCCCTGCCAGCTCGCGAGGTTGACGCCGCAGCCGACGAGGACGCCCACGTCGCACGAGGGGACGTGGCTCGGATCGCTCAGGGTGAGGAACTTCTCGAGCGACAGTTCGAAGGCGGCGTAGAGGCCCAGTGCGCCGGCGATGAGCAGGGAGAGGCCGAGCCCGAATCGACGCGGCTGGGTGGGGGAATCCGGCATGGATCGGATTATGGCACGCCGGTTCCGGCGAGGGCTGTGCGAGACGTGCGATAATCGAGGGAGTCGTCCGGGCCGCGCCCGGTTCGACGCCACGAAGGCTTTGACGGATGCGATGCATCCGGACTGCGGTCGATGAACCGCGAGATGTGGCGACCCGGCCCCCGGCCGGTGTCGCATGATGAAGGATTGGCGGTCCGCGCACAGCGCGGAGCCGCTCGAGGAGTACGGAGCCGACGGCGCGGCCGCGGATCCGGTCTAGGAGTGCACCTGGGATGGTGGAAGGAACCGAGAACAGCGGCAACGGCTCTGAGCGCGGCGCATCGCGTCGGCGCGGGGGGTTCTTCGGCGGACGTCGCGGTCGAGGCCGCCTCGTGCGCCCGGAGATCGACCCCGGCGTCGACCCGGAGCAGCGCGTGACGGCCGGCGCCGAGTCGCCCGAGGGCGAGTCGACCGTCGAGCGGGCTGCGGCGCAGCCTGCCGCCGCGGACACGGTCGGCGATGCGCCCGAGGCGACCACCGGCCCCGAGGTGGCGTCGACGGATGCCCCGGCCGGCGAACCGGCAGCGGCAGACGAGGATGCGGCGCCCGCGACGCCGGAGTTCGAGCCGATCCCGGTCGGCCTCACGACGACGTCGCTCATCTTCCGCGCGCCGCCCGTGCTGATCATCCCCGAGCGCCCCGAGCGTTCGGAGCGGCCCGAGCGTTCGGAGCGGCCCGAACGGGGCCCGCGTCCGGAGCGCCAGCAGGCCGACGAGACGGGCGAGGAGTCCGCGTCGAGCGTGCGGCGCCGAGCGCGCCGGCGCAGCGGCGAGGAGTCGCAGCGTTCGGGCGACGACCCCGCCAACACCGTCGTCAAGGTCCGCACCCCGCGCACGCCCGAGCTCATCACCGAGCCGCAGCGCGTCAAGGGGTCGACCCGGCTCGAGGCGAAGAAGCAGCGTCGACGCGACGGCCGCGACGCCGGCCGCCGTCGCACGGTGATCACGGAGTCGGAGTTCCTCGCACGGCGCGAGTCCGTCGACCGCCAGATGATCGTCCGTCAGAAGGGCGGCCGCATCCAGATCGGCGTGCTCGAGGACGGCGTCCTCGTCGAGCACTACGTCGCGCGGAACCAGGATGCGTCGCTCATCGGCAACGTGTACCTCGGTCGCGTGCAGAACGTGCTGCCGAGCATGGAGGCCGCGTTCGTCGACATCGGTCGCGGACGCAACGCGGTGCTGTACTCGGGCGAGGTCGACTGGGATGCCGCCGCCGAGAACGGCGAGAAGAACCAGCCGCGCCGCATCGAGCTCGCGCTGAAGCCCGGTGACAAGGTGCTCGTGCAGGTCACGAAGGACCCGGTCGGCCACAAGGGCGCGCGACTCACCAGCCAGGTCTCGCTGCCGGGCCGGTACCTCGTGTACGTCCCGAACGGCTCGATGAACGGCATCAGCCGCAAGCTCCCCGACACCGAGCGCGCGCGCCTGAAGAAGATTCTCAAGGAGGTGCTCCCCGACAACGTCGGCGTCATCGTGCGCACGGCGGCCGAGGGTGCCACCGAGGAGCAGCTCACGCTCGACGTCAACCGCCTCACCTCGCAGTGGGCCGACATCTCGGCCTCGCTCGAGAAGGTGCAGGCGCCCGCGCTCCTGCACTCCGAGCCCGACCTGCTCATCAAGATCGTCCGGGACGTCTTCAACGAGGACTTCCAGAAGATGATCATCGCGGGCGACGAGGCGCGTCAGACCATCGAGCGCTATCTCGCCGCGGTCGCGCCCGACCTGCTCGAGCGCGTCGAGGCCTTCGAGGGCGAGCGCGACGCGTTCGACGAGTTCCGGATCACGGAGCAGATCGAGAAGGCCCTCGAGCGCAAGGTGTGGCTGCCCTCGGGCGGTTCGCTCATCATCGACCGCACCGAGGCGATGACCGTCATCGACGTGAACACGGGCAAGTTCGTGGGCTCGGGCGGCAACCTCGAGGAGACCGTCACCAAGAACAACCTCGAGGCCGCCGAGGAGATCGTCCGCCAGCTGCGGCTGCGCGACATCGGCGGCATCATCGTCGTCGACTTCATCGACATGGTGCTCGAGTCGAACCGGGACCTCGTGCTGCGCCGCCTCGTCGAGTGCCTCTCGCGCGACCGGACGAAGCACCAGGTCGCCGAGGTCACGTCGCTCGGCCTCGTGCAGATGACGCGCAAGAAGCTCGGCCTCGGGCTGCTCGAGTCCTTCAGCGAGCCGTGCGAGGTGTGCGCGGGCCGCGGCATCGTCGTGCACCACGAGCCGATCGTCCGTCACCGCGCCCCGCAGCAGCAGGTCGAGCGCCGTCGCGGCCGCGGCGGAGCGCAGCCCCAGCCGCAGCAGCCGCCCCAGCAGCCGCAGGCTGCGAAGGACGCCAGGCCGCACGCGGGCACGCACGGCATCACGGAGGACGCGAAGCACGCGCTCGCGCAGATCGCGGCCTCGACCATCGCGCACGGCGATGTCCGTCCGGCCACCGGCGCCGTGCCGATCCAGGCCCCCGCCGCGTCGACCCCGCAGTCGGGCGTCGACGCGACGGATGCGCAGGGCGCTCAGGGCGAGCCTCGCACCGGCTCGTCGCGCAGCAGCCGTCGACGCGGTCGTCACCGTCGTGCGACGTCGGCGGATGTCCCCGCGACCGAGGCCGCCGTCGAGGAGACGGTCGACACCGTCGACGCACCGGCCGCGGCCGAGGCCCCGACCGTGGATGCGGTGCCGGCTGAGCCGGAGACCGTCGCCGACGCGATCGCCGACGACGAGGCCGAGTCCGGCTCGGAGACCGAGACGGTCATCCCGATCATCGACCTGCCCGAGCCGGCCGTGGCACGGGGGAGCGTCCCGCGCATCGCCGACGCGGACCAGCTGCTCGGGTCGGTGCTCGACGCGCTTCCCGCGCCGAAGCAGCCCGGCCAGGGCCGCTCGCGGAGCCGGCGGGTCTCGACCGCGGCGCTGAGCACGGCGGGCGCAGCGCCCGTGATCGTCCGGCCCGACGACCAGCCCGAGGATGCCTCAGCCGAATGACGGCCCGCGGCGCTCGCGCGGACGGACCCTGAGTCCGCTCCGCGCGAGCCTGCGGACCAGGTCGCGGGGCCCGACGAGCGTCGCGCCGGCCTCGATCAGGTCGGCCTGTCGCTCGATCGGGTAGTCGTAGTGGTCGAGGTCGAACCCGCGCTCGGGCAGCCCGGCACGGCGTGCGAAGGCGTGGAGCTCGTCGAGTGACGCGTCGCTCACGACGTGCCCCCAGATCGTCCCGTGCTTGGGCCACAGCGGGGGATCGATGAGCACCGTCATGCCGCGATTCTATGGAGCGGCGGCCGGCGACGCGCCGTTGCCGTGAGTTTGACCGCCTTCGGGGCATCCGGTAGACTCGACCGTTGGTGCCGCTGCTTATCCCAGCGCGCACGCACAGTTTTCTGCTGGCACGGCCTCTCCTCCCGCTGGGGTCATCCGCGCAGTGACATCCCATCAACGCAGACGGAGCCTCGAGGCTCCCCAGAGATAGGTACGAGTAGTGGTTTACGCAGTAGTGCGCGCCGGCGGCCGACAGGAGAAGGTCGAGGTCGGCACCATCGTGACGATGGACCGCATCAAGGCCGATAAAGACGGCAACGTCGTCCTCACGCCGGTCCTCCTCGTGGACGGCGACAAGATCACCTCCGACGCGAAGTCGCTCGCCAAGGTCACGGTCACGGCCGAGGTCCTCGGCGACCTCCGCGGCCCGAAGATCGTGATCCAGAAGTTCAAGAACAAGTCCGGCTACAAGAAGCGCCAGGGCCACCGTCAGGAGCTCACGCGCGTCAAGGTCACGGGCATCAAGTAAGGGCCAGAGGGAGACAACGAGATGGCACACAAGAAGGGTGCGAGCTCTACTCGCAATGGTCGTGACTCGAACGCGCAGCGCCTCGGCGTGAAGCGCTTCGGTGGTCAGGTCGTGAAGGCCGGCGAGATCCTCGTCCGCCAGCGCGGCACGCACTTCCACCCCGGCGCCGGTGTCGGCCGAGGTGGCGACGACACGCTGTTCGCCCTCGAGGCGGGCGCCGTGCAGTTCGGTGCGAAGGGCGGCCGCAAGGTCGTCAACATCGTGGCGGTCGCCGAATAATCGGTCGATCGATGTCGTGAGGGCGGGCTTCGGCTCGCCCTCACGTGTTTCAGCAGAGGAGAGTATCGGCATGGTCAGCTTCGTCGACGAGGTACGGCTGTTCGTGAAGGCCGGCCACGGCGGGAACGGCTGCGTGTCGGTCCGGCGCGAGAAGTTCAAGCCGCTGGCAGGCCCGGACGGCGGGAACGGCGGCGACGGCGGCGACATCGTGCTGGTCGCCGACCCGCAGGTGACGACGCTGCTCGCCTACCACGGCCGCCCGCACCGCACGTCGCCGAACGGCCAGCCGGGCATGGGCGACAACCGCTCGGGCTCGACCGGCGAGGACGTCGAACTGCCCGTGCCGGTCGGGACCGTGGTCAAGGACGACGACGGAGTCGAACTCGCCGACCTCTCCCAACCCGGCATGCGGTTCGTCGTCGCCGACGGCGGCCAGGGCGGCCTCGGCAACGCCGCGCTCGCGAGCACGAAGCGCAAGGCCCCCGGCTTCGCGCTGCTCGGCACGCCCGGCTTCGAGGGCGAGGTCACCCTCGAGCTGAAGACCATCGCGGACGTCGCGCTCGTCGGCTACCCGTCGGCGGGCAAGTCCAGCCTGATCGCGGCGATGAGCGCCGCGCGCCCGAAGATCGCCGACTATCCGTTCACGACCCTGCACCCCAACCTCGGCGTCGTGCAGGCCGGTGACCACCGGTTCACGGTCGCCGACGTGCCGGGCCTCATCGAGGGCGCCAGCGAGGGTCGCGGCCTCGGGCTCGACTTCCTGCGCCATGTCGAACGCTGCTCGGCGCTGCTGCACGTGCTCGACTGCGCGACGCTCGAACCGGACCGCGACCCGATCAGCGACCTCGACGTGATCCTGGGCGAGCTCGGCGCGTACCCGGTCCCCGAGGGCCAGACGCCGCTGCTCGAGCGCCCGCAACTCATCGCGCTGAACAAGGTCGACGTGCCCGAGGCGCTCGACCTCGCCGAGCTCGTGAAGCCCGAGCTCGAGGCGCGCGGCTACCGCGTGTTCGAGATCTCCACGGTCAGCCATGAGGGGCTCCGGCAGCTGGGCTACGCGCTCGGCGACCTCGTCGACGAATCCCGTCGCGCGGCCGCGTCCGTGCCGGCGCCGCCGCGCATCGTCATGCGGCCGCGCGCGGTCGACGACGCCGGGTTCGCGGTCCGCCCCGAGGGCGGCAGCTACGGGACCATCTACCGGGTGCTCGGCGCGAAGCCCGAGCGCTGGGTGCACCAGACCGACTTCACGAACGACGAGGCCGTCGGGTACCTGGCCGACCGGCTCGCCCGACTCGGCGTCGAGGACGAGCTCGTCCGCGCGGGCGCGGTGTCCGGCAGCACGGTCGTGATCGGCCCGGGTTCGGGCGTGGTGTTCGACTGGGAGCCGACGCTCACCTCGACGGCCGAGCTCATGACCGCACCCCGCGGCGCCGACGCGCGACTCGACGACAACCGCCGTGCGTCGCGTGCGGACCGCAGGACGGCGTACCACGAGCGGATGGATGCGAAGGCCGAGGCACGCGCCGAGCTCGAGCGCGAGCGCGAGGCCGGCATCTGGGCTGCGGACGAGGAGCAGGAGTGACGCCGCTGCACCGGAGCGACATCCCGACCGCGACGCGCATCGTCGTGAAGGTCGGATCCTCCTCGATCAGCGGCGCGAACACGGGCCAGATCGAACCGCTCGTCGACGCGATCGCGGCGGCGCACGGCCGCGGCGCCGAGGTCGTGCTGGTGTCGTCGGGCGCGATCGCGACGGGCATGCCGTACCTCGACCTCGAGGAGCGACCGAACGACCTCGCGACGCAGCAGGCCGCGGCATCCGTCGGCCAGAACCTGCTGATCTACCGCTACCAGCAGTCCCTCCACCGGTTCGACATCATCGCCGGCCAGGTGCTGCTCACCGCGGGCGACCTCGAGAACGCGACGCACCGCTCGAACGCGCAGCGCGCGATGGAGCGGCTGCTCGGCCTGCGGATCCTGCCGATCGTGAACGAGAACGACACGGTCGCCACGCACGAGATCCGATTCGGCGACAACGACCGGCTCGCGGCGCTCGTCGCGGAGCTCGTCGGGGCCGAACTCCTCGTGCTCCTGAGCGACGTCGACGCCCTCTACACGAAGCCGCCGCACCTGCCCGGTGCGGAGCGGATCGAGGTCGTCCCTCACGGTGACGCGCTCGCGGGCGTCGAGATCGGCTCGGTCGGTGCGGCCGGCGTGGGGACGGGCGGCGCGGAGACGAAGGTCTCGGCCGCACGCATCGCGGCCGAGGCGGGCACGTCGGTGCTGATCACCGCGACCGCGCTGGTCGCGGACGCCCTCGAGGGCCGCGACGTCGGCACCTGGTTCGAGCCGGCACCCGCACGTCACACGGCCGGAGACGCGCGCCTCCTCGCCTAGGCTGGGGGCATGGCGCACACCGACACCGGGGCCGTGACCGACACGGCCGTCCTCGACGAGCGACTCGCCTCCGCGAAGGAGGCGTCCTACCGGCTCGCCATCGCGACGACGGCGCAGAAGGATGCCGCGCTCGAGGCCATCTCGCGCGGGCTCCTCGCTCGTGCCGACGAGATCGTCGCCGCGAACGCGGCCGATCTCGAGGCCGGCCGGAACGACGGTCTCGGCTCGGGACTGCTCGACCGACTCGCGCTCGACCAACGTCGGATCGCGGCGCTCGCGGACGCCGTGCTCGATGTCGTCGGACTCGACGACCCGGTGGGGCAGACGCTGACCGGCCGGACGCTGCCGAGCGGTATCCGCATCGACCAGGTCCGGGTCCCGCTCGGCGTGGTCGGTGCGATCTACGAGGCCCGCCCGAACGTGACCGTCGACATCGCGGCGCTCGCGCTCAAGAGCGGCAACGCGGTCGTGCTCCGCGGCGGCTCCGCGGCGGAGCACACGAACGCGGTGCTCGTCGACGTGCTGCGCGAGGCCGTCGAGTCGGTCGGCCTGCCGCCCGGCGCCGTGCAGACCGTCGACGACTTCGGCCGTGCCGGCGCACGTCACCTGATGCAGGCGCGCGACTACATCGACGTCCTCATCCCGCGGGGGAGTGCGGGGCTGATCCGCGCGGTGGTCGAGGAGGCGAAGGTGCCCGTGATCGAGACGGGCGCCGGTGTGGTCCACATGTTCCTCGACGAGTCGGCCCGCCAGGACTGGGCCGTCGAGCTCGTCCACAACGCGAAGGTGCAGCGTCCGAGCGTCTGCAACGCGCTCGAGACGCTGCTCGTGCACCGGGCTGCGGCCGAGCGGCTGCTGCCGACCGTCCTCGATCGGCTCGCCGCGTCGGGCGTGACCATCCACGGCGACGAGCGCGTCCGCGCCATCCGCCCGGATGTGCTGCCCGTGACCGACGAGGAGTTCGCGACCGAGCACATGAGCCTCGAGATGTCGGTCGGCATCGTCGACTCGCTCGACGACGCGCTGCGCCACATCCGCCGCTACTCGACCCGGCACACCGAGTCGATCGTCACGAACGACCTGGGCAACGCCGAGCGGTTCCTCAACGAGGTCGACGCGGCCGCGGTGATGGTGAACGCGTCGACGCGGTTCACCGACGGCGGCGAGTTCGGCTTCGGCGCCGAGGTCGGCATCTCGACGCAGAAGCTGCATGCCCGCGGCCCGATGGGCCTGCCCGAGCTCACGAGCACGAAGTGGATCGTGCGCGGTGCCGGGCACGTGCGCGCGTGACGCGCAGTAGACTGTCCGACGGCGCGGCCCCGAAGCCGCGCGGCAATGCGAAAGGAACGGCTGAATGAGCCTGGTGACTGCAATCCTCGCCGAGACCGAGACGGTGAACGCGAGGGAGCTCCCCATCGAGCCGTTCTTCTACGGACTCATCGCGTTCTCGATCTTCATCGTGCTCGCGTTCGTGGCGGCGTCGTACCGCGACGTCGCCAACCGCCACCGCGCGAAGGCCGAGGCGTACGCGGCACGTCACGGCGGAGACGCGCACGCGGGGCACTGAGCGGCTGACCATCCGATGACGTTCGAGGAACGTCGCCGTCGCATCGGCGTGATGGGCGGCACCTTCGACCCGATCCACCACGGCCATCTCGTGGCGGCGAGCGAGGTCGCGCAGTCGTTCGACCTCGACGAGGTCGTCTTCGTCCCCACGGGGCAGCCGGCGTACAAGCGCGTCACGACTTCGGCCGAGCATCGCTACCTGATGACGGTGATCGCGACGGCCTCCAATCCGCGGTTCACCGTGAGCCGGGTCGACATCGATCGCGACAAGACGACCTACACGATCGACACGCTGCACGACCTGGCGGCGCGGTTCCCCGACGCGGACCTGTTCTTCATCACGGGAGCCGACGCGGTCGCGCAGATCCTCTCGTGGCGCGACGTGTCGGAGCTCTGGGAACTGGCCCACTTCGTTGCTGTGAGTCGACCGGGACACGAGGCATCCGTTACGGGTTTGCCGGAGCAGCACGTAAGCTGGTTGGAAGTCCCGGCGCTCGCGATCTCATCGACCGACTGCAGGGACAGGGTGAATCGCGGCCACCCGGTCTGGTACCTCGTGCCCGACGGGGTGGTCCAGTACATCTCGAAGCACGCCCTCTACCGGAGTGTCGAATGACGTCGTCGGAACCGCCGCTGACTCGCCGTGAGGCGAGGGAGCGCGAACGCCTGCTTGCTGAGCAGGCCGCTCCGGCGACCGCCGGGAGCGGCCCGTCGCCCGCGGCCCCGCCCGCCCAGCAGCCGCCCGCACCCCCGGCGCAGCCGGCACCCCCCCGGCCCGTGCCGCCCGCTTCCGCCGGCCCGCAGCAGGCGAACCCGTACGCGCCCCAGCACCCCGGCCTCCAGCCGGCGCAGGGCCAGCCGTTCGCGCCGCAGCCGAGCGCACCCCGACCGCCCGCGGCACCGGCGTTCGCGCCGCCCGCAGCAGCGCCCGCGGCCCGGCCGTATCCGGGTGCCCCCTCGGGCCCGGCCGTGCCGCAGTATCAGCCTCCGCAGCAGGCGGCCCAGGCCGCACCGCGCCCGCCTGTCGCGCCCGGGTACCCGTACCCGCAGCAGGCGCCGCAGGGCGGTGGCCCGACCGCCGCCCGACCCGCACCGGCACCGGTGCCCGGTCAGGCCGCTCCCGGTCAGCCGGCTCCCGGCCAGCCCGCGCAGTGGGGTCCGCCGCAGGCGGCACCGCGGCCCGCGCCCACCCCGGCCGCCGCTCCGCCGCAGCAGCCTCGGCCCGAGCGACGGGCGCCCGAGCGGACGCTCACCCGTCGCGAACTCCGTGCGCTCATCGACGCCCAGCACCCCGACGCCGAGAGCCTCCTCGCCGAACTCGAGGACCTCCCCGACGACGCACCGGCGCCGGCCCCCGCGCTGCGCACCGACGTTGCGCCGCAGGTCGACCGTCCCGCAGCGCCCACCCGATCGGGCGGGCACTGGGCGGACCGGCTCGAGGAGGCCGACGAGCCGGACGCATCCGGGCCCTTCGACCAGTTGCTCTCGCGCGGCGCGGGATCCCACGGCGTGCCGACGACCACGAACGCGCTCATCCTGCCGACGCTGCCCGACCTGGGCCCGCTCGCACCAGCCCAGCCCGGCGAGGTCATCGTCACCGGCACGATCGACCTGCCGCGGAGCCTCGGTTCGACCGGCATCCACCCGAGCCAGATGGACTCGACCGACATCGACCGGCTGTTCGAGCACGTCGACGACGACACCACGGGCGTCGCCCCGGTCGCCGCGACGAAGGCGATCAGCACGCAGGGCGGCCCGCGCTCGGTGATCACGCCGCCGCAGAAGGAACGTGCCAACCTGCCGCTCATCCTCGCGATCACGGCGGGCGTGCTCGCGCTCGGCGTCGTCGCGACGCTCGTCATCGGCGCCGTCGCAGGGCTGTTCTGATGCACGTGGCATCCGTTTCCGATCGGAAGGACACCGCGTGACCGCATCCGATCGCGCCCTCGAACTGCTCGCCGTCGCCGCGCGCGCGGCCGACGCGAAGGGTGGCGAGGATCTCGTCGCACTGGACGTCTCGGTTCCGACGCCGTTCGCCGACGTATTTCTGCTCGCCACCGGGTCGTCCGAGCGCCAGGTGCTCGCGATCGCCGAGGCGGTCGCGGAGGCCCTCGGCGACCTTGGCGTCGGCACGCACCGGCGCGAGGGATACCAGCTCGGACACTGGGTCCTGCTGGACTTCGGCGACCTCGTCGTGCACGTGTTCCACCGCGAGGAGCGCCTCTACTACGGCCTCGAACGGCTGTGGTTGGACTGCCCGCCGATCCCGGTCGCGCCCCTGCTGCCGGCCGGTGGCGCGGCGAGGAGCTGAGCCGTCCTCCGATTCGCACTCCCCGGATGACTGGTGTAATGTCTTCATGTCAGCCCGCACGGCGGGAAGGCGAAAAACTGAAGAATACGGGTCTGTGGCGCAGCTGGTAGCGCACCTGCATGGCATGCAGGGGGTCAGGGGTTCGAGTCCCCTCAGATCCACCAGGAACCCCTGATGATCGCAAGATCGTCAGGGGTTTTCTCGTTGGCGAACGGCTGAATCGAGGGGATTGCGGCCTTTTTGGGGCCTTTTTCGTCTCGAATGGCTGATCTGGCGGGGCCTGCAACCGGCCCACAGGCATCCACAGCCTTCGCCACCTGACGCCGCGGGCGGTCTGGATGAGGAACTCGTGCTGCACGCGCTCCGCAAGTCCGCGGTGACCGCGGTCGCCGACGCCCTGGGAATCGAGGGCGCAGCGCAGTTTGCCAGGCACAAGAGGTCGCGGGGTGACGGAGCAGTGCTACGCGAAGCGGGCCGTTCGGGCGCCGGATACGTTGGGTGACTTGGGGGTTCTTCAGCAGGCACGAGGGCGGGACTCGGTAGTGCAACTGGCCGCGACCTGAGGTTGAGGTTTGCGATATCGGTATCGTTGTCAGGTGGTCCGGGTTGAGGAACGCGCGGAGGGTGATACCGACCTCTACGTCGATGCGCTTGCCGCTGTCGCGTCTGGGCTTGCTGCCTCACAATCCAGCCTCGCGGCGGAGCGGCTCCAGCCGATCGCCGGACGGATCTGGCACGGACGGCTGTCCCGCCCGCGCTCCAAGGACGGGGCCTCCACCGACGGCGCGCCACGCGGGATCGCCATGCGCGGCAGAGAGCGCGACGTAACGCCTCGAAAGCGCGCAGAGGTATTCATTCGGGACGGATTCTGCTGCGCATACTGCGGCGGAAGAGTGATTCCACTCCCGGTATTGGTGGCTATCAGCGACGTCTTCCCCGAGGGACTTCCGTATCACGCCTACTACAAGTCTGGCCACATCCACCCAGCGTTTTGGTTCGTGGCGCCGGAGGTCGATCACGTCCTGGCACACGCCAGCGGCGGCACGGGTGAGCTTGAGAACCTAGCCACACTCCACTCGGCGTGCAACGCGATGAAGGCCGACGTCCCGATCACGGATCTTCCGCCGGTCGAGCGTGCCAAGCGGGTTGACGGATGGGACGGACTACTTTCCCTGTACCCAGGGGTCGTGGCGGCGGGCGAGACGTACGGCACGCGTCACCACGCGGCGCGGTATCACACGGACTGGCTGAGGTACTTCGGCCTTTAGCCGAGGTTGGAGTGGGACCAGGGTTTCCCCGGAGCAGCGCTGCGGTCGCCGATTAGCTTGCGCTGATCACAGCGAGAACTGTATCGGCCAACCGGGTGTCGTCGCTGGGAAGGCCTGCCAGGATCTCGTCGAGCCCCACGTCGGTCTGGACGATCCGGTCGACGCTCTCGTCGGCCCCGACTTGTCGGGACACGAAGACCTTGCTGTAGTCGGGATCGACCAGTGGCTCAGGTGCTAGCCCATTGAACACGACCGCAGTTGGCCCGAACTCAAGGAGGACGAGCGGCTCCGAGTCCGTGCGTCGGAGAGTGATGCACCACTCCCACTTCCCTACCCATCGCGCCTGCACAGACTCGATCTGTCCGCGCCGCAGGGCATTGTTGACCTGAGCCGCTACCGTCTGCTCGGCGAAGCTTCTCAGGCTCCGCTTGATCTGGGCGAGCGTCGCCCGCCCCTCTTCGAACTGGCGCTTGGCATGCTGGGCAAGCAGGTCGGCGAACTCCTGCGCGGCAACCTCCTGTGGTCGGTACCCGTAGCGCGCAGACTCACCGGTCTCGCACATGGTCCTGATGAACGCGATCCGATCCTCGTTGCTCACGGCGCCGGCACCTTCCACGAAATGATCGACCAGCTGATTGACGAAGAAGAGCTGCTCGGGATGCGTGCGCTGCCACGCCGCATCGCGCGCGATGTGCGCCTGGAGGCCCTCCAGCAGCTCCGTGTAGGTCACGACCACGGCGTGCTCCCAGCCGTCCGTCTGACGATGTGCCTCGTGTCTGGCGCACAGAAGCACCACAACGCTCTGCTTGCTGCCTGCGGCGCCGAAGGCGAGATACCGCTGGTAGTCGTGGCCGTGGCCGTCTGACGCCTCAAAGTTCTCCACGACGATGCTCGCGCGCGGGCTGGCGAGGACGATATCGGCAACGTCCTTTCCGAGCGCATCGGGCCCAGAGGTGTCGACCTCTTGGACGACGCGATAGCCCGAAGTGGGTAGCTGAGCTCCCGAGGAAAGTCCGCGATTCACGTGCTCCACGAAAAGGCGTTGGAAGGCGTCCCCGAACCCGTGAGTGCCGTCTACGCGGAGAAGCCAGGCGAACACGTTGGACAACTGCTTCTCATGGGTGCCGTGGTGCATGACCCGGAACACGTTGAACTGTTCGGCCAGGCTCCTCGAGAGCAATGGCACCAACGCTGTTGCCAGTTGGTTGAGCGACCTCGCGGTTGCCGTCATACACCGACAGTACCGACAGGCGCCTCAGATCCGCATGGGGCAATGCCGGAGGACGGACCCACACCCAGCCGTGCACGTTCGATCAGGTCACGTGCAGAACCGTTCAGACGATCAGGTGTTCCATTCGATGAGTGGGGCATCGCCATGCGCGTAGAGCGGGTGCCGAGGCGCCCCGCCCTTGTTGATGCCCAACGCGTAGAGCGGCGGCAGTAACGTGACAGCGTGGGCCACGCGAGCCGGGTCGGCGTGGTTGCCCCAGCCCGCGACCACAGTGCCGCTAAGGCCGGCGAGCTCGCGATCGTTGTCCGGGCCGACAGGGTCTGCTGCGGCCATCATCGCTTTCGGCGACGTCGAGCGGTACGCGTAGAGGTTGGTGATCAGCATGCCGCCGAACCCGTCGCGCTTTGCGAAGTTGACGCACCGGCGAAGCGTCGGATCGAGTTCGACAGCATCCGCTGTGCTCGGGTTCAGCAGAACGAAGGTGACCATCGGGAGCCCGGCTTCCCACACACGGGTGAGCGAATAGCGGTAATCACCGCGAATATCCGCAGTTGCGGAAGTGAACTCAGTCATCGGGGGCTCTCAGGTGTGCGAACTTCGTTCTTCAGGTTTCTCGATGGTGAAGCCGTTCAGGCGATGACCCATGATCATCAGCGTATCGATGCGACGACGGGCAGTCAGATGGGCGAGGTAGTGGGCGTGCTGCCGACGACGGCCGAATTCTGGACAGTACCGTCGCTGCGGTTCAGGTTCTCAGCGTCGCCGACCTTTCGGCGCGCATCCACGAATCGCCGCGTTCCACACATGTCGGTGTGTCATGAAGGAGACGATCAGAGTTCGTCGGCGCGGAGCCCCTGCACCCACGGAGGGATCGACCCGAACTCATGCACGGCGAGGTTCGGGGAGACAGCAAACCCGGTGTCTCCGACCTGGACGAGACCTGTCCCGTAGTCGAACGAAACAGCCCACCATCCGGTGTACCCGAGGTGCCTCTCCTCATCTAACGAGAATGCGAGCAACGCTTCGGTGCGTCCTCTCCGCCGGACAGCATCGATCGCCTGGGCGGCGGTAATCGATCCCGTCCGCTCCTCTGCAGCGCGCAGCTGCTCGATTCCGTCGGCCAGGTGGTTGGACGCTTGGAGCAACGCACGGTTCGCAGCACGGATGGACAGCGCCCAGCCGTCCGAGGAATCCGGCAGCTTCACGGCATCCAGCGCTTCCATCGCGCGTCCGAGGTGTGCGGCCGCGGTGGCAACCGCGCGCTCCTGGCTATTCGTTGGCGATTTCGGCGTCATCCGGTCATTCTTCCGCAGCGCTGGTGCTGCATGCGTGGGCTTTGCCCATTCGGGCCGAGCCATGGCTCCACCGCGGAGGGTATGGCCTCGGGGAGGCCACCTCCGGGTTCATCTCTCGCGTGTGATGAGGTCCGATTCAGACAGACTCACGTGATTCCGATTCAGACAGACTCACGTGATGGGGACGAGCCGACCTGCGAGGCTCGCTTCGTAGACCTCGAGTTGGGATGCCTCGGGTACCCCGGCGGCGCGGAGGTGCTCCATCACCGATTCGAGTCTGCTCCTTGATGTTGTGCTCATGCCGCGTTGGATCGCGAGGAACGGCACCACCGTGGCATACTTCGGGAGCGCCGCCTGCCGAGAGCTAGCGGCCGGAAAACGCGCAGATCCCGCGCTGCGTCGAACTCAGAGAGTCGCCCGGATCGCGGGGGTCTGCCTATGACCTGGGCGCCGATCCCGGATGGATCACCGCCGCAGAACTCGCCGCTCATGAGTGGTCCGAGGCGCAGCCCACGCCGTCGACGTAGGCGAGCACAGCCCCAAGAGCCGCGAGCATCTGTCCGCGGCTCCCTCGCTTTGCGCCGGCGAGTCACGCTACTCATTTGAGCTCGAGCAGAGCTTCATCCTTGCCCGGTCGTTCTCGCTCGCGGCGGAGCTGCTCGCGCGACCGTTCGCCGCGGCGTCGGCGGCGATGCGGATGCTGCGAACCTTCGAGAGCGTCATACCGGATACGTATGTAATTTTGGGGAGCCGCCGAGCTTCAGGTTCGCCTGCGACAGATACGCCGCCGCCCGGCGAAGCACCTCGTTCTCCTGCTCGAGCAACCGGATCCGCTTCCTGGCTTCACGCAACTCGGCGGCCTCTCCCGCGGTCTGACCGGGACGCTCGCCCGCTTCGATATCGGCTGGCGGAGCCAGTTCTGCAGCGACGCCTCACTGATACCGAAGTCGGTGACGATCTGCTTGAGAGTGACGCCGGCATCGCGGCGACGGGCGACCGCGACAACGTCTTCACGGAACTCGCGGGGATACGGACCGGGCATGATGACATCCTCCCCGTCAGCGCCCTCAAGGCACTAACGATCAGTCGTCACCGATTCGTTCCTCACGCCCCGGCGCCCGGCAGCTACCGATCGCGGTAGGGGGCGTCGGAGACTCCGCGGCGGATCAGACTCGACACGAACGCGTCGAGCGGCTTCCTGGTGATCGACACGAACCACCGCTTGCCGCCGAATGTGCGTACCAACCCGGGACTCACCGCGTAGTACACATGGATTGCCGCCTTGCCGATCTCAGTCTGCGAAAGGACAGCGTCGCGCCAGCGTCTCAGGGCCCACACCTCCGGGCAGTCATACGACCCGTATACGGACGTGGCGACGTAGCATCCGTTGTTGCTGCTGCTGGTTGCCTGTTGTAGTGCGCTCTTCGACGGTGGCGCCGCACCGACCGGGGCGGCCTTCGACGGAGCAGCCGCCTTCGACTGAGCGACGGCCTGCTTATTGTCTTGAAAGGCGACATCGAGGAATATGACGCATGCGGCAGCGAGGAAGTTGAGTTCCTCATCCAGTCGCTTCAACGTCGAATACAGTGTGGCGAATCGCGGTTCTTTGGTCTGGATGTCCGAAAGGGAAGCAACCAAGAAGAACTGGCCGAGGAGTGCGCGTCCGGAATTGGTCAGGTCACGGATCTCACTGTCTAGCACCGTGCGCGCGAGCGAGCCGGTTCCATCTCGCCAGTCACGCATCCAACGCAGTTCCCGCTCTGCGAGAACGTCACCGCGCGCCGCGTCGCGTTCGATCTGCGAAAGTGCCTGATCGAAGAGATCAGGATGAATCGTTGCCAGCATCAGGTCGACGAGCACGGCGATGGCAGCCAACTGGAATCGGTCCGACTGTCCGAACGGGTCGATCCCTCGAATCTCCGGCGCATTGCGAATACGCCGTTCGACGCCTGCGGCCGTCCAGTCAGCCACTAGATCGCTCCGATAGCAGGCTCGGACCAGTTGGGGGACTGAAATCTCAAGGCTCAACCAACTCTCGCTCAGGGGCTCGAAGATTGTCTCGCGATCGGCACTTCCTTGACCACGTCCTCGCGCCCCGCTTTCGGGGGTCGTATGAACGCGTCCCGACTTCGACTGTGGGCCGTATCGCTCGCGTCCCGTGAGGGCCGGCACTTCGCACGCGCGGTCTGCGTCCAGACTGGCTACTGTGGTGCCGTGGCGCTCGACCTCTCGTTCCTAGCCGTTCCGCTGGGAGCTGCACCGCCTCCAACACGGTCAGTGAATGTCTACGACATTCTCCGGGAAGGATGGCGGGAGACCCGGGTTGACATGACGCTCCTCTTCTTCCTGGACCCGAACGAGCGGCACGGCTTGGCATCGCTGGTCATAGACGCGCTGCTGTCCCTCCTGGACGGTGCCGATCTCATCGGCGCCCTCGGAAGAACGGGTGTCCAGTTCGACTCAGGAAGCTATCTCGGTTCTGACGAATGGGAGATTGGAAGCCAGGTCGACTACATCGACGTCCTCGCCATCAACAGGACGAATGGCTTGGCGCTGGTGCTCGAGAACAAGATCAGTCATGTCCTCAACAATCCCCTCGATGTCTACGCCCGGCGTGCACTCGCCGAGGAGGGGATCGACTCGGTTCTCGTGGTGACCCTCGCGCCTCAGCACCGGGTCGCTCCTGACACCCAAGCCCTATGGCACTCCCGGTCGATCACGTACGCCGAATTGGGTGCGCAGATCCGATACTCGTCAGATCTCGTTGATCATCTGCTGAGCCCTGTCGACCTGAATCAACGCCGAAGCCTCGATCTGTTGCAGCAATTCATGGAAGCTCGGACAGAAGGGTGGAGCATGACTGACAACGCGGTAGAGGCGGCACGCATTGACGAATGGCGGGCGCTGCTCGAAGAGCACGGGGAGGCGGTAAGTCGGTTCCTGACGGCGCGGAGCAACATCGAACGCACGCTCCGCGCGCGCATTCGGAGACTCGAGCCGTTGATCGATGCGGAACTCAAGGACGCAGGGCTAGTGGTCGGATGGGAGTCGCATAGCGGTTCGAAAGGCGTCGCTTGGAACGCATACCACTTCCCAGACATCGACTGGAGCTTCGAGCTCAAGCTGTCCGTCAGGCCAGAGAATCCGAGCATCTTCATCTACGAGTACCGTGGGCGGACGTATCGAGACGAGTCGATACATCCCCTCGACCTGAGTTGGGCGGCGACCGACGCCGAGATCGTCGCGGAGTTCGTCACGCGAGTCGCTCACCTCATCGCAGAACGTCGAGCGGCATCGACGGCCGGTTGACTCGACCTGTCGCTACGGCGGCGCTGCCGCTTGAGCGCATCTCTCCGATCAGCGCGGCGAAGACCGCCAGGGAGATTCCAAGTGCTCCAGCGCGACAGCTCTGGCACCTGAACTGGGGTGCGGCTTCGGCACGGCCAGCCGGGCCCGAGGTCGTATTCTCCACATGAGATCCCGAGCTGAACTAAGGACTACAGGTGCCCTACACCCCGCGACTCGGTCGTGCAATCATGCTCGGGCTGTTCGGGCCGGTGCTCTTCCTCACCGCCTGCAGCAACGGCGGCGGCACCCGCGCGTACGAGGCGCCCGACTGCGAAGACGTCCTTTCAAGCGCCCTTCAAGGCGTCCGTGTCGACGACACAACGGGGGCAACCGACTCGAAGTTCCAGTGGTTGTCGGAGAACTGTTCCCACGAGTACGACGTTCTCGTGGACTACACATCGGAACGGGCGTCCGCGCAAGGTTCGTTTGGGCCCAGTTCGTGTGACGACCTCTCTCAGTACCTTGAAGGAGAGTCGATCGAACTATTGCGTGCGGAGGGGCTTTGCGCCGTCGGCGCGGCTGTCGCCCCGCCTGCCGTCGCGCCGGTCGAGCAGCCCGGTGGCGGGATCGCGTGGAACGAGGCAGTTGGCCATGCCGGAACTGAGCAGCGTGTTTGCGGGCCGCTCGTCGGCGACGGGTACGACAACGACGATGTGTTCCTGAACCTTGGGCTCGACTACCCGGATCCAGGGCGCTTCCAGATCGTCGTCTGGGACGTTGGTGGGCTCGAACCCATCGCCTACGGTTCCACGCTCTGCACCTCGGGCGTCATCACCATGTACAACGGGGTCGCGCAAATCGAACTCGAGGACCCAGGCCTGATCTCGATCTACGAGTAGTCCGCATGTGGCGACCTGCTGAAACGGCCTACCCGTATCGCGCCTCCCAACCCGGACCACCAACGATCGGTGATCGACTTGAAGGTCCCAGGGACCGCGCTGCGGCCCCTTTTGCGGCTATTTTCAGTCGCAGACACCCGCGATTGACGGCGTCCCTCACCCATCGTCACCGAGATCGCCGGCCTCGTTTTCCCTTGTACTGAGGGGTATTCACAACCCAACACGTGCGCTCGAGTCGAGGTCATCACTGGCAGAGAGGTCCCTCAGATCCACCAAGAACCCCTGATGAATAGCTCTATTCGTCAGGTGTCTTCTCGTTGGCGGGAGGCCGGGCACTCCTCCCGCCGATCACGCGAACCGCTCCGAGAGCGCATACCTCAGCACCACGAGGTCGCCGAGCCGGCGGCTTTCGGCGAGCCTCGCGTGGTGGTCGGGGTTCCACGGGAACGTCCCGTCGCCGATCAGCCGCGGCGCCCGGCGGTCGCCGACGAAGAACGGGGCGATGGCCAGCTGGAGTTCGTCGACGAGGTCCGAGGCCAGGAACTGCGTCAAGACGGTCCCGCCGCCTTCGACGAGCAGGGTGCGCACGCCTCGGTCGCCGAGCTCGGCGACGATGCCGGCAACGATGACCTCGTCGCCGAGTCCGACGACGGTGGCGAGCTCTCCGAGCCGGTCGCGGATGCCTCGGGCCTTCGACCGCGGGCAGTAGACGAGCTTCTGTGTGTCGCCCGAGGTGAAGAACTGCGACTGCGGGTCGAGGTCGCCCGTCGCGGTGACGGTCACCTTCCAGGGCAGCGGCGGCAGGCCCTCGGACTCGCGTCGGATCCGTCGCTCGTCGCTCTTGACGAGCAGCCGCGGATTGTCGGCGCGTACGGTGCGCGCGCCGACCATGATCGCGTCGCAGTGCGAGCGCACCTCGTCGACGCGATCGAAGTCCGCCGCGTTCGACAACGCGAGGCGCGGCGGCGCGGGCGTGTCGAGGTATCCGTCGATCGACATCGCGGCGCTGAGGATCACGTACGGCCGGTCGGTCACGTTCCCTCCTTCCGGCCGGTGCCGGCGCCGGCGCCGGCGCCGGTGAGCGCGACCGTACGCGCCGGTGCGGACGGCCGCACGCCACGCAGGGCGGATGCCCCGGCCAGCACGAGCCCCGGGGCGACGGCGATCATCGCGAGCACGCCGAACAGCGTGGCGGCCGCGACGCCGGCGGACGCGCCGAGGCCGGCGACGGCGAACGCCCATCCGGCGATCCCCTCGCGTGGTCCCCATCCGCCGAGGTTGAACGGGATGGACCCGGCGAGCAGCACGACGAGCGCGAGCGCCGCGACGCGCTCCGGCGGCACGCTCGAGCCGATCGCGGCGACCGCGACGCCGAAGGTCGCGACATGGCACGCGACGACGACGATCGAGGCGGCGACGACCCGCACGGACGCGCCGGGGGACCCGACGCCGAGTGCGAGCTCGTCGAGCTCGCGTCGCAGCGCCCGTCGCACGCGGACGCCCGACGCGGACGCCGGGAGCACACCGACGACGAGCGCGGCGAGTGCGATGACGACGACGACAATGCCGAGCGCCGCGAGCAGGTAGCCCTCGAACTCGAACCCGAACCCCGCGACGACGACGACCGCGAGCGCGAGCTGGACGAGCTGCCCCACGGTGCGCTCGATGACGACGGCTCGAGCGCCCTGCCCGACGTCACCTGCGTCGCGGCCGTGCGTCACGGCACGCTGGACGTCGCCGATCACGCCGCCGGGCAGCACGGTGTTCAGGAACTGCGACCGGTAGTACATCCCGACCGCGCGCGAGAAGTCGACGCCGACGCCCAGCCGGCCCGCGATGATGCTCCAGCGCCAGGCTGCGGCGGCGGTGGCGACGGCGGAGAGCACCACCGCGACGACGACCACGGGCAGGTCGATGCTGAGCACGCCGTGCACGAACGGCTCCGACCCGACCTGTGCGATCACCGCAACGAGCACGCCGACGCCGATGAGCGCCCGCGCCGCGCGGCGGAACCACGGCGACGACACCGTCGCGCGCAGGGTCGCACCCAACCGGAGCGTCCTCACCGGCGACGACATCACGGCCACACGAGGAGATCGGTGTGCACGACGGTGGCCGTGAGCACGCCCTGGCGCAGGTGGGATGCGCGGAGTGCGCGGTACGCCGCGGCCGGCACCTCGAAGTCGGCGCGCTGTTCGACGGCCGCACCGAGCCATCCGTCGAACCACTGCGCGAGCAGGTCGGGGTCGTGACGGCCGAGGCGCCAGAAGGTGGTCTCCTCGCGGGCGTTCCAGCCGGCCTCGACGAACAGGCGCCGCGCGTCGGCGACCGCGGATGGCCCGGCGAGCGCCCGCCCGTCGACACGGCGTTGCTGGTGGGCGTTGAACGCGGCTGCGAACAGGTCGTCGCGGGCGTCGGCGGGGCCGAGGTGCACCCGGCCGGTCACGCTCAGGCTCAGCAGCGCGGGACACCCGACCGCGACGCAGGCTCGCGCGATGGCGCGGATCTCGTCGAGCGTCAGGACATCGAGCAACGCGGACGCGGTCACGAGCGAGGCGCCCTCGAGATCGCCGGGTTCCAGGTGCGACAGCTCCTCGCTGCGGATGGCGACCCTGACCGGCCGGCCGTCGCGGTCGACCGGCACGCCGCCGTCCGCGGCGCGCTCGACGAGGCCCGGGTTCCAGTCGTGCAGGACCCAGGTCTGCGGGCCGGGCAGCAGCGGCGCCAGCCAGCGCATCATCGAGCCCGTTCCACTGCCGAGGTCGTGGACCGCGATCGGGCCGGGGCCGAGCCGGTCCGCCGCCGCGCGAGCGAGCTCGCGCGACCTGGCGCGCGCGTCCTCGGGCTCGCGGAGCGCGAGCCACTCGCTGCTGACCTCGATGACCTCGCTCATCCGGCACTCCGCCGTTCGTGCTCGGGGGCGCCGCTGGCAGGGGCGATCCCGACGAGCGCCGCCGCGGCGACCTGCGCGGCGTCATCCCAGGCCCGTCGGGGCATCGTCCGGCGCGACCGCATGGCCTCGGCCTTGAGCACGGCACGCCGAGGTGGTTCGCTCCACCACATCCGCAGGGGGAGTCGCAGCGACACCGGATCGTTCGCCGGAACGAGGATGGCAGCCGTGCTGCCCTCGGTCGCCTCGGTCAGGCCGCCGACACGCGAGGCCACGACCGGGATGCCTCGCGCCACCGCCTCGGCGACGGCCATGCCGTAGCTCTCGGCGCGCGACGGTGCGACGAAGAGGTCTGCGCCGTCGTACGCAGCGGCGAGACGCTCGCCCGTGAGTACGCCCGTGAGCGCGACGCGGTCGGCGAGCCCGGCCGATCGGATCGAGTCCGCGAGCCGGGTCGCGTACCCGGGGTCGAGGTCGAGCGAGCCGACGATCGAGCAGGTCCATCCGGGCAGGTCGGCCATGCCCGCGAGCGCGTGCACGAGTACGTCCTGCCCCTTGTGGGGCGCGACCGCGCCCACGCAGAGCAGGTGGCCGCCCGACGTGGATCCGGTCGCGGCCGGTACGGCGTCGATGCCCGGCCGTGCGACGACGATGTCGGCGCTCGACGCGAGCCCGCGGGCGAGGAGCTCGGATCGGGTCGACTCGCTCGTCGCGATCACCCGGCGGGCCGCATGCAGGGCCTCGCGCTCGCGTTCGGCGATCCGGGCACGGGCGGCGCGTTCGAGCCCGGGCATCGCACTCGCGACCATGTGCGCCAGGACGACGATCCGGAGCCGTGTCGCGTGCGCGACGAGCACGCGCGATGCGGCGACCGCGAGCAGTCCGTCGACGAGCACGAGCGCATCGTGCGGCAGCCCCGACAGTGCGATCGCGACGTCGCGCGGGCTCCCTTCCGCGACCCGGACCATCCGGATGTCGAGCCTGCGCGCTCGAAGCGCCTCGCCGAAGCGGCGGTCGTAGACGTTCCCGCCGCTCACGCGCGCGTCGTCGTCGATGCCGTCGGGCACCAGGAAATGCACCGTCGGGCGCGCTGCCCGAGTCACAACGCCCGCTCGTAGCTCGCCCACGCGATGTGGGACTCGTGCAGCGTGACCGCGATCGATGACAGCCGGGTGCCGGATGGCCCGAGCACCCCGCCGGCGGCCCGGTCGGCGAGACGATCGGCGATCACCTGGCAGAGCCGTTCGGTCGTGGTGTTGATGCCCGCGAACTCGGGTTCGTCGTCGAGGTTGCGGTAGGTGAGCGCACCGGTGATCTCGCGGAGCGCCTCGGCGGCGCGTCCGATGTCGACGACCACGCCGTCGGCGTCGAGCTCGTCCGCGCGGAACGACGCATCGACGATGAAGGTCGCGCCGTGGAGGCGCTGGGCGGGGCCGAAGGTCTCGCCCGAGAGGCTGTGCGCGACCATCAGGTGGTCGCGAACCGTCACGATGAAGCTCATGCGGCGTCCGTCCAATCGATCGTGCGGCAGAGCTCGTCGCTCGGGCCGGCGGCGAGCCCGGCCATCACCGCGGGCAGCTCGGTCCACGGGGATTCGCCCGTGAGCAGCGCGTCGAACGCCGGGTCCCGCAGCAGGTCGAGCGCGAGTGCGAGCCGGTCGCGTGTCGTGCGCACGCCGCGCCGACGCGCGGCCACCGCACCGACCTGGCTCGAACGGATGGTGAGCCGGCGCGAGTGGAAGTCGGCGCCGAGTTCGAGGGTCACCGTGCGGTCGCCGTACCAGCTCGCCTCGATCACCTCGCCGTCGGTCACGACGGTCTCCAGCGCGAGTCGCAGTCCCGCCTCGGATCCGCTCGCGTGGATGACGAGGTCGCGGCCCGCGGGCGCCGCGCCCGGCTCCGCGAACCCGACATCGAGCCGCTCGGCGACCTCGCGACGTGACGCGTCGACGTCGACGAGCACGACCTCGATCCCCGCGATGCCGCGGGCGAGTCGCGCGATGCAGCATCCGATCATGCCGGCGCCCACGATCGTGATGCGATCCCCGATGAGGGGCGCGGCGTCCCACAGGACGTTCACCGCGGTCTCGACGGCGCCGGCGAGCACCGCACGGCGCACGGGCACGCCGTCGGGAACGGGGACCACCGCGTCGGCCGGCACGACGAACGCCGACTGATGCGGGAACAGCGCGAAGACCGTGCGACCGATGAGGGCGTCGGGCCCCTGCTCGACCGTGCCCACGTTGAGGTAGCCGTACTTCACCGGGCCGGGGAAGTCGCCCTCCTGGAACGGCGCGCGCATCCGCTCGCGCTCCGCGATCGGAACGCGCCCGAGGAACACGGATGTCTCGGTGCCGCGACTGATGCCCGTGCGCGTCGTGCGGACGAGCACCTCCCCGTCGCCCGGCGGTTCGATCGGCTGCCGGCGCAGGGCGCCGACGCCCGGCTCCTCGATCCAGAACGCCACGGCGTCTCGCAACGGCACGTCTCCTTCGATGAACCATCCGGTGGTTCCCCACGTGTACTCGAATATGGTCCGTGGGAAGCTCTCTGACAAGGACACGTAATGGCGAGAGGCGAGGTTCAACTCGCACCGATCGCGCTGGCGGGGCTCGGTGCGGCGGGCGCGGCGGCGATCTGGGCGGCCGGCGGGCTCGCGCCCATCGGCTGGACCGCCGCGGTCGGATACCTGGCTGCGAGCACGGCGCTGCTGGTCGTCGGCCTGCGACGCGACGGTTCGTCGCGTCTCGGCTGGGCGAACGCCGTCACAGCGACGAGATCGGCGCTCGTCGCCCTGATCGCGGGGCTCGTCGTCGCGTCGTTCGTCGCGCCGATCCCCACGCCGCTCCTGATCGGCGTCACCGTGCCGGCGCTCGCGCTCGACGCGGTGGACGGATGGGTCGCCCGGCGCACCGGCACCGCGACCGAGTTCGGCGCGCGCTTCGACATGGAGGTGGATGCGTTCCTCCTCCTGGTGCTCAGCGCGTACGTCGCGCAGGGCCTCGGGACCTGGGTGCTGGCGATCGGGCTGATGCGCTACGCGTTCGCCGCGGCGGGATGGGTGCATCCGTGGCTTCGCGCGAAGCTCCCGTACCGCTACTGGCGCAAGGTCGTGGCCGCGCTGCAGGGGATCGCGCTGGCGGCCGCGGCATCCGGCCTGCTCGCGCCGGCCGCCGCTGCCGCCGTCGTCGCGATCGCGCTCGCACTGCTCGTCGAGTCGTTCGGCCGCGACGTCGCGTGGCTCGCGCAGCGAGACCGCGCGCGCCGCACGCCCCGCGAGCGGTCGCGATCAGGCCGCGCGCCGGGTGCGGGCGACGACCGCGGTCGCGATCGCGAGCACCACGATGCCGATCACCTCGATGACGACGGTCTCGGGCACGAGCGTGAAGTCCCACGTCTCGGTGATGCCGAAGAGTCCGACGGTCAGGGCGAGCAGGAGCGCCGCGAGGCTCGCGATGAGGAACAGCAGGCTCAGCACCGTCGCGAAGACGAGGAGCCGCCCGTGCAGGACGAGCATCGCGATCGCCAGCGCGATGCCCGCGATGCCGTTCAGCACGAAGAACACCCCGAGGATGCCTCCGACGCCGTTGAACACGAGGTAGATGTGGATCCCGCCGACGGCGAGGAGGACGATCGCACTGAGGATCCTGATGATCATCAGGGCGCCGCGGTTGGTTCCGGCCATGTTCACACCCGCTTCCGATCGAAGCCTCCGATTGAGACGTCGTGATGAGGACACGAGGCGACGCCCGCACGCGTTCAATCGCACCGGAGATGCGCCCGAACGGGCGAGTCTCGCTGGTGCTCTCGATCATCCTGCTCGCCGTCGTGCCGCTCGTCCCGCGAGCGGTGACGGATGGCTCGCCGGCAGCGCTCCTCGCCCTCCCGGCCGAGTCGATCCTCGTCCTGTTCCTGATCTTCCTGCTTCCGCAGCCTTCCGCCCGAATCGCCGTCGCCGTCGTGTTCGGGCTCGTCGTCGTCGTCGCGATCTCGCTCGCCGGGATCGATGCCGGGTACCGCGCCGTGCTCGACATCCCGTTCGATCCGCTCGACTGGCAGCAATTGGGCGACGCGTTCGGGGTCGTGCGCGGCACCGTCGGCGGAGCCGTCGCGAACGCGCTCGTCGCGCTCATCGCGGTCGCCGCCGTCGGGCTGGTCGGCGCGCTCGCGTGGGCGGCGCTTCGCGTCAGCGCCGCGATCCGTCCCCTCCGACCCGTCCGACCCGTCCGTCTCCTCGGTCCCGACCGTGCGCGCGGAACCCTCGCCCTCACTGCGGTCGCGGCGGTCTGGCTCGTCGCCGCGCTGACGGGCTCCCGGCTCGTGGCGGGATACGCGGTCGCGGCGGACGCTTCGGTCGACGCGATCGCGGCGTCGGCCTCGCGCGCGGCCGACGGGCTCGCCGCGGTCGCCGACCTGCAGCGGAGGATCGAGACCGACCCCTACCGCGACGTGCCGGGCGGCGCCCTGCTGGCCGGGCTCGCGGGCAAGGACGTCATCTTCGCGTTCGTCGAGAGCTATGGGCGGGTGGCCGTGGAGGACTCGGACCTCTCGGCGGGCGTCGAACGCGTGCTGAGGGACGGCGATGCGCAGCTCCGCGCCGACGGCTACGCGTCGCAGAGCGCGTTCCTGACCTCGCCGACCTTCGGCGGACTCAGCTGGCTCGCGCACTCGACCCTCCAGAGCGGGCTCTGGATCGACCGGCAGCCGGTCTACAGCAGGGTGATCCGAAGCGATCGGCTCACCCTCACCGAGGCCTTCGGACGAGCCGGATGGCGCACCGTCAGCGTCGTTCCCTCGAACACCGAGCCGTGGCCGTTCGGCACGTCGTTCTACCACTTCGACACCCTGCTCGACGCGAACAACGTCGGCTACCACGGGCCGTCGTTCGGGTACGCGCGCATCCCCGACCAGTACACCTGGAAGCACCTCGCCGACGAAGTGCTCGGTGCCGACGACGGTCGGCCCGTCATGGCCGAGGTCGATCTCGTCTCGTCGCACACGCCGTGGGCGCCGCTGCCCGAGCTCGTGCCCTGGTCGGAGACCGGCGACGGCTCCGTGTTCGGCCCGCAGCCGGCGCAGGGGGAGTCGGCGGGAGAGGTCTGGCAGGATCCGGAGCGCGTGCGGCAGGCGTACGCCCGGTCGATCCGCTATTCGCTGGGCGCGATGTTCGCATTCCTGCACGAGTCCGACGACCCGGATCTCGTGCTCGTCGTGCTCGGCGACCACCAGCCGGCCACGATCGTGAGCGGGCGGGGCGCGGGCCACGACGTGCCCATCAGCATCATCTCGAAGGACCCGGCGGTCTTCGCGGCGATCGCCGAGTGGAGCTGGGAGGACGGCGTGCTGCCGTCGCCCGATGCGCCGGTGTGGCCGATGAGCGACTTCCGCGACCGCTTCCTCGGGGCGTTCGGCGGCCGCGCGAACCAGTCGTCGCGTCGCGTCGTGCCGGTCCCGGAACCCGGCTGCGGTGCCGCGGTCAGACGCGCGGCTCGAGCCGTTCGCCCTTGAGCATCTTCGCTGCGGGTTCGAAGCCGTCCTTCGCGTGGTTGGACGCGAGGAACCCGACGCCGTTCAGCGACGCGGCCACCTTGATGGCGGTGACGACCTGACGGGCCTGCTCGACCGGCAGTGCGTGGTCGAGGTAGGCGATCGCCTGGCCGTTCTCGTCCGTCACGACGATGAGGTCGTGCGCGAGTCCGCCGGTCGCGCCGGCGCGATACGCCCCCGCGCGCTCGATGCCCAGCGCGACGGGGATCGTCGCGCCGCCGGTGCGGACCGCCGCTCGACGCAGCCAGCCGCCGAGGCCGCGCGCGGCCTCGTACTCGGCGGTGAGATCGCTCGAGAGGACACCGAGCACATCGCGCCACGCGATGGGCGGAATGCCGGAGAACGTCACCGACTCGGCGCTCACCACCACGAACGGGTCGGCCGCCGACAGGTAGGCCCGCAGTCGCCGGCGCATTCCGGCCAGGCGGACCACGATGACGAGCAGCAGCACGAGGAACAGGCCGACGAGGAGGGACGTGGTGAGACGTCCGAAGTCCGCGACGACGAGGACGACGAGTCCGGCGAGCACGAGGGCCGCAAGACTCGACGCCACGACGATCCCGGTCCGGTTGGCGCGGAGCTCGCCTTCCGTCACCCCTCGCTCGGCCTGGACGGCGAAGGATCGTCCCGACTCGAGGTAGTCGCGCCACTGTTCGATGACGTCGGACATGGGTGCGCTCCTCGGGGTGGGGGATCAGGCGGGGGTGGTGATCAGGCGGTGCGAGCCGCCGGCGTCGTCGACGGACGACCCAAGGCTAATCGACGCGATGGATGGCCCGGGCCGGTCGGCCGGCCCGCCGCGCCGCGGTCGACCGCACGGCGCGCCGGGTTGACCCCCTCGCCGGGGCGGCGAAGAATGAAGACTCGGCTGCGTGCCCGCGCGGGTCGAAGCAGTGCCGGAAACGGGGGAGTTCATGTCGGAGACGCAGGTCCGTTCCTATGGCAGCGATGAGGACGCGACGCAGGTCGTGCCGAGCGCCCCACTCGACTGGGATCCCGAGCGACCGGCGCCCGCCGCCGACCAGGCGTCGGATGCCGACGCCCCCGCGCCCGCCGCGGCGGCGACGACGCGCGCCGCCTGGAGCCGCGACCTGCCGTTCATGCTCGTCGTGCTCGCGGCGATCGTGGTGCTGTTCCTCTCCTTCGCCCTGCTGATCGCGTTCAGTCCGACCAGCGCCGCGATCAGCGCGCTCGCGGTCATCGCCGCGCCCATCGCGACCATGGTCGCCGCGTACTACGGCATCTCGCTCGCGCTCCGGCAGATCCGCGAGGCGCGCGCCGCCGCCGACGCGGCCGACGCGCGGGCGCGTGCGGCCGAGGCCGGCGCGCGCGAGTCCGACGCGTGGGCCGCGCAGATGGAGTCGGGCCTGCGCGTCGCGGTCGCGAAGCTGCGCGCCGCGAGGGTCGAGACCACCGACGTCGAGCGCGCGGCGGGGACGCCGGACGAGTTCTTCTGAGCCGCGGACCCCGGTCCCGGTCGGCTCGGGCCCGGACGAGGGTCGAGGACCGAACGCCTCAGTAGCGCCAGGTGTCGAGCCCCTGTGCGGGCGGATGCCCGGCGAACTCGGCGCGGATCAGGTGCGAGCGGGTCGACAGCACGCCGGGGATCTCCTGGATGTGTCGAAGGATCGCCTGGCTGAGCTGCTCGTGGTCGGGCGCGCTCACCGTCACGATGAGGTCGACGTCGCTGGAGACGGCCTGCACCTTCTCGACGAACGGCAGCGCCACGAGCCGTTCGGCGACGTGCTGCCACTGCCCGTCCTCGATGCGGACCACGACGAGGGCGCAGCTGCGGAGCCCGATCGAGGCGCGGTCGATCTGTGCGCCGTAGCCGGTGATCACCCCGCGGGACTGCAGGTGCTGGAGCCGATTGTGTGCCGCGGTGCGCGAGATGTGCACGAGGTCGGCGAGCGTGCGCACGGAGAGTCGGCCGTCGCGGCTCAATTCGGCCACGATCCGGCGATCGATGGCGTCGAGCGGCTCGGAATCGTCGAACGGCTCGCTGTGCCCGGCTGCGGAATCGGTCATCGTCGTCTCGAATCTCGCGCTCAGCCTACCGCCGCGTCGCGTCCCGATGGGCGGCGTGCGAGGGCGGACCCGGCGGTGGACCCGAGTGCGGATCGCGGGTCGCCGCGCTCCGCGCCGCGACCCGTCGGAGTGCCTGGTGGAGCGGGATGCGCCGGACGCGATCGGGTACCACGACGCGACCGCACGCGACCGCGGCGAACCATCCGTCCGCGACGCGCTCGACGCGGGGGGTCCAGGCGAACCCGTACGCCTCGCGGACCGGGGCCGGCAGGAGCCCGGCCGTCATGAGCCGGACGGGCGGCAGGGCGAGGCGGAGCGGCGCGGGCAGGTCGGCGTCCACGAGCAGGTCGCGCGCGAGCGAGCGGGCCTCGTGGCCGACGCGGAGGCCGGCGACCCGGTCCGCCCACCAGCCGTCGAACTCGGCGCGGGTCTCGGGCCAGCCGGCTCGCGACGACTGCAGCCGTGTTCCGAGCGGCGCGTACCCGCGTACGATCGCGTCGCCGGTCGGCCCGTCCAGCGGTCCCGCGACCCGTTCGTGGACCGCGAGCGCCATCGCGAGCAGCGTGGACGCCACCCAGCGCTGGGCGTCCGCGTCGAAGGCGCTGTATGCGGGCGAGGTCGCATCGCCGCCGCCGCGGACCGGGGCGTGGCGGGCGTTCACCTCGCGGACGGCTTCGGCGACGACCGCCTCGTCGCCGAAGCCGACCGCGTAGGCGTACTCGAGCGTCGCGCGGAGCCGGCGCATCGGTGCGGCACGGAAGCCGCTGTGCATCGCGACCCCGCGCGCCACGCGGGGGTCGGCCAGTTGCAGGAGGATCGCCGCGGCCCCTCCGACGAGGAGGGTCGCGTCGCCCGCGTGCCGGCGGAAGACCTCTCGATCCGTGGCATCCATCAATACCAGTTGTAGCGCTCCGAGTGCGCCCACGCACCGCACGGCGACCCGTACCTGGCGTCGATGTAGCTGAGGCCCCAGTCGATCTGCGTCTGCCCGTTGGTCCGCCAGTCGGCTCCGGCGGAGGCCATCTTGCTGCCGGGCAGCGCCTGCGGGATGCCGTAGGCGCCGCTCGACGCGTTGTACGCGTCGGCCCGCCAGCTCGATTCGCGCGTCCACAGCGACACCAGGCAGCGGTACTGGTCCTCGCCCCACCCGTAGGCGCCGATCGCGCCCCGCGCGTACGCCTTGTGACCGGCCGGGTCGACGGTGACGCCCGGGGGCGGGGGAGCGGTGCCGGTCGCGCCGGCGGCCTCGGCCGCCGCGGCGGCAGCGGCCGCCTCGCGCGCGGCGGCCTCGGCGCGGGCCTGCTCGCCCGCGCGGAAGCGACGCTCGAGGTCGGCGGTCCGGTCGCGCAGGCTCGCGAGTTGGGCGTACAGCGTCTCGACCACGGTCCGCTGGGCGGCGACCTCGGCCTCCGCGGCGGCGTGTGCGGCCTCCGCGGCCGCCTGACGTTCGGATGCCTCGCGCGCGAGGCGATCGCGCTCGCGCTCGGCGACGTCGGCCTGTGCGCTGAGCGATCGCGCCGACGCCCGATCGACGCGCGCCTGCACCGCGGCGTCGGCGGCCTGGTCCGCGATGCGGCCGGCGCGGCTGAGCGCCGCGAGGAGCTCCTCGCGATCGCCGCCGCCGAACCAGAGCCGAAGTCCCGCATCCGCTCCGCCGGTCCGCGCCAGGAGCGCGGCGGTGCGTCCGAACCGGGACGCGGATGCCTCGGCGCGCGCGTCGGCGGCCGACGCGGCCTCGCGCAAGGCGACCGCCCGCGATTGCGCGGCCTCGCGGGCTGCCTCGGCGGTGGCGGCCGCGGCCGCGGCGGCGACGGCGGCGTCGCCGAGGCGCCCGGCCTCGGCCTCGAGCTCGGTGATGAGCGCGTCGATCCTCGTCGCCTCGGCCTCGCGGGAGGCCACGTCGGCCTTCGCGGCCAGCACCTCGTCCCAGCTCGGGTACTCGTCGGCAGCGGCTCCGGTCGGGGTGAGGAGCGCGAGCAGTAGGGCCGCCGCGACGCCGGGTGAGAGTCGGCGCGTGCGCGCCCGTCGGCGCGGGGAGCGATCGTCCATGCTCCTCCCTCCGCTGGCGCTCGGGGGATCGACATCGGGATCGGATGGCTCCTCGAGGCACGCGATCGGTCGATCCACGGGTGGTCCGTCGGCGCGCGAGTCTACCCAGCGGCCGCGCGGGCCCCGTCAGGGACACGCGCCGGCCACCCGATGCGGAGGTCCGTGCCGCGTCGGTCGGGAGTCCGGTTGCGCCATGTCGGCACGACGGCGGCGGCGTTTCCTGAGAAAGACCTGAGTGCCGGGGGGAATCGGGAATCGATCCGAACCATCCATGCGTTTGCATTGAGTGACCGCCCGGTCACCCTACCGAGACCACTGGAGACGATCATGACGACCAGCGCCCCCACGACCGAGATCCCCGGCTACCGCGTCGGCACCTGGAACATCGACCCGACCCACAGCGAGGTCGGCTTCAGCATCCGTCACCTCATGATCAGCAAGGTGAAGGGCAAGTTCGAGCGCTTCACGGCCACCTTCGTGACCGCCGAGAACCCGCTCGACTCGGTCGTGACCGCGTCGGCCGAGGTCGCGTCGATCAACACCAACGAGCCCAACCGCGACGGTCACCTGCGCACCGGGGACTTCTTCGACGCCGACACCTACCCGACCATCGACTTCGTCTCGACCGGCGTGCGCGTCGCGGGCGGCGACTTCAAGGTGGACGGCGACCTCACGATCCGCGGCATCACCAAGCCGGTCACGTTCGACTTCGACTTCGGCGGTTTCGGCGGCGACCCGTACGGCAACTACAAGGCCGGGGCGACGGCGAGGACCGTCATCAACCGCGAGGACTTCGGCCTCACCTACAACGCGGCCCTCGAGACCGGCGGCGTGCTGCTCGGCGACCAGGTCACCATCACGATCGAGCTGCAGGCGGCGCTCCAGCAGTAGGCGACGATCGCACCGCGGGCGGGCGGGACGGCTTCGGCCGTCCCGCCCGCCCGCGTCTCACGCGGTCTTCGATTCGATCGACCTGATCGGAACCGCGCGGAACGCCGCCCACGCGTCGAGCGCCCGACGGTACCCGGCCGGATCGACCGGCCCCGCGAAGCCCTCGAGCGCGACCGAGGTCGTGCCGCGCGCGTCGACGCGCCGCCACGTGCCCGCCACGCGGCCCCGATCGACGAGGATCGGCTGGAAGACGCCGTTCCCGCCGGGGATCACCCGGTCTGCGTGCGCGGGGTCGCACACGGGGGACCGGTCCCGGTAGCCGAGGAAGTACTCGTCGAACGCCGCGAGCACGAGGCGGCCGGCCGGACGCGGAGGCGCCGGAGCGTCCGGAGCATCCGCGGCGTCCGCCGCGACGAGCCGGTCGTCGTCGAACGCGACGAGGGCGTCACCCGCCGCCGCCCGCGCGCGGCGTGCGTCGCCCAGCGTGAGTCCCGCCCACCACGCGAAGTCGTCGACGGTCACCGGCCCGTGCCCGGTCGCATACGCGACGAGGAGGCGGGACAGCGTGTCGTCGCGTGCGTCGTCGCCACGATCCGCCGCCGGGCCGGGCACCCACTCGTCGAGGAGCACGAACGACTGCGTGCGCCCGTCGACCGGACCGCCGCACACCAGGGCCTCGAGCGCGAGTCGCCAGATGAGGCGGTAGCCGCGCTGGCCGCCCGTCGCGATCCCCGCAGCCTCCCACGCCGCCAGGAGTTCGTCGCGGGTGCGCGCTCCCTGCTCGAGCTCGAGGACCGCGACCCGGCGGGCGGCCGCGACGACCTCGTCGTCGAGTTCGAGGTCGCGATGCCGGGTCGTGAGACGTCCGAGCTCCCGCGGCGCCGTGATCGCGAGCACCGGCCGCACGAGCGTCGCGGGCATCACGTGGAGCGTGCCGCGCAGCGGCCACGTGCGCACGATCGCGCCCGACCCGATCGCCGCGTCGACGTCGGCCTCGCGCGAGCCCGCCACGCGTGCGCCGAGCACCCACTTCGCCGCAGCGAGGTCCTGCGCCTGCACGGCCCCGAGCCGCTCGACCGCCGCGGTGACGCTCGGGAGCCCGCCGCCCGTGAGAGCGTGGGCGGCGAGGCGCGCCGCGCGCAGGCGCGAGACATCCGTTGCGGTCGCCATGCGACCAGCCTGCACCCACCGGGCGACACCGGGCGCCCGGTCCGCGGATAGACTGGGAGGCTGTGCCGCTCGGCACGATCACTTTTCACACTCCACGACTCCGGAGGCCCGCGTGCTCGCCGTCCACGACCTCGAGATCCGCGTGGGTGCGCGCGTGCTGATGGAAGGCGTCAACTTCCGCGTCGCCGCGGGCGAGAAGATCGGCCTCGTCGGGCGCAACGGCGCCGGCAAGACGACCCTCACCAAGACGCTCGCGGGGGAGACGCTGCCCACGGGCGGCCGGATCGACCGCTCGGGCGAGATCGGCTACCTGCCGCAGGATCCGCGGTCGGGCGACCCCGAGATGCTCGCGCGCACGCGCATCCTCGACGCGCGCGGGCTCGGCTCGCTCGTGCTCGGCATGCACGAGGCATCCCACCTGATGGGCTCCGACGACCCGGCCGTGGCGGCCAAGGCCATGAAGAAGTACGGCAACCTGACCGACCGCTTCACCGCGCTCGGCGGGTACGCCGCCGAGGCGGAGGCCGCGTCGATCGCCTCGAACCTCAACCTGCCCGATCGCATCCTCGACCAGCCCCTGAAGACGCTCTCGGGTGGCCAGCGCCGGCGCATCGAGCTCGCGCGCATCCTGTTCAGCGACGCCTCGACGATGATCCTCGACGAGCCGACGAACCACCTCGACGCCGACTCCGTCGTCTGGCTGCGGGAGTTCCTCAAGGGCTACAAGGGCGGCGTGATCGTCATCAGCCACGACGTCGAACTCGTCGGCGAGGTCGTGAACCGGGTGTTCTACCTCGACGCGAACCGCTCGGTCATCGACATCTACAACATGGGCTGGAAGCACTACCTCCGCCAGCGCGCCGCCGATGAGGAGCGTCGCAAGAAGGAGCGCGTGAACGCCGAGAAGAAGGCGTCGGCGCTCCAGCAGCAGGCCGCGCGCTTCGGCGCGAAGGCCTCGAAGGCCGCCGCCGCCCACCAGATGGTCGCTCGCGCCGAGAAGCTCCTCTCCGGGCTCGAGGAGGTGCGCCAGGCCGACCGCGTCGCGAAGCTGCGCTTCCCGACCCCGGCGCCCTGCGGGCGGACCCCGCTCACCGCGAGCGACCTGTCCAAGTCCTACGGTTCGCTCGAGATCTTCACGGCGGTCGACCTCGCGATCGACCGCGGCTCGAAGGTCGTCATCATCGGCCTGAACGGCGCGGGCAAGACCACGCTGCTGCGCATCCTCGCCGGCGTCGACGCGCCCGACACGGGCCTCGTCGAACCCGGGCACGGCCTGCGGGTCGGCTACTTCGCGCAGGAGCACGAGACCATCGACGTCGCGCGCACGGTCCTGCAGAACATGGTCAGCGCCTCGCCGAACCTCACCGAGACCGAGGCGCGGAAGGTGCTCGGCTCCTTCCTGTTCACGGGCGACGACGTGCACAAGCCGGCCGGCGTGCTCTCGGGCGGCGAGAAGACGCGTCTCGCGCTCGCGATGATCGTGGTCTCGGGCGCGAACGTGCTGCTGCTCGACGAGCCGACCAACAACCTCGACCCCGCGAGCCGCGACGAGATCCTCGACGCGCTCGCGCACTTCGAGGGCGCCGTCGTCCTGGTCTCGCACGACCCGGGTGCGGTCGAGGCGCTGAGCCCGGAGCGCGTGCTGATCCTGCCGGACGGCGTCGAGGACCACTGGTCGGCCGAGTACCAGGAGCTCATCGAGCTCGCGTGAGGTGAGCGCGCCGCGCAGCGGCACGCTTCGTCAGGTCGGGCGACCGCGCGGATGCCCCGTGCTCAGCGGCTGCGGTCGAGGATCTCGTCCTCGACGGCGGCGTCGGTGCGTGCCTTCGCGGCCCGCCGCCGCTCGCGTTCGGCGTCGGCGCGTTCGCGCTCGGCGGGGTCATCCGCGTTCAGGGTGCGCCAGTCCTGCCGGAGCGCCCAGCCGAACCCGACGAAGCCGATGAGCGCGAAGACGAACCACTGCAGCGAGTACGACAGGTGCGGGCCCTCGTCGCGCGCGGGTCGGCTGGCCGCGAGCGGCGCCTCCGAGGCATCCGCGCCGGTCTGGATGAGGATCCCGTACGCGCCGGTGTAGCTGGGCTCGCCGACGCGATCGGCGAGCTCGGCGAGGTCGATCGTCGCGAGCTGGTTCCCGACCGAGGTGCGGCCCGCGATCGTGCCCTCGCCCGCCTTCAGGCGCACGGCGATCTCGACCTGCCCGGCCTCGGGCGCGGCGTACTCGGCGGGTTCGCCGTCCGACCCCTGGGCGACCCAGCCCCGGTCGACGAAGAAGACGGTGCCGTCCTCGAGGAGGAACGGGGTCACGACCTGGAATCCGGATGCCCCTTGGTAGGGCCGGTTCCGGATCACGACCTCCTCGTCGGCCAGGTACCGGCCGCCGAGTGCGACCACGAGCCACCGCTGGTCCGGGTCGAAGGCCGCGCGGTCCGGCAGCGCGTCGACGACGGGTGTGGGCGACGCGTCGTAGTTGGCGTCGATGCGGGCGATCTCGGTGAGCGCTTCGGCTCGCCGGTTCAGCTGCCAGGTGCCGAGCGCCGAGCAGGCGATCGCGAACGCGATCACGAGTGCGAGGTAGCCCAGCCAGCGGCGGGTCCCGAGCAGGCGCCAGATGCTCATCGGACGGCCTCCGGGTCGGTCGCCGGGCCAGCCTCGAGCGTGCTCGACTCGAGCCGATCCGCCTCGAACGGCCGGACCTCGAGCGGGAACGACCGTGACGCGAGGAACTCGCGCAGAAACTCGACGTGCTCGTCGCACGCGAGCCAGGTCTTCGTGCGACCGTCGACGTGGATCCGCGGATTGCGCCACTCGATGCGCCACGCGGCGCCCGCCGTGCAGCCGGCGCGCGAGCATGTCGGCGCCTCCGGGGATGCGCCGGGGAATCCGATCATCGTCCGTCCTCGTCGTCGTCTTCGGCGGCGGCGGTGGGCCGAGCGGCCTCGATCGCGCCGGTCGGGGCATCCACCCGGCGGGTGCGGCTCGGGCCGCTCACGTTCGCGAGGACGACGGCGACATACGGGAGGAAGATCGCGCCGGCCGCGCACACGGCGAGCCACCAGCCCTTCGCGAACA
This sequence comes from Agromyces sp. MMS24-JH15, assembly GCF_043518605.1. GTDB lineage: Bacteria > Actinomycetota > Actinomycetes > Actinomycetales > Microbacteriaceae > Agromyces. Next base: position 2,913,585 of record NZ_CP171358.1, read on the forward strand.
GCATCAGGAAGATGCAGAGCACGCGGATCGACATGGTGATCGTGTACTTCACCATGCGCGCGCGTCGCTCGGCCTCGGGGGAGGGCGGCAGCGACGTGATCGTGTACTGCTGCTTCATCCTGGTCGCCGCGGATGGGCACGGCGCTCCTCACCCCAAGCCTACGTCCGCACGGGACCGTCGATGCCCCGCTCGGCCGATTCGCTACGATGGGGCGGATCCCACCGACCCGGGCCGCCAGCCCGACAGAAAGCGAGCCGCCATGTCCACGACTCCCCGTACCGTGCTGGTGACCGGCGGCAACCGAGGCATCGGCTGGGCGATCGCCGAGGAGTTCGTCGCACAGGGCCACCGGGTCGCCGTCACGGCGCGTTCGGGCGAGGGGCCCGCGGGTGCGCTCACGGTCCGGGCGGACGTCACCGACTCGGCGTCGATCGACCAGGCCTTCACCGAGGTCGAGGCCGCGCTCGGGCCCGTCGAGGTCGTCGTCGCCAACGCGGGCATCACGCGCGACACGCTCCTGCTCCGCATGTCGGAGGAGGACTTCGAGACGGTCATCGACACGAATCTCACCGGCGCGTTCCGCGTCGTCAAGCGCGCGTCGAAGGGCATGCTCAAGGCGCGCTTCGGGCGCGTCATCCTCATCTCGAGCGTCGTCGGCCTCTTCGGCGGCGCGGGCCAGGTGAACTACTCGTCGTCCAAGGCCGCGCTCGTGGGCATGGCACGGTCGCTCACGCGCGAGCTCGGCGCCCGTGGGATCACCGCGAACGTCGTCGCGCCCGGGTTCATCCGCACCGACATGACCGACGAGCTGCCCGAGGCGCAGCAGGAGCAGTACCGCCAGTCGATCCCGGCCGGCCGGTTCGCCGAGCCCGCCGAGGTCGCGAAGGTCGTCTCGTGGCTCGCGAGCGACGACGCCGGCTACGTGTCGGGCGCGGTCATCCCGGTCGACGGCGGCCTCGGAATGGGGCACTGAGCCCGCATCGAACCCGGCCCCGGGCTGCGACGGCGAGCGCGCTGCTCAGCCACGCAGGCCGAGCAGCGCCAGCACGCGGCTGAGGTCGGGCTCGTCGATCGCGACGTCCGCCTGGGCGCGCACGACCGGCTTCGCGCAGAACGCCACGCCGAGCCCGGCGAGGCCGAGCATCCGGAGGTCGTTCGCGCCGTCGCCGACCGCGACCGTGCGGCCGAGCGGGAGTCCGCTGGCCTCGGCCCACTCGGCGAGCGCGACGGCCTTCGCCTCGGCGTCGACGATCGGCCCGTCGACCCGGCCGGTGAGGCGGCCGTCGGCGAGTTCCAGGCGGTTGGCGCGGCAGAAGTCGAGGCCGAGTCGGGCGGCGAGCGGGTCGAGCAGCTCGTGGAAGCCGCCCGACACGACGCCGACGCGACCGCCTGCGGCGTGCACCCCGGCGATCAGTTCCTCGACGCCGGGCGTCGGAGTCATGCGTGCGCGCACCTCGGCGAACACGGACTCGTCGAGGCCGGCGAGCGTCGCGACCCGCTCGCGGAGGCTCTCGGCGAAGTCCAGCTCGCCGCGCATCGCGCGTTCGGTCACGGCCGCGACGAGGTCGAGCGAGCCGGCGGCATCCGCCAGCAGTTCGATCGCCTCCTCGCGGATGAGCGTCGAGTCGGCGTCGAGGACGACGAGCGGACCGGATGCCCTGCTCACGCCGTCGCTCGCACGCGCGAGCCCTTGCCGACGACGGTGATCCCGCTGTCGGTCACGATGAATCCGCGGGCGAGGTCCTCGGCGCGGTTCACGCCGACGCGCGCGCCCGCCTCGACGACGACCTCCTTGTCGAGGATCGCGCGCCGTACGGTCGCACCGCCCTCGATGCGCGCGCGGTCGAACAGGATCGAGTCCTGCACGTGCGCACCCGATCCGACGTTCGCCCAGGGCCCGAGCACGCTGCGCTCCAGGTGCGCGCCCGAGATGACCGAGCCGAGCGAGACGATCGAGTCGATGACCGTGCCGAGCGCTCCGCGCGCGTCGCGCGTGAACTTGGCGGGCGGCGAGTTCAGCTGCTGCGAGAAGATCGGCCACTCGCGGTTGTAGAGGTTGAACACCGGCAGCACCGAGATGAGGTCCTGGTGGGCCTCGAAGTAGGAGTCGATGGTTCCCACGTCGCGCCAGTAGTAGCGGTCGCGGTCGGTCGAGCCGGGCACGTCGTTGCGCTGCAGGTCGTAGACGCCCGCCTTGCCCTTCGCGACGAACGCGGGGATGATGTCGCCGCCCATGTCGTGGCTCGAGTCGGTGCGTTCGCCGTCCTTGCGGACCTCGTCGATGAGCGCCTGCGCGTCGAACACGTAGTTGCCCATCGACGCGAACACCTCGTCGGGTGCGTCGGGCAGCCCGACCGGGTCGGTCGGCTTCTCGAGGAACGCGCGGATCCGGTCGGGATGCTTCGGGTCGACGTCGATGACGCCGAACTGGTTCGCGAGCGAGATCGGCTGGCGGATCGCCGACACCGTGACCGCGGCACCAGACGCGACGTGCGCGTCGACCATCTGGCTGAAGTCCATCCGGTAGACGTGGTCGGCGCCGACCACGACGATGATGTCCGGCTGCTCGTCGAACACGAGGTTGAGGCTCTGCAGGATCGCGTCGGCCGACCCGGAGAACCAGCGCTTCCCGAGCCGCTGCTGCGCCGGGACGGATGCCACGTACGAGTTCAGCAACCCGCTGAGGCGCCAGGTCTGCGACACGTGGCGGTCGAGGCTGTGCGACTTGTACTGGGTGAGCACGACGATCTGCCGGAGCCCCGAGTTGACGAGGTTGGAGAGGGCGAAGTCGATGAGCCGGTACTGGCCGCCGAACGGCACCGCGGGCTTCGCCCGGTCCTCGGTCAACGGCATCAGCCGCTTGCCTTCCCCACCCGCAAGGACGATCCCGAAGATCTTTCGCGCTGCCATGCTGCAACTGTATCCAGCGCGCGCATGCTCCGCGGCGCAATCCGTCACGCGGCGTCCGGCAGCGCTGCGCTAGCGTGTCCGCATGCGCGTCGATCTGCTCACCCGAGAGTATCCGCCCGAGGTCTACGGCGGTGCCGGCGTCCACGTCGCCGAGTTGGTGCGGGCCCTCAGGCGCCGCATCGACGTCGAGGTGCGCGCCTTCGGAGGCGACCGGGCCGAGCCCGGAACGACCGCCTACGGAACCCCCGCCGAACTCGCCGCCGCGAACGCGGCGATCGCCACGCTCGGCGTCGACCTGCAGATGGCCCAGGATGCCTCGGGCGCGGACCTCGTCCACTCGCACACGTGGTACGCGAACTTCGCCGGTGCGACCGCGAAGCGCCTGCACGGCATTCCGCACGTGGTCACGGCGCACAGCCTCGAGCCGCTCCGCCCGTGGAAGGCCGAGCAGCTGGGCGGCGGCTACCGCGTCAGCTCGTGGGCCGAGCGCGACGCGTTCGAGACCGCGGACGCGGTCATCGCCGTGAGCGGCGGGATGCGCCGGGACATCCTCCGCGCCTATCCGTCGATCGATCCCGATCGCGTCGAGGTCGTCTACAACGGGATCGACCTGACGGACTGGGTGCCGAACGACGCCCCCGAGCTGGTCCGGTCGCTCGGCGTCGACCCGGACGCCCCGTCGATCGTGTTCGTCGGCAGGATCACCCGGCAGAAGGGCCTGCCGTACCTGCTCCGGGCCGCCCGTTCGCTGCCCGCCGGGGTCCAGCTCGTGCTGTGCGCGGGGGCGCCGGACACGCCCGAGATCATGGCCGAGGTCAGCGGACTGGTCGAGGAGCTCGGCCGTGAGCGGGACGGCGTCGTCTGGATCGACCGCCACCTGCCGCGTGGCGAACTGACGGCGCTGTTGACTGCGGCGACCGCGTTCGTGTGCCCGTCGATCTACGAACCGCTCGGGATCGTCAACCTCGAGGCGATGGCGTGCGGCGCGCCCGTCGTCGGCACCGCGACCGGCGGGATCCCGGAGGTCGTCGTCGACGGCGGGACCGGCCTGCTGGTCCCGATCGAGCAGGTCGAGGACGGGACGGGGACGCCGGTCGATCCCGATCGGTTCGTCGCCGACCTGGCGGCCGCGCTCACCGAGATCGTCGCCGACCCCGATCGCGCCGCGCGGATGGGCGCGGCCGGCCGGCGTCGCGCCGAGGAGCAGTTCGCGTGGGGGGCGATCGCGGACCGCACGATCGAGGTGTACGAGCGCGTGCTCGGGGGAGTGCACGGCTGAGCGACGAACCTGAGGGCCTCCTGCGTCCGGATAGCATTGGGGACATGGCGAGTACGGTTCTGCAGTTCCGCGACGTGGCGGTGGTTCGCGACGGCAACACGATCCTCGACGGGATCGACTGGACCGTCGGTTCCGACGAGCGGTGGGTCATCCTCGGGCCGAACGGCGCGGGCAAGACCACGCTGCTCCAGATCGCGGCCGCGGCCATGCACCCCACGCGCGGCGAGGCCGAGATCCTGCTCGAGTCGCTCGGCAAGGTCGACGTGTTCGAGCTCCGCCCGATGATCGGGTTCGCGTCGACCGCGATGGCGCGCAAGATCCCGCGCAACGAGACCATCATCGACAGCGTCCTCACCGCTGCGTACTCGGTCACCGGCCGGTGGAACGAGGAGTACGAGGAGATCGACGTCCGCCGGGCCCGCCGCGTGCTCGCGGAGTGGCGACTCGAGGAGTTCGCCGAACGCCGATTCGGCAGCCTCTCGGACGGCGAGCAGAAGCGCGTGCAGATCGCGCGGTCGGTCATGACCGACCCCGAGCTGCTGCTGCTCGACGAGCCCGCGGCGAGCCTCGACCTCGGGGCGCGCGAGGAGCTCGTGGGCCTGCTCGGCGGCTACGCCTCGTCGCCGGCCGCGCCGGCCATCGTGATGGTCACCCACCACGTCGAGGAGATCCCGCAGGGGTTCACCCATGCGCTGCTCCTCGCCGACGGCAAGGTCACGGCCGCGGGCCCGATCGCCGAGGCGCTCACCTCCGAAACCCTGACGAACACGTTCGGCATCGGGATCGAACTCACGCACGCCGACGGCCGCTACGCCGCGCGTGCCGCGTGAGCCCGAATCCGGCTCGGTTCTGCTAGAATCGATAGCTGGCCCCGGGGCCAATCCGTCTTCCGTGCGCTGCAGCCTGCCGCGGACGGTCACGTCACACTCACCAGCAAGGAAGTCCTCATGAAGGCAGACATCCACCCCGAGTACAACGCCGTGGTCTTCCGCGACCTCGCCTCGGGCGCCACGTTCCTCACCCGCTCGACCGTTTCGAGCGACAAGACCATCGACCTCGACGGTGCCACCTACCCGGTGATCGACGTCGAGATCTCGAGCGAGTCGCACCCGTTCTACACGGGCAAGCAGCGCATCCTCGACTCGGCCGGCCGCGTCGAGAAGTTCAACCAGCGCTTCAAGAACTTCGGCGCGAAGTAACCCTCGCACCGACGCGAAAGGGGCCGACCTCCGTTCCGGAGGTCGGCCCCTTCGTCGTCGCCAGGTGGTCGTCCGGCCGCAGCGCGGCCGGACGCGGTCAGCGAACCGGCCAGGTGCCCACGGCGGTGAATGCGGGCTCGCCGTTCGCGCGGCGCCACGCCTGGTAGTTCTCCGCCTGCTCGAGCGACCACTGCACCTGCTCGGCGTGGAGCGATGCGAGGTCGGCTGCGGCGACCTCCGGGTAGCGGCGGGCGATGGCCTGGGCGACGCGGCCCGCGGCGATGGCGTCGGCCGCGGCGTCGTGCGCATCGAGCAGTTCGACGCCGTAGTGCTCGGCCGCCGCGGTCAGGGTCCGCTTCCCGCGGCGGTACCGGTCCACCGCGCGGTCGATGACGAGCGGGTCGATGATCGGGGCCGGCGAGGGCAGCGGCGTGAACCCGTACCGCTCGGCCTCGCGCGCGAGCACGGTCAGGTCGTACGACGCGTTGTACGCGACGACCGGGTAGCCGCGCGACAGCAGTCCGGCGAGGGTCCCGATGATCTCGGCCACCGCCTGCGCCGCCGGCAGGCCGTCGGCGCGTGCGCGCTCCGTCGAGACGCCGTGGATGAGCGAGGCCGCGGTCGGGATCTCAACGCCGGGATCGACCAGCCACGCGTGCTGCTCGAGCGGTTCGCCGTCCGGTCCGATGAGGCCGACGTGCGCGGTCACGATGCGGCAGACGTCGACGTCGATGCCGGTCGTCTCGAGGTCGAAGACGGCGAGTCGGTCGCTCCAACGGGCGTGCGGTGCGTTCATGCCGCTCACTGTATGCGCGGCCGCCGACATCGCCCGGGGCGGCGCACCGGAGCCGCCGCAGGCGGCGCGTCGGGCCGGTCGTCGCTCAGGGACCGCTCGGAGTCGCCCTCCTAGAATGGAGGCGATGACGCCCTCGCCGTATGCCGCCGCGCTCGCCCGGATCCCCGTGCGCGAGCACCGCACCGAGGTGCTCGGCACCGAGACCGCCTGGTGGGAGTACGGCCCAGCCGACGCGCCGACCATCGTGATCGTCCACGGCTTCCGCGGCGACCACCACGGGCTCGAGCCGGTCGTCGCGCACCTGCCGGGATTCCGCATCGTGTCGCCCGACCTGCCGAGCTTCGGGGCATCCGCACCCTTCGCCGACCGACCGCACGACATCGCGGGATACTCGGCCTGGCTCGCCGCCTTCATCGACGCGGCCGGGATCGACGGCGCCCACGTGCTGCTCGGACACTCGTTCGGATCGATCGTGTCCGCCGCCGCCGTCGCCGACGGGCTCGCGCCGAGGCGACTCGTCCTGGTCAACCCGATCGGCGCGCCCGCCCTCGAGGGGCCTCGCGGCGTCATGACCCGACTCGCCGTGCTCTACTACCGCGCGGCCGCCGCGCTGCCCGAGCGCGCCGGCTTCGGGCTGCTGCGCAACGGGGCGATCGTCCGGGTGATGAGCGCGACGATGGCGAAGACGCGAGACCGCGACCTCCGCCGGTTCATCCACGACCAGCACGACCGCTACTTCTCCGCGTTCTCCGATCGGGACGCGGTGCTCGAAGCCTTCCGCGCGTCCGTCAGCCATGATGTCAGCGAGTACGCCGAGCGGATCACCGTGCCGACGCTGCTGGTCGCCGCCGATCGGGACGACATCACGCCGATCGACGCGCAGCGCGCGCTCGTGCGTCGCTTCCCGGATGCGACGCTCGAGGTCATCGCCGACGTCGGGCACCTCATTCACTACGAGGCGCCCGCCGAGGCCGCCGCGTACGTCGCACCGTTCGCCGCCGCCGGGGCGACCGCGTGAAGCTCGTCGTCGACTGCCGCTACACCCGGATCGGACAGCACGACGGCATCAGCCGCTTCACCGCCGGCATCGTGGGCGAACTCGGGAAGCGGCATCCGCTCACCATGCTCGTGAACGACCGCCGCCAGCTCGACCTGCTGCCAGACCTGCCCTGGGAGCTCGTCAGCGGGCCGACGAGCGTCAGGGAGCCGTTCGTCGCGCGCCAGGTGCGCCGGCTCCGGCCCGACGTCGTGTTCTCGCCCATGCAGACGATGGGGTCCTGGGGTCGCGACTACGCGCTCGTGCTCACGCTCCACGACCTCATCTACTACGAGAACCGGACGCCCCCGCGGGACCTGCCCGCGCCGATCCGGCTGCTCTGGCGCCTCTACCACCTCGCGTGGTGGCCGCAGCGCGTCCTGCTCGATCGGGCGGACGCCGTCGTCACCGTCTCGGCGACGACCGCATCGCTCATGCGCGAGCACCGGTTGACGAAGCGACCGGTGACGGTGATCCCGAACGCCGCCGACGACCTGCCCGTGCCGGCGTCGCCCCGGCCCCGCCCCGAGCGCAACCGCCTCGTGTACATGGGGTCGTACATGCCGTACAAGAACGTCGACGCGCTCGTGCTCGCGACCGCGCAGCTGCCCGAGTACGAACTGCACCTCTGCAGCCGCATCGGCGACGGCGAGCGGGCGCGCCTCACGAGGCTCGCGCCCGACGCGCGCCTCGTCTTCCACGACGGCGTGACGGATGCCGAGTACGCCGACCTGCTCGCGGGCGCGACCGCGCTCGTGCACGCCTCGCGCGCCGAGGGCTTCGGCATCCCGCTCGTCGAGGCGATGCGGGTGGGCACGCCCGTGGTCGCGAGCGACATCCCGATCTTCCGCGAGATCGGCGGCGACGCCGCCGTCTTCTTCGACCCGGACCGGCCCGACGACCTCGTGGGCGCGGTGCGTCGGCTCGAGGAGCCGGGGGAGTGGGAGTCGCGGTCGACGGCCTCGATCGAGACGGCGGCCCGATTCACCTGGGCCGCGTCGGCCGAACGGCTCCTCGAACTGCTGCGTCCCCTCGGCGAGGCCCGCGCGGGCGGCGGGGCCGGTGTCAGCCGAGCAGCGCGTCGGCGAGGTGCTCGAGCACCTCGCTCGCCCCGGCGTCGAGCTTGACCGCCGCGCGGCTGTCGCCCTTGGTGAGGCCGCGGTTGACCACGACGATCGGCATCCGTCGGCGGCGCGCGAGCTCGAGGAGCCGCACGCCCGAGTTCACGACGAGCGAGGATCCCGCGACGAGCAGGACCTCGCTCTCCTTCACGATCGCCGCGGCCGCCTCGAACGTGTCGGCCGGCACGAACTCGCCGAAGAACACGACGTCGGGCTTCAGGATGCCGCCGCAGACGGTGCAGTCGGGCAGGACCATGCCCTCCACGCCGTCGACCTCCACGTCGCCGTCGGGTGCCGCGCGGATCGCCGTGTCGAGGTCGATGCCGGGGTTGAGCCGCTCGAGCCGCTCGGCGATCGCCTGCCGCGCGAACACCTGCCCGCAGGCGAGGCACACGACCCGGTCCATCGCGCCGTGCAGTTCGACGACCCGCGCGCTGCCGGCGCGCCGGTGCAGGCCGTCCACGTTCTGGGTCACGACCCCGGACACTGCACCGCCCGATTCGAGTCGCGCGATCGCGCGGTGGCCGCGGTTCGGCAGCGCGCTGCCGAATGCGCGCCAGCCCAGGTGGCTGCCCGCCCAGTAGCGCTTCCGCGCCGTCTCCGAAGCCAGGAAGGTCTGGAAGGTCATGGGGGTGCGGACGGGTGCGCCCTCGCCCCGGTAGTCGGGGATGCCGGAGTCGGTGCTCACGCCCGCGCCGGTGAGGACCGCGACGCGGCGGCCCGCCATCAGGCCGATGGCCTGGTCGAGCGCCTGCGCGATGCCCTCCTCGGTCGTCGTGATCGACACCTGGTCTCCTCCCGGACGTGGTCACGATAGTAAACGTCGTGGTTTTCCGGAATGTTTCACGGGATGGCAGGCTGACGGGGGAGGACCCATCATGCAGATCGAGCGCGTCACCGACGCGGCATCCGACGCCGTCGCCGACTACGCGTCGCTCACCGACGTCGCCCTGCGCAGCCGGACCGAGTCCGAGCGCGGGCTGTACATCGCCGAGTCGGCGAAGGTGATCACGCGCGCCATCCGGGCCGGGCATCGCCCACGCTCGGTCCTGACCGAGGAGAGATGGCTGTCGGCGCTCGAGCCCGCGCTCGAGCCGTTCGACATCGCGGTGCACGTCGCGGAACCCGACCAGCTCGAGCACATCACCGGGTATCGCGTGCACCGGGGCGCCCTCGCCGCGTTCGAGCGCCCGGTGCAGCCCGACGCGGCCGACCTGCTTCGCGACGCGCGCCGCGTGGTCGTGCTCGAGGACATCGTCGACCACACCAACGTCGGGGCGATCTTCCGCAGCGCGGCCGCGCTCGGCGCGGACGCCGTGCTCGTCACGGAGCGCTGCGCCGATCCGCTGTACCGGCGCAGCGTGCGCGTCAGCATGGGCACGGTGTTCCAGGTGCCGTGGTCGCGCCTGCCCGCGTGGGACCAGGCGCTCCCGATCCTGCACGACCACGGCTTCGAGGTGCTCGCACTCGCCCTCGCCGACGACGCGGTCCCGCTCCGCACGCTCGCCGCCGACGCGCCCGAGCGTGTCGCGCTCGTCTTCGGCTCCGAGGGCGACGGACTCAGCCGTCGTGCCCTGGCCGCCGCGGATCGCGTCGTCACCATCCCGATGGCGGGCGGTGTGGATTCGCTGAACGTCGCCGCGAGCGCGGCGGTGGCGCTCTATGCGCTGGGCGGCTGACGGCTAGGCTGCAACGGATGTCCCGCTCCGCCACCATGCCGCCCTCGCCGCACGCCGACGCGCCCGACCTGGTCCAGGCCCGTCGCGCGGCCGCCCGTCGCAAGATGTACCGACGCCGCCGCACGGTCGTGTTCGGCATGCTGCTCGTCGTCGTCGCACTTCTCGGCGGCACCGGGATCTACTCGGCGAACGCGCTCAACGCGCCGATCCCGGAGGCCGCGCCGACCGCTACCGCCCCCGCCCCCGTCGCCGCGGCGCCGCAGCCGGTCGTCGCCCCGGGCTTCGGGACCTTCGCGATCTCGGCGGTCGGCTACCCCGGCACGCTCGCCCAGAGCCCCGACCCGACCCCGCTGCCGTCGGCGAGCATCACCAAGATCATCACGTCGCTCGTGATCCTCGACGCCCATCCCATCCCGGCCGGCGAGGAAGGGCCCGCGATCGCCTACACCAACGCGGACGTCGACATCTACTGGGACATGGTGGCCCAGAACGGGTCCGTGTCGCCGGTCCCGGCCGGCTCCCTGACGCTGAAGCAGTCGCTCGAGGCGATGCTGCTGCCGTCCGGCAACAACTACGCCATCTCCCTGGCCAATTGGGCGTTCGGGTCGGAGCAGGGGCTCGTCGACGCCGCGCGGGCGTGGCTCGACGCCCGCGGCCTCGTGCACACGAACATCGCCGACGCGTCGGGGCTGAGCCTCGAGAACACGAGCATCCCGACCGATCTCGTCCAGCTGGGCATGCTCGCGCTCGATAACCCGGTCCTCGCCGAGGTCGTCGCGATGCAGACCGCCGAGATCCCGGGCGTCGGGACGGTGCGGAACACGAACAAGATGCTCGGCACGCACGGCGTCGACGGCATCAAGACGGGCAGCACGGACGACGCGGCGAACCTCCTGTTCTCCGCCGACTTCGCCGTGGGCTCGTCCACGATCACGCTCGTGGGCGTCGTGCTCGGCGCGCCGGACCACGACGTGCTCGACCAGGCGATCGGCGCGCTCATCGACAGCGTCGTCCCCGGCTTCCACGAGGTCCCCGCGCTCGGCGCCGGGCAGGAGCTCGCGTCGTACGCGCAGCCGTGGGGCGACACCGCGGTCGCGCGGACCACGCAAGCGGCATCCGTCATCGTCTGGAGCGACACGCCCGTGACCGTCGAGGTGCAGGCCGAGCCGATCACGCTCGTCGAGGACGGCGACGACGTCGGCGTCGCCGTCGTGCACGCGGGCGACCAGGCCATCACCGTGCCGCTCGAGATCGACGGGACGGTCGAGGACCCGGGCGCCTGGTGGCGCCTCACGAACCCCGGCGGGCTCGATCCCGCCGAGTCGCCCGCGGCGTAGCGCGTCGGCGGCGTCGCCGCGGGGCGGTCAGTCCTCGACGGGCTCGGCGAGCGCGTCGACGCCGTCGGCGACCGACTCGACGGCGGCGCGCGCCGCATACGGCCCGGCCTCCGGTCGCTTCGCGGAGACGAGGTCGCCCGACGACTGGTGCCGGATGCGGCGCAGCACCCAGGGCACCAGGTACTCGCGCGCCCAGCTGAGGTCCTCTGTGCGCGCCTGGCGCCAACTCCCGGCCGGCAGCGGCTCGGGCTTCATCGGCTCGAGGTCGTTGGCCACGTTGAGCGCAGCGAGGACCATGCGCGCGACCGTGTGGTGGCCGAGCGAGTTCAGGTGAAGGCGGTCGGGCGCCCAGAACCGCTGGTCCTGGATGTCGGAGAGGGCCCACTGGTCGGCCACGACGCAGTCGTACTTCTCGGCGATCGCGCGCAGGTTCTCGTTGTAGATCGCGACCTTGCCGCGGATGCCTCGGAACACGGGGGAGAAGCCGACGTCGACGCCCGTGAAGATCACGATCGTCGCGTTGTCGCGGCTCAACCGCTCGATCGCCCGCTCGAACCGGCCCGAGATCTCGTCGGGGTCGGTGCCGGGGCGGATCACGTCGTTCCCGCCCGCGGAGATCGTGATCAGGTCGGGGTGGAGCGCGAGCGCGGGCTCGACCTGCTCGTCGACGATCTGCTGGATGAGGCGCCCGCGGATGGCGAGGTTCGCGTAGGCGAAGTCCTCGGTCCCGGCGCTCAGGACCTCGGCGACGCGGTCGGCCCAGCCGCGGTTGCCGCCGGGGACCCGCTCGTCCGGATCCCCGATGCCCTCGGTGAACGAGTCTCCGATCGCGACGAACCTGGACCACGGGTGCTGCTGGGTGACCATGGGTTCCATTCTGCATCGCCCCGGCGACCGAGCCCGCACTCGACCGCTTGTCGGCCGAGTGGTCTACAGTGCTGGAGAGTGAGCGAAGCGACCCCATCCGGCCATCTGCCGGGCACCGCGGCCGCCGAGCACCTTTCGCCCGCGTTCCCGGCGCGAGCCCCGTGGGGCACCGCGTCGAAGCTCCGCGCCTGGCAGGCCGAGGCCCTCGAGCTCTACCTGCGCGACCTCCCTCGCGACTTCCTCGCCGCAGCCACGCCGGGCGCGGGCAAGACCACGTTCGCCCTGCGCATCGCCGCGGAACTGCGCGCGCGGCACCTCATCGACCGGATCACCGTGGTCGCGCCGACCGACCACCTCAAGCGGCAGTGGGCCGACGCGGCCGCGCGCGTGGGCATCCGGCTCGACCCCGGGTTCCGGAACGCGCACGGGCGAACCGCCCGGCACTACCACGGCGTCGCGGTGACCTACGCCCAGGTCGCGACGCGGCCCGCGCTGCACCGCGAGCTCACGCTGTCCGGTCGCACGCTCGTGATCCTCGACGAGGTGCACCACGGCGGCGACACGCTGAGCTGGGGCGACGCGATCCGCGAGGCCTTCGAGCCTGCCGCGAAGCGGCTCTCCCTCACGGGCACGCCCTTCCGGAGCGACACCGCGCCGATCCCGTTCGTGCAGTACGAGCCTGACGCGCACGGGGTCCGGCTGTCGAAGACCGACTACGCGTACGGGTACGGCCGCGCCCTCGCCGACGGCGTCGTCCGGCCCGTGCTGTTCATGGTCTACGCGGGGCACATGCGCTGGCGCACCAAGGCGGGCGACGAGATGGAGGCCCGGCTCGGCGAGGACAACACGAAGGATGTCACGAGCTCGGCCTGGCGCACGGCGCTCGAGCCCACCGGGGAATGGGTCCCGGCGGTGCTCAAGGCGGCCGATCGCCGGCTGACCGAGGTGCGGCAGGCGATCCCCGACGCCGGCGGGCTCGTGCTCGCGACCGATCAATCGGTCGCCCGCGCCTACGCGGAGATCCTCGAGCGGATCAGCGGCGAGCGCGTGACCGTGGTCCTCTCGGACGACCCCGAGGCGAGCGGCCGGATCGAGGAGTTCTCGGAGGGCACGCGGCGCTGGATGGTCGCGGTCCGCATGGTCTCCGAAGGCGTCGACGTGCCGCGGCTCGCGGTCGGCGTGTACGCGACGAGTTCTGCGACGCCGCTCTTCTTCGCGCAGGCGATCGGCCGATTCGTCCGGGCGCGCCGTCGCGGCGAGATCGCCTCGGTCTTCCTGCCGAACGTCCCGGTGCTGATGGCCCTCGCCGGCGAGCTCGAGCGCGAACGCGACCATGCGCTCGACCGGCGCTCGGGCGACGGCGACGAGGATCCGGGCCTCGAGGACGGCCTGCTCGAGGCCGCGAACCGGGAGGAGCGCGCGTCCGAGGAGCTCGCCGACGAGTTCACGTGGCAGGCGCTCGGCTCGGAGGCGACGTTCGACCGCGTCGTGTTCGACGGCACCGACTTCGGCACGCTGGCCGAGCCCGGCAGCGACGAGGAGTTCGACTTCATCGGCATCCCCGGCCTCCTGGAGCCCGACCAGGTCGCGGAGCTCCTCCGTCATCGGCAGGCCAGGCAGGCGCGGCGCGCGGGCGACCGGCGGAAGCAGGCCACGGAGCATCCGCCCGCCGAACCCGTCGCGCTCTACCGCACATTGAAGGAGCAGCGGTCGCTCCTCAACAGCCTCGTGGGCCTCTGGGCACGACAGAACGGCCAGCCGCACTCCCAGGTGCACACCGAGCTCCGACGCGCCTGCGGCGGGCCGGACGTCGCCCACGCGACGGTCACGCAGCTCCAGGCGCGCATCGACCTGCTCCGGCGGAAGCTCGGCAGCCGCTGAGTCACCGGAGCCGCTGAGCCGCCGGAGCCGCTGAGCCGCTCGGCGCGCTCGCGGCGGCGGGCGGCCCTGTCACACGGCACGGGCGGGCCGGGAGCCCGGGGTACGATCGAGAACGTCCCCAGGTCCTGCAGGCACGTCGGAGAGGACGCCCAGTGGCCCAGCATCCCGAACTCGACCGGATCGACCGCGCCCTCCTGGCTGCGCTGTCGTCGAACGCGCGCGCGTCCGGCGCGGCGCTCGCGCAGGAGGTCGGCGTGGCCGAGTCGACGGTGTCGCTGCGCCTGCGCCGCCTGCAGGCGCTCGGCACGGTCCGCGGCTACCGGGTCGACGTCGACCTGGCGAGCGTCGGGGTCTCGCTGCAGGCGCTCATCGCGGTCCGGCTCGTGAAGCACGACCGCAGCGAGATCGACGCCTTCCGGTCCCAGGTGCCGCACCTGCCCGGTGTGCTCGGCGTCTTCCACATGGCGGGCGCCGACGACTACCTGCTGCACGTCGCGGCAAAGGACGCCGAGGAGCTCCGGGAGTTCGTGCTCGCCTACCTCACGGGGCATCCGGCGGTCGCCCACACCGAGACGAACCTCATCTTCGAGCACGTCTCGGGGGACGGCTGGCAGCAGCTCATCGGCTGACGCGGCGAGCCCGTTCGGTGCTCCGAAATGCTGCCAATCCGGCGCGACGGGGCATCCGCGGCTCGCGCGCTGGATAGCGTGGGAGCGGGCCGATCGCCGGCCCGCTGACGACGACGCGGACGGTGACCCGAGTGGATGCCCCGCGCCGGGATGGGAACCGATGACCGACGCACGACGCGTCCCGACCGACGCCGACCGCGCCCGCTGGCGCCGCTACCTCGCGGACGAGCGCGCCGAGGCCGCCGTGTACCGCGAGCTCGCCGCCCGGCGCGGCGGCGAGGAGCGCGAGATCCTCCTCGCCCTCGCCGCCGCCGAGGGGCGCCACGAGGCGCACTGGCTCGGGCTGCTCGACGGCGACGAGCGCGGGATTCCGCGCGCGGACATCCGCACGCGGACGCTCGCGGCCCTCGCCAAGCGCTTCGGCTCGATCTTCGTCCTCGCGCTCGCGCAGCAGGCCGAGGGCCGTTCGCCGTACGCCTCCGACCCCGACGCGACGGCCGCGATGGCCGCCGACGAGCGCATCCACGGCGAGGTCGTGCGCGGACTCGCCGCGCGCGGGCGGCGCCGGCTCGCGGGGACCTTCCGCGCGGCGGTCTTCGGCGCGAACGACGGCCTCGTCTCCAACCTCGCGCTCGTGCTCGGCATCGGCGCGACCGGCGTGCCCGCACCCGTCGTGCTCTTCACGGGCGTCGCCGGGCTCCTCGCGGGTGCGCTGTCGATGGGAGCGGGGGAGTTCGTGTCGGTCCGTTCGCAGCGGGAGCTGCTCGCAGCATCCGCCCCGGATCCGACCGTGCGCGAGGCGCTCGCGGACGTCGACCTCGACGCGAACGAGCTCGCGCTGGTCTACCGGGCGCGCGGGATGAGCGAAGCCGAGGCCGCCGACCACGCAGCGCTCGTGATCGCGCGGGTCCGCGCGGCCGGTGCCGGCGAGACCTCGACGGGCGCGCTCGGGATCAGCGCCGAGGACGACGAGGCGGTCGGCACGGCCTGGTCGGCGGCGTCCTCGAGCTTCCTGTTCTTCGCCTCGGGTGCGCTCATCCCGGTGCTCCCGTACCTGTTGGGGATGTCCGGGGCCGCTGCGGTCGCGGTCGCGACCGTGCTCGTCGGGATCGCGCTGCTCCTGACCGGTGCGACCGTCGGCGTGCTGAGCGGCGGCTCGCCGTTGCAGCGCGCCCTCCGCCAGCTCGCGATCGGCCTCGGCGCCGCCGCGGTCACGTATCTCCTGGGGCTGGCGTTCGGCACGACGCTCGGCTGATCGAGGCGGCCGACGGCTGGTCCGTCCCTCCATCCCCGTACGGTGCGAGCAAGGGCGCGCTCGACCGGATCGTGACCGCGGCGGCACGCGAGCTCGGCCCACGCGGCATCACGGCGAACCTCGTGGACCCGGGCCCGGTGGACACCGGATGGATGGACGACCGCGTGCGTGCGGAACTCACGGCGCTGCAGCCCACCGGGCGGCTCGGGACCCCGGAGGACGCGGCCCGGCTCGTCGCGTTCCTGGCGTCGGACGCGGGGCGCTGGGTGTCCGGGCAGCGCATCCGATCGGATGGTGCGGGCGCGGTGTGACGTACCGTCACGCGGGTTGCCCGGTGTCGCCTGCGGCGGTTCGGTGCCGGTGGCGCCGGTCGCGGGCCCGGCGCGATCAGCGCCCGGGCGTCGGCGCCGTGACGAAGTCGATGAGCTCCTCGACCCGGCCGAGGAGCTCGGGCTCGAGGTCCCCGTAGCCGCGAACGCGCCCGAGGATCCGTTGCCAGGCGCGCGCGATGTCCGCCTGGTCGGCGTGCGGCCAGCCCAGCGCCGCGCAGATGCCGTGCTTCCAGTCGGTTCCACGGGGGATCACGGGCCAGCGCTCGATCCCGAGGCGGGCCGGCTTCACGGCCTGCCAGATGTCGATGAACGGATGCCCCACGACGAGCACGTCGGTGCCGTGCGGGCCGCGCGTCACGGCGTCGGCGATGCGCTGCTCCTTCGACCCGGACACGAGGTGGTCGACCAGCACGCCCGCGCGGCGACCCGGCGCCGGGCGGAACTCGTCGAGCAGCTCGGGGAGGCGGTCGACGCCCTCGAGGTACTCCACGACGACGCCCTCGACCCGGAGGTCGGCGCCCCAGATGCGCTCCACGAGCTCGGCGTCGTGCCGGCCCTCGACG
The DNA here is from genome assembly GCF_043518605.1 of Agromyces sp. MMS24-JH15. Taxonomy (GTDB): domain Bacteria; phylum Actinomycetota; class Actinomycetes; order Actinomycetales; family Microbacteriaceae; genus Agromyces. The sequence continues at coordinate 2,930,470 of NZ_CP171358.1, forward strand.
AAGATCCGGCTCGGGAGGGCGACCTTCGCGGGCCCGGAGTCTACGGCGAACGATCCGGAGGCCGTGCGGAGACGCCCGACGGGCGCGATCGGGGCCGGCGGGACGAGCCGGACGGGCCGCCCGTCGAGCAGGAATCCGTGGCCGAGCGGGAAGAGCCGGCGCTTGCCGAAGCGGTCCTCGAGGACGACGTTGGGCTTCTCGATGCCCACGACGGCTCCGCAGAACCCGTCGGCCGCGAGCTCGACCACGAGGTCGCGCACGGCCTCCACGTCGGGGATGGTCGTGCGACCGCGCGCCCTCCAGTCGCCGGCGAGCACGTCGCCGCCGTAGCGGTCCTCCCGGCCGGGGACGATGCCGGGAGCGGCGGGGTTCTGGCGCTGGGGTCCGGGCACCGGATGAGGCTAGCGGAAGTCCCGCGACCGCTGGGTCGCCGACACGGTGAGCAGTTCGAACCGGTCCGCGACGAGGTTGACGACGCCGTCGCGCGTGCGCTCGAGGATGCCCCGCACGATCATCGCGGGTGCTTCGCGGGCGACCCGTCGGTACCGGTTCCACACCCCGACCCCCGCGATCACGTTCACCGTGCCGGACTCGTCCTCGAGGTTGAGGAACGTGATGCCCGATGCCGTCGCGGGCCGCTGGCGGTGCGTGACGACCCCGCCGACCTCGATCCGCCGACCCGATTCCGCGGCCTGCAGGAGGTCGACCCGCAGCACGCCGCGCGCATCGAGCCGGTCGCGGACGTGCCGGATCGGGTGGTCGTCCGGGGAGATGCCCGTCGACCAGAGGTCGTAGACGACCTGTTCCGCGGGGGTCAGCATCGGCAGCAACGGGGGCTGGACCACCACGACCGATCCCGGCAGGAACTCGGCACGGTCCTGGGCGGCCTCACCGGCCTGCCAGAGGGCCCGGCGGCGGTCGAGCCCGTGCGTCGCGAACGCGCCGGCGGCCGCGAGCGCCTCGAGTTCTGCGGTGTCGAGCCCGGCACGACGGGAGAGGTCGGCCATGTCGCGGTACGGGCCGCCGCGCTCCCGCTCGGCGACGATCCGCTCGGCAGTCGTCGTGCCGATCGACGTGACGTCGACGAGGCCGAGCCGCACCGCGAACGCGCCGTCGCGCCGGTGCTCCGCCGACCGGTCGGGTGCCGAGCGGTCGAACGGCCCGATGGGCGGCTGCGCGGCGTCGGTGCACGCGGGCATGCCGGTCGGCGCTCGCATCGCACGTGCGCGTGCGGCCCCGGCGGGACCGCCCTCCGGGGCGTCCGGATCCGCCTCGGCGTCGATCGGCTCGAGGCCCGCGTGCACACCCGAACGCAGGATGTCGGGGCGGCGCACCTCGACCCCGTGCCGCCTGGCGTCGGCCGTGAGCGTCTGCGGCGAGTAGAAGCCCATCGGCTGGGCGCGCAGCAGGGCCGCGAGGAACGCCGCGGGATGGTGCAGCTTCAGCCACGAGCTGGCGTAGACCAGCAGTGCGAAGCTCAGTGCGTGGCTCTCGGCGAAGCCGAAGTTCGCGAACGCCTGGATCTTCGCGTAGATCGAGTCGGCGGTCTCGGGGTCGATGCCGTTGCGGGCCATCCCGGCGTAGAGCTTCTCCCGCAGGCTCTCGATGCGTTCGACCCCGCGCTTGGAGCCCATCGCGCGCCGCAGCAGGTCGGCGTCGGCGGGCGTGCAGTCGCCGACCGCGACCGCCATCTGCATCAGCTGCTCCTGGAAGAGCGGCACGCCGAGGGTGCGCTCGAGCACGGGCTCGAGCTTCGGGTGCAGGTAGGTCACCTCCTCCTCGCCGGTGCGCCGTCGGATGTACGGATGCACCGCGCCGCCCTGCACCGGTCCGGGGCGGATGAGCGCGATCTCGACGACCAGGTCGTAGAACCGGCGTGGCCGGAGCCGGGGGAGCGTGCCCATCTGCGCGCGCGACTCGACCTGGAACACGCCGATCGAGTCGGCCCTGCAGAGCATGTCGTAGACGGCGGCCTCCTCCTTGGGCACGCTCGCGAGCTCCCACTCCTCGCCGGTCGAGTCGCGGATGAGGTCGAAGGCGTACTGGAGCGCCGCGAGCATGCCGAGCCCGAGGAGGTCGAACTTCACGAGCCCCATCCAGGCGCAGTCGTCCTTGTCCCACTGCAGGACGGTGCGTCCGGGCATCCTCGCGTGCTCGATCGGCGCGACCTCGCCCACCGGGCGGTCGGTGAGCACCATGCCGCCGGAGTGGATGCCGAGGTGGCGGGGGAACGTGAGCACCTGCTCGGCGAGCTCGACCACGGCGTCGGGGATGTCGTGGTCGCCCGTCTCGATCACCGCGCCCCAGCGCTCGACCTGCCGCGACCAGGCGTCCTGCTGGCCCGTCGAGTAGCCGAGGGCCTTCGCCATGTCCCGCACGGCGTTCTTCGGCCGGTAGCTGATGACGTTCGCCACCTGGGCGGCGTTCTGCCGCCCGTACTTGCCGTAGACGTACTGGATGATCTCCTCGCGCCGGTCGGAGTCGAAGTCCACGTCGATGTCGGGCTCCTCGTCGCGCAGCGCGGACAGGAAGCGCTCGAACGGCAGGTCGTAGAAGATCGAATCGACCGCGGTGATGCGCAGGACGTAGCAGACGGCGGAGTTCGCCGCGGAGCCCCGGCCCTGGCAGAGGATGCCCCGGCGCCGCGCCTCGTGCACCAGGTCGCGCACGATGAGGAAGTAGCCGGGGAAGTCCTTCTGCTCGATGACCTGGAGTTCCTGTTCGAGGCGCTCGCGCACCGCGTCGGGCACGCCCGGGTAGAGTTCGGCGGCGCCGGCCCAGACGAGCTCCCGGAGCCAGCTCATCGGGGTGTGCCCGGCGGGGACCTCCTGCCGGGGAAGCCTCGGGCGTGCGCTGCGCAGGCGGAACGCGAGTTCGTCGGCGAGGACGACCGAATGCGCGACCGCTCCCGGGTACCGGGCGAAGCGCGCCGCCATCTCGGCCCCGGAGCGCAGGTGCATCCCGTCGGACGCGGGGAGCCAGCCGTCGAGCTCGTCGAGGCTGCGCCGGGCCCGCACGGCGGCGAGCGCGGTCGCGAGTCGGTGCTCGGCGGGCGTGGCGAAGTGGACCGCATTCGTCGCCAGGAGCGGGATGCGTGCGCGTTCGGCGAGCGCCGCCAGTTCGTCGTTCGCCGCCTGGTCGCCCGGGTGGCCGTGGTCGAAGAGTTCGACGACGACGTGCTCGCGCCCGAAGAGCGCGACGAGCCGGTCGAGTTCCCGCCACGCGGCATCCGGCCCGCCCGTGGCGAGGGCGCGGCGCACCGTGCCCTTCCGGCAGCCGGTCGGAACGGTCCACTCGCCGCCGGACCTCTCGGCCAGTTCCTCGAGGTCGTAGCGCGGCCGGCCCTTCTCGCCGCCCGCGAGCTGGCCCGCGGTGATCGCGGCGGCGAGCCGGTGGTAGCCGCCCTGGCCGCGTGCGAGCACGAGCACGTGGTCGCCCTCGGGATCCGCCGCGCCCTGCTGCGGCTCGGTGAGGCCGAGCGAGAGCTCCGCGCCGTAGACCGTCGAGATCTCGGGGAAGCTCTCGGCCGCCTCCGCGAAGCGGACGATGCCGTAGAAGCCGTCGTGGTCGGTGATCGCGAGGCCGTGCAGCCCGAGCCGGTGCGCCTCCTCGACGAGCTGCTCGGGCATCGACGCGCCGTCGAGGAAGCTGAACGCCGAGTGGGCGTGCAGTTCGGCGTACGGCACCACCGGCCCGGGCGGCGCCTCGCCTTCGGCGCCCGGTCGGTACGGGTGGCGCTTCCGGCTCCACGCCGGGCTGTCGCCGCCGTCGGCGATGAGCCGGGCGGAACCGTGGCCGGAGCCGCTCGGGCGTCGTCGGTCCGAGAGCGCCCGTTCGAGCTCCGACCAGGGGATCTCGGGGTTGTCCCAGCCCATCAGTCGTACCTCGCCTCGGCCCACCAGCCCAGGTCGTCACGGACCAGCAGCCAGGCGCATCCGACGTCGTCGACCACTTGGAACCGGTGCACGCGCCGCGCCCGATCCGGATCCCACCAGCGTTCGACGACCGGCCAGGGTCCGGCCCACGCGCGCACGCGCGCGGGCTCGCCGCCCTCGACTGCGAATGACGAGGGCCCCGCCGACACCGTGCCGCGGCCGTCGATCGACACCGTGCCACCGGTGTCGTCGAGGAGGACCACGCTCGGCCGGTCGCGGAACACGCTCGCCGGTGCGAGCGCGGGCAGGCTGCCCGGCCACGGTGCGTCGCCGCGTCGTTCGGGCGGGCGGTCGCCCCACGGCACGAGCACCTGGCGATCGGCGAGGAGCCGCCCCCGCCGATCGCGGCGGTCACGACGGCATCGTGCCCGAGCATGCCCTGCACCCGGGTGAGGCCGTGGTGCACCTGCTCGTCGGGGCCGCCGCCCCACAGCCCGTCCTCGTGGTTGCCCGTCGAGTCGACCCGTTCGGGCACGACCCGCAGGCGCGTGACGGCCGCCGTGAGCGTGACATCGGCGGAGGCCGTGCCCTGCAACTGCCAGCGGACCCGGTCGACGACGTCGGCGGCGGTGAACCAGCGCGGGTGCAGCCAGCCCCGGCTCGAGTACCTGCCGCGTTCGTCGTCGAGTTCGACCCGGATCGCCGTGCAGACGAGCCGGACCGCGCGCATCCGGTCGACGAACTCCTCGGCGCGGACCCGGAACGCGAACGCGAGCTGGTCGATCCGCTCGAGCGGCGGCTCGAACTCCAGCTCGACGGTGAACTCGGGTGGCGGCGTGCGCGGCACGACCCTGGTCGCCTCGCGGCCGGCCGCGAGGTCGTGCGCGAAGGCCCCCGCCGGCCCGAACCGGCGTCGCACGTCGCCGTCGGGCAGTGCGGCGAACTCGCCGAGCGTGCGCACGCCCAGGCGGTTCAGCAGCGTCGCGGTGCGCGGGTCGACGACGGACCGCACCGGCAGGGGTGCGAGGAACCCGGCGGATGCCCCGGCCGCGACGATCCCGATGGGGCCGCCCTGCACGCCGCGGGCCGCCTGCTCGGCCGCGAACGGCCCGTCGGCGATGCCCACGCGGGCACCCGGTACGCCGGCGTCGGCCGCGGTCTCGAGCAGGGCGCGTGCGGCGGCCTCCTCGCCGCCGTAGTAGCGGACGGGACCGCGCGCGCGCATGGCGAGGGTGCCGGGGCGCACCACCTGGACGCCGGGCACCGTCTCCTCGACGCGCTGCACGACGGGTTCGAAGGCGCGCACGTCGAGCGCCGCGTCGTAGGGCAGCACGATGAGCGCGGGGGAGCGGTACTGGGCCTCCCGGAGGCGCAGGCCCCGGCTCACCCCGTCACGCCGGGCGGCCGCCGAGCAGGCGAACACGACCCCCGCCTCGGTGAGCGCGATCGGGCCGTCCTGGTCGAGTCCGTGCTCGCGACAGGCGGCGAAGACCGGCCAGTCGGGGCACCAGAGCACGATGGTCCGGGTGACGGGAGCGGGCCCGGTCATCCGGCTCGCCGCCCGAAGTCGACGTAGCTGACCGCTCCGGGCTCGGGGCCGACCGCCGCGACGCCGAGCCGCCGATCGGGCAGGCGCAGCCGCGCCCGGCGTTCGCGCCCGGCGCCGCCGCGATCGGCGGCTCGCACGAGCACCTCGCGCTCGGCCAGCGCGCCGTGCCCCTGCTCGAGCCCCTGCCACCGGCTCTCGGAGACCTCGAGCACGGCGTCGGCCCCGGGCCAGTCGCCGGCGACGATGAGCACCGCGCCCCGCTGGCGGAGTCGAGCCGCGAGTCGGGACGCCTCGGCCGGGGACACCCGGCCGAGCGGGCGTGCCGCGACCACCGGGATGACGTCGGCCAGCGCGGCGACCACCGAGAGCCATCGGTCGCCCGGGTCGGGAACGAGCGCGAGCCGGTCGAGTTCGATGCCGAACCGGGCGGCGGCCTCGACGCCGAAGTCGGGGATGCCCGCGACGGCGACCCAGCGGCCGCTCTCGGACGGGCCCGCGAGCAGCGCCATGACGAGGCTGGTGGACCCCACCGCGCGCACGACCGTGCCCTCGCGCAGGCTCCCGCCGGGCAGGACCTCGGCGAACGCCGGCAGGGTCGGCAGCGCCTTGGAGTCGAGCTTGCGCGACTCCATGCCGCGGATGCGCGACTGCAGCTCCCCGACCCGGTCGAACGGGGTCGCGGCGGCCTGGAGTGCAGTCGGCGTCACCGTTCCAGCTTCGAACATGTGTTCGAATATCGCAACACCCACCGACATCGCGGGGGACGAGTGGCCGGAGGAAACACGAAAGGCCCGGATCTTCCGATCCGGGCCTTTCGACACATCGTGCGCGAGGGGGGACTTGAACCCCCACGCCCTTACGGGCACTAGCACCTCAAGCTAGCGCGTCTGCCATTTCCGCCACCCGCGCGTTGTGTTCTCCGCTAGTCTCTCAGCGGCCGTAGAAGACACTAGCACGGTTTTCAGTGCCCCTTGAACACGCGGTGCCCCTGAGGTGGCCATTCGGTGCGAACCCCCAGATGAGGCCCGGTTCCGGGCCTCCGAAGAAGTCCGGAAGGGGGTTCGGATGCCCCGGCCGGTAGCGTGGACGCATGGCCGAGGCAACCGCGACCCCCGATCCCGTCGAGCTCGCCGAGGAGGCCGTGATCGCCCGCGACCTCATCCGCATGGACACCGTCAACTTCGGCGAGGGCCGGTCGAACGGCGAGGGCGAGGCCGCCGAGTACGTCGAGGCGAAGCTCCGCGCGCTCGGGCTCGACCCCGTCATGTTCGACGCCGCGCCGGGGCGCACGAGCGTGGTCGCGCGCGTGCCGGGCGCGGACAGCGCGAAGCCGGCGCTCGTCGTGCACGGCCACCTCGACGTCGTGCCGGCGGACGCCCGGAACTGGACCGCCGACCCCTTCGGCGGCGAGATCCGCGACGGCATGCTCTGGGGCCGCGGCGCCGTGGACATGAAGGACATGGACGCGATGATCCTCGCCGCGCTCGGCGACATCCTGGGCTCGGGTCGGCAGCCCGGCCGCGACCTCGTGGTCGCGTTCTTCGCCGACGAGGAGGCCGGCGGCTCGTTCGGCGCGAGCCGCCTGGTCGACGACCGCCCCGAGCTCTTCGCGGGGGCGACCGAGGCGATCAGCGAGGTGGGCGGCTATTCGATCACCATCGGCGGGCAGCGCGCGTACCTCCTGCAGACGGGGGAGAAGTCGCTGCTCTGGATCCGCCTCGTGGCGCACGGCCGCGCCGCGCACGGGTCGCGGCTCATCCGCGACAACGCGGTCACGAAGCTCGCCGAGGCCGTCGCCGCCCTCGGCCGCGAGGAGTGGCCCGTGCGGCTCACCGGCACGACCGAGGAACTCCTCGGCGAGATCGCGCGCGTGCTCGGCGTCGACCCCGCCGAGACGAGCCCGGACGAGCTCGCGCTCGCGACCGGGTCCGCCTCGGGCTTCATCACCGCGACGCTGCGCACCACGACCAACCCGACCGCGCTCTCGGCGGGCTACAAGCACAACGTCATCCCCGACCGCGCCGAGGCGCTCATCGACATCCGCACGCTCCCGGGCGAGGAGGACCTCGTGCTCGCGCGCGTCGGCGAGCTGATCGGCGACGACGTCGAGATCGAGGTCGTGCACCGGGACGTCGGACTCGAGTCGCCCACGTCCGGCGCCCTCGTCGACGCGGTGCGCTCGACGCTCGCCGCGCACGATCCCGGGGCACCCGTGTTCCCGTACCTGCTCAGCGGCGGCACCGACGACAAGTCGCTCTCGCGCCTCGGGATCCGCGGCTACGGCTTCGCACCGCTCCGCCTGACCGACGACCTCGACTTCCCGTCGATGTTCCACGGCGTCGACGAGCGGGTCCCGCTCGACGCGCTAGCATTCGGGAGACGGGTGCTTCGGGACCTGCTGCTCGACTACTGACGGTCCCGGTTCCTCCGACTCCGCGGAGGCGGAAGGAGAACACGCGTGCTCGAAGCGCTCATCCTGGGCCTCGTGCAGGGCCTCACCGAGTTCCTCCCGATCTCCTCGAGTGCCCACCTCCGGATCCTCGGCGAGTTCCTCCCGAACGCCCAGGACCCCGGCGCCGCGTTCACCGCGATCACCCAGCTCGGCACCGAGACCGCGGTCGTCGTCTTCTTCTGGCGCGACATCGTGCGGATCGTCTCGCACTGGTTCGGCTCGTTCACGGGGCGCGTGCCGCGCAACGACCCGGATGCGCGGATGGGCTGGCTCATCATCGTCGGCACCATCCCGATCGTCGTGCTCGGCCTCCTGTTCCAGGACGAGATCGAGACGACGTTCCGTTCGCTCTGGATCGTCGCCACGATGCTCATCGTCTTCGGCATCATCCTGGGCCTCGCCGACTGGGCCGGGCGGAAGACGCGCACGCTCGACAAGCTGACGATCGGCCACGGCATCCTCTTCGGGCTCGCGCAGGCGCTCGCACTCATCCCGGGCGTCTCGCGCTCGGGCGGCACGATCTCGATGGGGCTGTTCCTCGGGTACGAGCGCGCGGCCGCGGCCCGCTACGCGTTCCTGCTCGCGATCCCGGCGGTGTTCGGGTCGGGGCTGTACCAGGTGGTCAAGAGCCTCGACGAGCCGAGCGTGTACGGGCCGATCGAGACCGCGGCCGCGACCGCGGTCGCGTTCGTCGTCGCGATCCTGATCATCGCGTTCTTCATGCGGTACATCTCGCGGCACAGCTACCTGCTGTTCGTGGTGTACCGGATCGTCCTCGGCGGCCTGATCATCTGGCTGCTCGCGACGGGCGTCATCCAGCCCTGATCGAGGATGCCCCGCTCCACGCGGGCACCGACGCGGATGCCCCGCCGAGCGGAGCCCGCTACGCGCCGTCGCGCGGGCGCCAGGGGTCCTCGCCGCCGCGCTGGTCGCCGCGACCGTCGCCGCGCCGGCGCAGGTAGCGCTCGAACTCCATCGCGATCGCCTCGCCGCTGGCCTCGGGGGCGTCCACCGCGTCGCGCGCGCGCTCGAGCTGCTGGATGTACCCGGCCATCTCCTCGTCGTCCGCGGCGAGCTCGTCGACGCCCGCCTCCCACGCGGTCGCGTCGGCCTCGAGCGTGCCGCGGGGGATGCTGAGCCCGGTGAACTCCTCGACCTTCGCGAGCAGCGCGAGCACCGCCTTCGGCGACGGCGCGTTGTGCACGTAGTGGGGGACCGAGGCCCAGAGCGACACCGTCGGGATGCCGGCCTGCTCGGCCTGCTCCGCGATGACGCTGAGGATCCCGATCGGCCCCTCGTACGTCGACCGCTCGACGCCGAGCGAGTGGCGCACGTCGGGGTTCTCGCTCGACGCGAAGACGATGAGCGGGCGCGTGTGCGGGGCATCCGCCAGCATCGCGCCCAGCAGGATGACGCCCTCGATGCCGGCCGCGAGCGCCGCGTCGACGAGTTCTGCGGCGAAGCTCTTCCAGCTGCGCGCGGGCTCGGCGCCGAGCAGCACGTGCAGTCCGTCGACGCCGGGGCCGGTGACGGTCTCCTCGTCGTCGCCGTGCGACCCGCCGGGGCCGAGCAGGGCGGCGCCGGGCCATTCGATGCGACGCCGGCCGTCGTCGCCCGCGGCGATCGTGGGGCGGTTGAACTGGTAGTCGTAGTAGAGCTCGGGGTCGACGGCCGCGACCTCTTCGAGCCCGAGCCGTTCGGCGAGCAGTCGCGCCGCCGAACTGGCCGCCTCGCCGGCGTCGTTCCACCCCTCGAAGGCGACGACCAGGAGGCGTCCGCTCCCGAATCCGACCGGCTGATGCACCGAGCTTCCCCGCTTCCCGGTCCCCGCCCGAACGCGAGGCCCACCCCCCACAATAGGCCGTGCCCGTAGACTTGCCCGTTGTGACCACACGCCTCCCCGCCGCCGTCCTGTGGGACATGGACGGCACCCTCGTCGACACCGAGCCGTACTGGATGGCCGCGGAGGTCGAACTGCTCGCCGAGTTCGGCCGCTCCTGGACCACCCAGGACGCCGTCGGGCTCGTGGGGTCCGGCCTCTGGGACTCGGCGGCCGTGCTGCAGCGCGCGGGCGCCGACCTGGACGCCGACGCCATCGTGATCCGGCTGACCGACCGCGTGCGCGAGCAGATCGCCCTCCACGGCGTGCCGTGGCGACCCGGCGCGCAGGAGCTCCTCGAGTCCCTGCGGACCGCTTCGGTGCCGACCGCGCTGGTCACCATGTCCATCCGCTCGCTCGCCGAGGACGTCGTCGGGGCCATCCCGTTCGTCGCGTTCGACGTGCTCGTCACGGGCGACGACGTCGCCGAGTCGAAGCCGCACCCCGAGCCGTACCTGCGCGCCGCCGAGCTCCTCGGCGTCGACGTGCGCGACTGCGTCGCGATCGAGGACTCGCCGGCCGGGGTCGCGTCCGCCGCGGCGGCCGGGGCCGTCGCGATCGGGGTGCCGAACATCGTGTCGCTCGAGGCCACCGAGGCCGCCATCCTCTGGGAGTCCCTCGCCGGTCGGACGCCGGCCGACCTGGGCGCCGCCCTCGTGCTGGCGGGGGACCGGGCATGAGCGCGACGCGCGGCGAGCGCTCCGGTCCGTTCCGGGTCGGCGACCGGGTGCAGCTCACCGGACCGAAGGGCCGGATGCACACGGTCACGCTGGAGCCGGGCAAGGTCTTCCACTCGCACAAGGGCGTGATCGCCCACGACGACCTGATCGGCCTGCCCGACGGGTCGGTGGTGGCGAACCAGGTCGGCGTCGAGTACCTCGCGCTGCGGCCGCTGCTCAGCGACTTCGTGATGTCGATGCCGCGCGGAGCGGCGATCGTGTATCCGAAGGACGCGGCGCAGATCCTCGCGCAGGCCGACATCTTCCCTGGCGCGGTGGTCGTCGAGGCCGGAGTCGGCTCCGGCGCGCTGTCGCTCTGGCTGCTGCGGGCCATCGGCGACGAGGGACGCCTGCACTCGTTCGAGCGCCGCGAGGAGTTCGCGGACGTCGCCCGCGGCAACGTCGGGACGTTCCACGGCGAGGTGCCCGCGAACTGGTCGATCACCCTCGGCGACCTCGCCGACACCCTGCCCGACGTCGTGGGGGAGGCATCCGTCGACCGGGTCGTGCTCGACATGCTCGCGCCGTGGGAGTGCCTCGACGCCGTGTCCGACGCGCTCAAGCCGGGCGGCGTGGTGCTCTGCTACGTGGCGACGGCGACGCAGCTGAGCCGGGTCGCGGAGGCGATCCGGGCGACCGGCGGCTACACCGAGCCCGTCGCGAACGAGACGATGGTGCGCGGATGGCACGTGCAGGGCCTCGCGGTCCGGCCGGACCACCGCATGATCGCGCACACGGGGTTCCTCATCACCGCCCGGCGGCTCGCGCCGGACACGATCCTGCCGGAGCTCAAGCGACGGCCGTCGAAGACCGACTTCAGCGACGAGGACGTCGAGGCGTGGACGCCCGGCGCGCTCGGCGAGCGGAGCGTGAGCGACAAGAGCCTGCGCAAGCGGGTGCGCGCGGCCGGCGCCGCAGCCGAGCTGGCACGCGATCCCGGCGCCGACGACGCCGGGTAGGATCGTCCCGGCCCCCATCCCCTCCCCGGGACGACTCCACTCGACTGAGAAACGAGGATCCGTGCGCTCGTCACTCGCGCTCATCGCCACCACCGGCGTGCTCGCCATCGCGCTCACCGGCTGCGCCGGCACCGCGCCGGCACCGCAGGCGAGCACCGGCAGTTCGGTGGACGCGGTCGACGTCCAGGGCGACTTCGGGTCCGAGCCGCGGGTGTCGTTCCCGACTCCGCTCACGCCCGAGGCGACGCAGTGCGTCGAGGTCATCGCCGGCACCGGCCCGCTCCTGCAGGAGGGCCAGATGGTCATGGTCAGCGCGGCGCTGTTCGACACCGAGACCGGCGACGAGATCCAGGCGGTCGGCTACGGCGACGACGACCCGGTGGCGCTGACCATCGGCGGACCGAGCACGCTCGACGGCTTCACCAAGGGGCTCACGTGCGCACGCGAGGGCTCGCGGGTCGCGATGGTCGTGCCGCCCGCCGACGCGAGCAACCCGTCCACGGGCGCGAAGCCGCAGACCGGCGTCGTGGCCGTGTTCGACGTCCACCAGGCATTCCTCTCGCGCGCCGACGGGGCGCCCCGCCTCTCGCGCGACGGCTTCCCCGCGGTCGTGCTCGCGCCCGACGGCCGACCCGGCATCACGGTGCCGAAGGCCGACCCGCCGACCACGACCCAGGTCGAGGTCCTCCGCGAGGGCTCGGGCGAGACCGTGGAGTCCGGCGACCGCGTGGTCGTCCACTACACGGGCGTGCTGTGGGACGAGGGCACCGTCTTCGATTCGAGCTGGTCGAAGGGCGCGGCGGCGGTCTTCACCGTGGCCGACGACGAGGACTCGCAGGTCGTCCCGGGCTTCGCCGAGGCGATCATCGGCCAGAAGGTCGGGTCGCAGGTCGGCGTCATCATCCCGCCGGACCAGGCCTACGGCGACCAGGGCTCCGGGAGCGTTCCCGGCGGCGCGACGCTCTTCTTCGTCATCGACATCCTCGGCGTCGCCTGAGCGGGGCGGCTCGGCGCGGGCGCGGCACTAGGATCGCTCCCGTGGCAGGGGAATCGAAGCGGGTGAGCGGGGTCGCGAACGAGGATCGGCATTTCAGCCTGGTCCTCGCGCTCATCGCCACCGAGCAGGGGCTGCTGAAGGCCGACATCCTCTCGACCGTCCGCGGGTACGCCGAGCGGTACGCCGTCGAGGGGCAGTCGGCGAACCTCGAGCGGCAGTTCGAGCGCGACAAGGACATCCTCCGCGAGGTCGGCATCCCGCTCGAGGTGATCGAGTCGCCGGATGCCTCGGGCGACAACACGCAGCTGCGGTACCGCATCCCGAAGGGCCGCTACGAGATCCCCGAGGACGTGCGGTTCACGCCGCAGGAGTTCGCGCTGCTCGGGCTCGCGGCCGAGGTGTGGCGCGAGGAATCCCTCTCGGAGGAATCGCAGCGCGCGCTCACGAAGCTGCGCGGTCTCGGGACCGAGCCGAGCGAGCCGCTCATCGGGCTCGCGCCGCGGCTGCGGGTGCGCGAGCCCGCGTTCGGGCCGCTCCAGGATGCCGCCGACCGGCGCCGGACGGTCTCGTTCCGCTACCTGAAGCCGGGCGACTCGCAGCTGCGCGAGCGGCTCGTCGACCCGCACGTGCTGCTCCTGCACGAGGGGCGCTGGCTGCTGCACGGCTACGACCACTGGGCCGACGGCCCGCGCACCTTCCTCCTCAGCAGGATCTCCGGGCAGGTCCGTCAGGTGCAGCCGAAGGGCCATGAGTTCCGGATCGCGCCGGCGGATGCGCAGGAGCGGCTGGTCGCCGAGCTCGAACGCATCCGGCAGGCGAACACGGCCGAGCTGAAGGTGTCGGCCGACAGCGATGCCGAGGTGCGGCTGGGTCGTCGTGCGGCGTCGCGCGACGACGACGCCGGGGTCATCCGCCTGCACTTCACGGACCAGGCCGCCCTCGCGGACGAACTCGCGGGCTACGGTCCCGAAGTCCAGGTGCTGGCGCCGGAGGGCCTGCGGGCGCAGGTGATCGACCGGCTGCGCGCCGTCCTCGATGCGCATCGAGGGGAGGGTGCCGCGTGAACGCGTCCGCATCGCGGCGCCCCGAGAAGGCGCAGGACAAGCTGGTCTTCCTGCTCGCGCTCGTGCCCTACCTGCTCGAGGAGGGCAGCGTCGGCGTCGGGGACGCCGCGCGCCACTTCGGCGTCTCGCCGGAGCGCATCCGCGAGGCGGTCAAGCTCATCGCGATGTCGGGGCTGCCCGACGCGGGCGGCTTCTACTGGACGAACGACCTCTTCGACATCGACTGGTCCGAGTTCGAGGACGACGACGTCATCACGATCGTGCACCACGTCGCGATCGACGAGGCGCCCAGGCTCTCCTCGCGCGAGGCGGCGGCGCTCGTCGCGGGACTCACCTACCTCGCCGGGCTTCCCGAGAACGCGGGGAGCGAGCAGGTGGCCGCCCTCCTCGCCAAGCTCCGGGCGGGCGCATCGGGCGATGCGATCACGGTCGGGGTCACGCCCGCGGACGACCCCGCACTCGTGACCGTCCGCTCGGCGCTCGCGTCGGGTCGCCAGCTCGGATTCCAGTACCGCAACGCGCAGGGCGGACACAGCCGACGCCGGGTCGACCCGCTGCTGATCCGATCGCTCGGAGCGGACTGGTACCTGCAGGCGTGGTGCCACACGCGCGACGGCGTGCGGAGCTTTCGCGTCGATCGGATGACGGAGCTCGAGGTACTCGACGCGCCGGCCGTCGCGCACCCGGGCGTCGAGGTGCCCGAGACCCTGTTCCAGGCGGCCGACACGGATGTCTCGGTCATCGTCGACGTCGTCCCCGACGCGCTCCCGCTCATCGCCGACTACGTCGCGGACTCGGCGAGCGAGCAGGTCGGCGACCGACTCCGCGTGACGCTCCGCCTCGCGCACCTCCACGGGCTCAAGCGACTGGTCGCCCGGATGCCCGGTCTCGTCACCGTCGTGGCCCCGCCGGAGGCGAGGGCCGTCGTCGCCGACTGGGCGTCCGAGGGCCTCGCGGCCTACGACCGGACCGAGGGTCGCGCGCACCCGAACGGGTAGACTGGGCGCACTGTTCCTCGAACATAGGACGCACACCCATGTGGCAAGGCTTCACCGGCTGGCACGCGCTGGTCATCCTCATCGTCATCCTGCTGCTCTTCGGTGCGCCCAAGCTCCCCGCGCTCGCGAAGAGCCTCGGCCAGTCGATGAAGATCCTGCGGAACGAGGTGCGACCTGACGCCAAGGACGGCGCCGCCCCGCCCGCGGAGCAGACCCCGGGCACGGGCGACTCGGCGTCCGAGGCGACCGAGAAGCCGAAGGCCGCCGGGAGCACGGACTCCGGTCCGGGCGCCTGACCGACGTGACATCGGTGACGGAACGCGGCGAGAAGGACCGCGAGAAGCGGATGTCCCTCGCGTCGCATCTCCTCGAGCTGCGACGACGCCTCTTCATCTCGGCGGCGGCCATCGTCGTGGGTGCCGTGCTCGGCTGGCTGCTCTCGGAGTGGGTGTGGGACGCGCTGCGCGAGCCCGTCACCCACATCGCGGAGGCCCAGGCGCGCGATGCCCAGATCACGTACCCGACCATCACGGGCGCCTTCGACCTGCGACTCCAGATCGCGTTCACGCTCGGCATCGTGCTCGCGAGCCCGGTGTGGCTGTACCAGATCTTCGCGTTCCTCGTCCCGGGGCTCACGCTGCGCGAGCGTCGCTTCACGTTCGGGTTCCTGTTCACCGCGGTCCCGCTGTTCTTCGCCGGCTGCGCCGCGGGATGGTACGTGCTGCCGCACGTGGTCGAGGTCATGACCGGGTTCGTGCCCCAACAGGACGTCAGCTACCTCGACGCGAAGATCTACTTCGACTTCGTCCTGAAACTCGTGCTCGCGATCGGCGTCGCATTCGTGCTGCCCGTGTTCATCGTGCTGCTGAACTTCGCCGGCGTCATCTCGGCGGCGTCGATCCTGCGGTCGTGGCGGATCGCGATCCTCGTGATCGTGTTGTTCACGGCGATCGCGACGCCGTCGGCGGACGTCATCTCGATGTTCCTGCTCGCCATCCCGATGGTGCTGCTGTACTTCACCGCCTGGTTCATCGCGTTCGTCCACGATCGCCGCGTCGCCAAGCGGAACCTCGAGGAGTTCGGGGCATCCGTCTAGCGGACGGTCCGTCGTCGCGCGCTGTCTAGGCTGGGGGCATGACCCTCTCGCCAGCCGAGCGGTACGCGCTCTCGCGCGATCGACGCCGGCAGCCGCGGCTCGCCGAGTTCGCCTCCGGCCAGCGTTTCGACCTCGATCCGTTCCAGCGAGCGGCGTGCGCCGCGCTCGACGAGGACCGGAGCGTGCTCGTCGCGGCGCCGACGGGGGCCGGGAAGACGGTCGTCGCCGAGTTCGCGGTGTTCCTCGCCATGCAGGAACCCGACGCGAAGGTGTTCTACACGACGCCGATCAAGGCGTTGTCGAACCAGAAGTACCAGGAGTTCGTCGACACCTGGGGCGCCGACCAGGTCGGCCTGCTCACGGGCGACACGAACGTGAACGCCGGCGGCCGCATCGTCGTGATGACGACCGAGGTGCTCCGCAACATGCTGTACGCCGACTCGCCCCTGCTGGACCGGCTCGCGTACGTCGTCATGGACGAGGTCCACTACCTCGCCGACCGCTTCCGCGGGGCGGTGTGGGAGGAGGTCATCATCCACCTCCCGGAGTCGGTGCGACTGGTGTCGCTCAGCGCGACCGTGTCGAACGCCGAGGAGTTCGGCGACTGGCTGCAGGCGGTGCGCGGCGACACCGACGTCATCGTCTCGGAGGCGCGGCCGGTTCCGCTCGAGCAGCACGTCCTCGTCCGGGGCAAGCTGGTGGACCTGTTCGACTCGTCCGGCCAGGCGGCGACGCACCGGGTGAATCCCGAGCTGCGCCGGCTCGGCGACGGCCGGTCGCTCGGGGTTCGATCGCAGCGGGGGCGCCGCGGCTCCGATCGCGGCCGGCACCCGCGCGCCGGCGCGCCGGGTCAGGGGCGCATGGACCGGCCGGAGGCGATCGCACTCCTGCAGTCGCAGCACCTGCTGCCGGCGATCGTGTTCGTCTTCTCCCG
Organism: Agromyces sp. MMS24-JH15; assembly: GCF_043518605.1. Classification (GTDB taxonomy): domain Bacteria; phylum Actinomycetota; class Actinomycetes; order Actinomycetales; family Microbacteriaceae; genus Agromyces. The sequence goes on from NZ_CP171358.1 coordinate 2,946,992, forward strand.
GGTGGGCTGCGACCAGGCCGTCCGGCAGGTGCTCCGCAGCGGCATCCGGCTCACCGAGGCATCCGAGCGCGAGGAGATCCGACGGGTCGTCGAGTCGCGCGTGCGGGTGCTGCGCGACGACGACCTCGCCGTGCTCGGCTACTGGGACTGGCTCGAGGGACTCCAGCGCGGCGTGGCGGCGCACCACGCGGGCATGCTGCCCGCGTTCAAGGAGGTCGTCGAGGAGCTCTTCGTGCGCAAGCTCGTGAAGGTCGTCTTCGCGACCGAGACCCTCGCGCTCGGCGTGAACATGCCCGCGCGGTCGGTCGTGCTCGAGAAGCTCGAGAAGTTCAACGGCGAGGCGCGCGTGCCGATCACGCCGGGGGAGTACACGCAGCTCACCGGACGCGCGGGGCGTCGTGGCATCGACGTCGAGGGCCATTCGGTGATCCACTGGGCCGACGGGCTCGACCCCGAGGCGGTCGCCGCGCTCGCGTCGCGTCGCAGCTACCCGCTGAACTCGAGCTTCAAGCCGACCTACAACATGGCCGTGAACCTCATCGACCAGTTCGGGCGCGAACGCACGCGGCAGATCCTCGAGCTGTCGTTCGCGCAGTTCCAGGCCGACCGCGCGGTCGTCGACCTCGCGCGGACCCTGCGCAAGCAGGAGGACTCCATGGCCGGGTTCGAGGAGGCGATGCGCTGCCATCTCGGCGACTTCGCCGAGTATTCGGCGATCCGACGCCGCATCGCCGAGCTCGAGCGGGAGGGCGCGAAGGGGAACCCCTCGCACGCGCAGCGGGACCGGCTCCAGCAGGAGATCGCGGACCGGCGCAAGGCGATGCGCGCGCACCCCTGCAACGGGTGCGCCGAGCGCGAGGCGCACGCGCGGTGGGCCGAGCGGTGGTGGCGCCTCAAGCGCGATCACGACCAGCTCGCGAGCCGGATCCGCACGAGGACCGGACAGGTCGCCAAGCGGTTCGACCGCGTGACGGACGTGCTCGCCGCGCTCGGGTACGTCGAACGCGACCCGTCCGGCGAGCTGGTGTCCACGGCCGCCGGCCGGATCCTCAAGCGCATCTACGGCGAGCGGGACCTCCTCGTCGCCGAGTGCCTGCGCCGCGGACTCTGGGACGGGCTCGACAGCGCCGGCCTCGCGGCGATGGCCGCCGCGCTGGTCTACGAGCCGCGGCGCGACGACCGGGGCATCGAGTTCCGCCTGCCTCGCGGTCCGTTCCGCGCCGCGCTCGAGCGCACGAGCGACGCGTGGGCGGTGCTCGACGACCTCGAGCGCGACCACCGGCTGCAGGGCAGCGAGCCGCCGTCGGCGGTGCTCTCGCAGGCCATGCACTCGTGGGCGCGCGGGGCCCACCTCGGGAAGGTGCTCGAGGACACGGAGCTCGCGGCGGGCGACTTCGTCCGCCTGGCCAAGCAGGTGATCGACCTGCTCGACCAGGTCTCGATCGTGGCCGATGCCGAGGTCGGCGCGGCGGCCAGGCAGGCGATCGACGAGGTGCGCCGCGGTGTGGTCATCGACTCGGTCGCGTCCTAGTCGAGGGCGTCCGGATGCCCCGTTGCGGTCGCCTAGGCTGAGGGGCGTGCCCGCCGCCGTCCGTCCCCTGATGCCGTGGTGGGTCGCCTTGCCGATCGCCGCATTCGGCGGTGTCGTCTACGATCTCGCCTTCCCGGAGGTCGGGATCTGGCCGCTCGCGATCGTCGGGTCGGCGATCGCGCTCGCGACGCTCGTGGGCCGGAGCATCGGCGGTTCGCTCCTGGTCGGATTCGCGTTCGGGGCGGCGTTCTACCTCGTGCACGTCGACTGGACCAGCCGGTACCTCGGACCGGTGCCGTGGCTCGCGCTCTCGTTCCTCGAGGCCGCGTTCGTCGCGGGCGGCGCCGTGCTCATCACGCTGGCCTACCGGTGGGTGCCGCGGGCGTGGCCGTGGGGGTGGGTGCGCGCGGTCGCGCTGCCCGCGATCGTCGCCGGACTCTGGATCGTGCGGGAGACCGCGTCGGGCACGCTGCCGTACGGCGGGTTCCCGTGGGGCCGGGCGGCGCTCAGCCAGTCGGAGAGCCCGTTCGCCGAGGTCGTGTCGTGGGTCGGGTCGTCCGGTCTGGGTTTCGTGCTCGTCTGGATCGCGGCGATGGCGCTCGAATGGGTCCGCGCCCGCCGGTGGCGTGACCTGCCCGGGCTCGTGCCGGTCGTGCTCGTCACGGCCGCCGCCATGCTCGTGCCGGCGTGGTCGACGACCGGCGGCGGCACCATGCGGGTCGCGAGCGTCCAGGGCAACGGGCCGGCCGGGTACTTCGACGAGCGCGGGCCCGGCGACATCTTCCGTTCGCAGCTGGAGGCGACCGAGCCCATCCTCGACGAGTCCGGCGTGGACGTACTGCTCTGGCCGGAGGGATCCGTCGCCGATGCCGACGTTCGCCCCGGAACCGCCGCAGCCGACGAGCTCGACCGCGTGACGGCGGAACTCGACGCCCCGCTGATCATGAACGGCGTCACGCAGCGCGGCGACGAGTTCTTCAACACGTCGATGCTCTGGGTCTCGGGCGACGGCGTCGTCGACTCGTACGACAAGCGGCACCCGGTGCCGTTCGGGGAGTACATCCCCGACCGCGACTTCTACTACGCGCTCGCACCAGACCTCATCGGACTCGTGCAGCGCGGCTACTCGCCGGGGACGAATCCGCCCGTGTTCGACGTGGGCGACGCGGTCGTGGGCCTCGCGATCTGCTTCGACGTCATCTACGACGACCTGATCTGGGAGGGCGCGCGCGACGGCGCCGAGGTCTACCTGCTGCAGACCAACAACGCCGACTTCCGCGGGACCGACGAGAACCTCCAGCAGCTCGCGATCGCAAGGCTTCGGGCGATCGAGACCGGGCGGACGGTCGTCAACCTGTCGACGGTCGGCACGAGCCAGGTCATCGATCCGGCCGGGCGCACGATCGACGGCCTGCCGGCGGATGAACCGGGCGCGATGGTGACCGACGTCGAACTGCGCACGGGGCTCACGCCCGCGGTCGTCCTGGGGGAGTGGGTGCCGAGCGGCATCCTGGTGCTCTCCCTCGGCGCGCTCGTCGCGGCCGGACTCCTCGCGCGACGTCGTGCCGGGGCATCCGGTTCCGGCGCGGTCGCGGCCGGTGACGGCGACGACGCGCGCGCCGACGGCGCCGGCGGCGACGCGGCGGACGGCGGCCGCGCGCAGGCCTGACACGCGGAACGCCCGGGGCCGGCGTCAGCCGGCTCCCGGGCGTCGGTGGCGGGTCAGGCGCTCTGGCGCTGACCGCGTCGTGCGCGGAGGAACTGGAGGCGCTCCTCGAGGAGCTCCTCGAGCTCGGGGATCGTGCGGCGCTCGAGCAGCATGTCCCAGTGGGTGCGAGCGACCTTCTCGTTCGAGCGGTCGATCTCGACCGGCTTGGAGTCGACCAGCAGCGTCGCCTGCGCACCGCAGGTGCGGCACTCCCAGGACTCGGGGGTGTCTGCGTCGGTCGAGAACGTCATGACGGTCTCCCGACCGCACGCCTCGCAACGGTAGGTGTAGTTCGCACGGTCGGCGAACACCACTCCGTCCTCGCTCTGCAGGCTCTGCGCACCGATGCGCATGCCGCGAAGGCTCCGGTCTGCCATGGGGGCTCCTCAAACTCTCGTCACGTCGTCACCATGTATAAACGACGAAGCTGGGGAGAACCCTTCCGGATGCTGAGTTTTTCTCGGGCGTTTTTCAGGTTGCCGGCCGCTCGGGACCGCCGGCGGCGGAGCCCGCGTCGTCGATCAGTGCGAGCGCGACGTCGCACCGGTCCGTGACGAGCCCGTCGACGCCGAGCGCGAGCAGCCGTCGCATGTCGTCGGGGTCGTTCACGGTCCACACGTGCACCTCGACGCCGGCCGCGTGCGCGGCGGCGATCAGCCGCGGGGACACGATCCTGAGGATCCCGGACCGCTCGGGCACCTGGAGCGCGCGAGCCCCGCGGATCGCCCAACGGATGCCCCGTGCGCCCAACGGTGCGGCGACCACGGCGCGGACCACGCCCGCGCTCCCGACCGAGGTCGCCACGCCGGGCAGCAGACGGGCCAGTCGACGCCGACGCGAGTCGGAGAAGCTCGTGAGCAGCACCCGATCGACGGCGTCCGCCGCGCGGATCGCCTCGACCGTCGGGCCGACCGCCGCCTCCTCCTTCACGTCGACGTTGCAGCGGATGCCCGGGAACGCGGCCAGCACCTCGGCGAGCGTCGGCAGGCCCGCTCCGCCGAGGTCGACCTCGGCCAGCTCGGCCGCCGTGAGCTCGCCGATCCGCTCGGGCCGGCTGCCGACGCGCGCGAGCGTCGGATCGTGCGAGACGATGGCGACGTCGTCCCGACTGCGGTGGACGTCGGTCTCGAGATACCGCGCCCCGGCCGCGACGGCGGCACGGAATGCCGGCATCGTGTTCTCCGGGGCATCCGTCGCCAGGCCGCGGTGCGCGAGCACCCTGGGGACGGCGGGGGAGAACCAGCCCCCCGCGTCCTCGGGCGCGTGCATCCGGGGCGCCGGGTCAGGCCCGCGGCGCATCCGGCGAGCCGGCTGCCTCGGCGCCGCTCGCCGTACGTGGACCGCCGTCGGCCGCAGCCGCCGCCGGCGAGGTGGCGCCGACACCGGGCGTGAACGCGCGGCCGATGCCCTTCAGCGCCTCTGTGAGCTCGCTCGGCACGATCCAGAGCTTGTTCGCCTCGCCCTGCGCCAGCTTCGGCAGCGTCTGCAGGTACTGGTACGCGAGCAGCTTCGGGTCCGGGTCGCCCTGGTGGATCGCGAGGAACACCGTCTGGATCGCCTCGGCCTCGCCCTGCGCGCGGAGCACCGCGGCCTTCGCCTCGCCCTCGGCCCGCAGGATCGCGGCCTGCCGCATGCCCTCGGCCTCGAGGATCGCCGACTGCTTCGTGCCCTCGGCGGTGAGGATGACGGCGCGGCGGTCCCGCTCGGCGCGCATCTGCTTCTCCATCGAGTCCTGGATCGAGAGGGGCGGGTCGATCGCCTTCAGCTCGACGCGGGACACGCGGATGCCCCACTTGCCGGTCGCCTCGTCGAGCACGACGCGGAGCTGGCCGTTGATGTTGTCGCGCGAGGTCAGCGCCTCTTCGAGGTTCAGGCCGCCGACGACGTTGCGGAGGGTCGTGGTGGTCAGCTGCTCGACCGCGCCGAGGTAGTTCGCGATCTCGTAGGTCGCGGCGCGCGCATCGGTCACCTGGAAGTACACGACCGTGTCGATCGAGACCACGAGGTTGTCCTCGGTGATCACCGGCTGCGGCGGGAACGAGACCACGGTCTCGCGCATGTCCACGAGCGGCCGCAGCCGGTCGATGAACGGCACCAGGATGTTCAGGCCCGGCGTCAGCGTGTTGTGGTACCGCCCGAGCCGCTCCACGACGCCCGCGTACGCCTGCGGGATGATCCGGATCGACCGGGCGAGGACGACGATGACGAAGACGACGACCGCGACGATGACGATCGTCGCGATGATCGGGCCGATGTCGCTCACTGGGGGGTGCTCCTCTCCACGGGGACGACCACGGCCGTCGCGCCGTCGATGCCCGTGACGAGCACCTGTGCGCCGACCGGGACATCCGCCTGTTCGGTGATGGGGGACAGCCGCGCCGTCCAGGTCTCGCCGTTCTGGAGCTTCACCTGGCCGCCGAGGTTCGTGACCGTCCGCACGACGCGGCCGTCGGCGCCGATGAGCGCGTCGATGTTGCTGCGCGCGGGGTCGCCGCCCTTCCGGAGCATCCGGAGCAGCGATGGGCGCAGGGTGAGGATGAGCGCGAGCGCGACCAGCGCCGCGATGAGGAACTGCGCCCACCACGGGATGCCGAACAGGCCCGACAGCAGGCCCGCGACGCTCCCGAGCGCCAGCATGAGGAAGGTCATCTCGAGCGTGAAGACCTCGATCGTCGCGAAGACCAGGATCAGCACGAGCCAGGCGATCCAGGCGTACTGGGTCAGCACATCCATCGGTTCTCCTTCGATTCGAACGCGCCCCCGTCTCGAACCTAGCAGGGGCCCTCCCGCCGTGGGCGGGCGGATGGGGGATGTCGGCGATTGGTAGTCTCGATCGGTATGCACGGCGGGCGGACGCCCGCCGCCCCACGCCCTGAGGAGCCCGCCTTGACCAATCCACTCGCCCCGGGATCGCTCGCCGGACGCGTCGCCGTCGTGACCGGCTCGTCGCGCGGCATCGGTGCCGACACCGCGCGCTACCTCGCGGAGGCCGGTGCCGCCGTCGTCGTGAACTACCGCAGCAAGGCCCCCCGCGCCGACAAGGTCGTCGCCGAGATCGTCGAGGGCGGCGGCCGCGCGATCGCCGTCGGCGCCGACCTCACGGACGCCGAGTCGGTCGCGGCGATGTTCGCGCGCGCCGTCGAGGAGTTCGGCAAGGTCGACCTGCTGGTCCTGAACGCCTCGGGCGGCATGGAGAGCGGCATGGGCGAGGACTACGCGATGCGCCTGAACCGCGACGCGCAGGTGAACGTCGTCGAGCAGGCCCTGCCGCACCTCGGCGCCGGATCGCGGATCGTCTTCGTCACGAGCCACCAGGCCCACTTCATCCGCACGACCCCGACGATGCCCGAGTACGAGCCCGTCGCGCTCTCGAAGCGCGCGGGTGAGGACGCGCTGCGCGCGAAGCTGCCCGACTTCGCGACCGCGGGCGTCGAGTTCGTGGTCGTGTCGGGAGACATGATCGAGGGCACCATCACCGCGACCCTGCTCGAGCGCGCCAACCCCGGTGCGATCGAGGCGCGCAAGGCCGACGCCGGTCGGCTCTACAACGTCTCCGAGTTCGCGGCGGAGGTCGCGACGGCGGCGCTCGAGCCGATCCCGGCCGACCACACGCGGTACGTCGGCGACGTGTCGGGCTTCACGCCCGTCTCGCTCGACTGAGCGAGCGTCGACGCGAACCGAGACGCGAACCGAGACGCGAACGGCGGAGGCCGGCCCGGGATGTCCCGGGCCGGCCTCCGCCGTTCTGCGAGGGTCGACGTCAGGCGACCTTCGCGCCCTTGCCGAACGTGAAGGCGCGCACGATCTGCACGATGCCGAGCACGATGAGCGCGATGCCGCCGAACCAGAAGAGGAACGCGGCGCCCCACAGCGGCGAGAACAGCAGGATGATCCCCGCGATCAGGCTCAGGATGCCGAAGAAGATCGCCCACCCGCGCGAACGCGCATCGCCCGACTGGATGAGCGCGACCACGCCCTCGATGATCCACAGGATGCCGATGAGGACGCCGAGGAAGATGCCGATGACGACGGCCGACTCGGACGGGTTCACGAGCACGATGATCCCGCCGATCGCGAACAGCAGGCCGAGGACGATGTCGAGCGCCCTCGAGCCGCCCGAGATGCCCCGCGAGAAGATGCCGAGGCCGAGGTAGACGATGCCGGCGATGAGGAAGTAGAGCCCCAGCAGCCACGCGAGCGCGATGGCCGTCTTGTCGGGCCAGAACGTGATCAGGATCCCGAAGATGAGCGCGACGACGCCGGCGATGCCGAGGGTCGCGCGGATCGTGTTGATCGTCCCCTTGTTCAGGTCGGTCGAGTCGAGGCTGAACCCGGCGAGGAACGAATCGGGTTGGGTACTGGACATGGTGGGGCCCCCATTCAAGCGCGGCGAACTGCGTGCAAGCGTCAGGCTATGCCGCAGGGGGGCACGTGCGACAGAGGTTTCCGCGCGAGTCGCCGCGGCGCGTCATACGATGCGGGCATGCGAGCGACCCGCGGGAACGCCGCGACGACCGCCCCATGGGCCGTCGCCGCGGTCCTGCTCGCGGTGATCCTCGGCGGATGCACCGGCACGCAGTCGAGCGGGGGCGGCGCGACCCCGTCGGCCGACGCGACCGCGTCCGCGCGGCCAGGGGGCGACTGGCCGGGCGACCTGCCCGATCCGGCTTCCGCGATCGCCGTCATGCCCGGCCAGCGCGGGGACTGCCCGATCGATCCCGCGGATCCGGGCCTGGTCGAGTTCGTCGTGAGCAGCGGCGACGCGGACACGCCGGTGCGGGTGACCTATCCGGTCTTCCGCGAGGACGGGCAGCGGATGGTCCGCCGGATGACCTCGCCCGGCCCGCTGATCACCGTCGTCCTCGCGCTCTGCGGCGACGCCGACGCCTCGGCGCTCACCGGATTCCGGGCGGCGACCGACGCGGACCTCCCGCTCTCGTGCGTGCTGGTCCGTGGCGGGCAGGTGCTCGGCGCCTCGGCCGCCGAGCCGGGGTCCGCGGACGGGCCGGGGTCGCGCGTGGAGTGCCCGCGACCGCAGTAGCGGGAGCCGCACTTCCGCCCGGCTCGGGCTCCGGCCGCCGGGCCGGACGCGCGTCGGCTGCGCGGGGGATCGCTGGGCCGGCTCGGCGAGTCCGTGGCACGATCGGATCGATGGCACCTTCGACCGACGACGACCAGCGCCTCCGCGACCTCGCGATGCTGCGCCGCGTCCGCGACCGGATCGACCGCGAGTACGCGCAGCCGCTCGACGTCGACGCGCTCGCGCGCGGCATCAACGTCTCGGCCGGTCACCTCAGCCGCGAGTTCAAGAAGGCCTACGGCGAGTCGGTGTACAGCTACCTCATGACCCGCCGCATCGAACGCGCGATGGCGCTGCTCCGGCGCGGCGACCTGAGCGTCACCGAGGTCTGCTACGAGGTCGGCTGCTCGTCGCTCGGCACGTTCAGCACCCGGTTCACGGAGCTCGTCGGCGTGCCGCCGAGCGTGTTCCGCCAGCAGCCGGACGGGATCTTCGAGGCGCTCCCGTCGGTGCTCGCGAAACGCGTCGCCAGACCGATCAGGAATCGAGAAGCGCCCGCCGAACCGCGCGCGTAGCGTGACGGCATGGACATCACGATTCAGTACACGTTCCTGCCGCACACCGACCCCGAGGCATCCCTCGCGTTCTACCGCGACACCCTCGGCTTCGAGGTGCGCAACGACGTCGGCTACGAGGACATGCGGTGGATCACGGTCGGGCCGGCCGGCCAGCCCGACATCTCGGTCGTGCTCACGCCGCCGACGCCCGACCCCGGCACGACCGCCGACGAGAAGCGGACGGTCGCCGAGATGATGGCGAAGGGCACCTACGCGAGCATCGTGCTCGCGACCACCGACGTCGACGGTGCGTTCGAGCAGGTCGCCGCGAGCGGCGCCGAGGTCGCGCAGGAGCCGATCGACCAACCGTACGGCGTACGGGACTGCGCGTTCCGCGACCCCGCGGGCAACATGGTCCGCATCCAGCAGCCCCGCTGAGGCATCCGTAGCCCGACGTCGCACCCGACCGCCAAGATGGAGACCATGACGAACTCGGCCGACAGCCACGACCTGATCCGCGTCCAGGGCGCTCGTGAGAACAACCTGAAGGATGTCTCGATCGAGATCCCGAAGCGACGGCTGACGGTGTTCACCGGGGTCTCCGGGTCGGGCAAGAGCTCGCTCGTCTTCGACACGATCGCCGCGGAATCCCGGCGCCTCATCGACGAGACCTACAGCGCGTTCGTCCAGGGCTTCATGCCGTCGGTGCCGCGGCCCGACGTCGACGTGCTCGACGGCCTCACGACGGCGATCCTCGTGGACCAGGAGCGGCTGGGCGCGAACCCGCGGTCGACCGTCGGCACGGTGACCGACGCCAACGCGATGCTGCGCATCCTGTTCAGCCGGCTCGGCGACCCGTACATCGGCGGGCCGACGGCGTTCTCGTTCAACATCCCGACGCAGAAGGCGAGCGGGGTGATGACGGGTCCGAACGGCGAGAAGAAGATCGTGCAGGGTGCGATCTACCTCGGCGGGATGTGCCCCCGCTGCGAGGGGCGGGGTCTCGTCTCCGACCTCGACCTCGGCCAGATCGTCGACGAATCGAAGTCGCTGGAGGAGGGCGCCATCATGGTGCCCGGCTACACGGCCGACGGCTGGATGGTGAAGGGGTTCTCGGAGTCGGGGTTCTATCCCGCCGACCGGCCGATCGCCGAGTTCACCGAGAAGCAGCGCCACCTCTTCCTCTACGGCGAGGTCACGAAGGTGAAGATCAGCGGGATCAACATGACCTACGAGGGCCTGATCCCGAAGATCACGAAGTCGATGCTGTCGAAGGACGTCGACGCGCTGCAGCCCCACATCCGGGCCTTCGTGCAGCGCGTGGCGACGTTCGCGCGCTGCCCCGAGTGCGACGGCACGCGCCTGACCGAGGGCGCGAGGTCCTCGAAGATCGACGGCATCAGCATCGCCGACGCGTGCCGCATGCAGGTCACCGACCTCGCGGAGTGGGTGCGCGGGCTCGACCTCCCGGAGGCGGGCCCGCTGCTCGCAGCCCTCGGCGCGAACCTCGATGCGTTCGTCACGCTCGGCCTCGGCTACCTCAGCCTCGAACGGCCGTCCGGCACGCTGTCCGGGGGAGAGGCGCAGCGCATCAAGATGCTGCGGCACCTCGGCTCGTCGCTGACGGATGTCACGTACGTGTTCGACGAGCCGACGATCGGCCTGCACCCGCACGACATCCAGCGCATGAACACGCTGCTCCTGCGACTGCGCGACAAGGGCAACACCGTGCTGGTCGTCGAGCACAAGCCCGAGACCATCGCGATCGCCGACCACGTCGTCGACCTCGGACCCGGCGCCGGCAGCGCCGGGGGGACGATCGAGTTCGAGGGGACGGTCGCGGCGTTGAAGTCGAGCGGGACCCTGACCGGCCGCCACCTCGACGACCGCGCCGCCATCAAGCCGACCGTGCGCTCGGGCGCGGGCGCGATCGAGGTCCGCGGCGCCGACGAGAACAACCTGCAGGGCGTGGATGTCGACATCCCGCTCGGCGTACTCACCGTCGTCACGGGCGTCGCCGGATCCGGCAAGAGCTCGCTCATCCACGGATCCGTGTCGCCGCGCGAGGGTATCGTCTCGATCGACCAGGGCGCGATCAAGGGCTCGCGCCGCAGCAGCCCGGCCACCTACACGGGCCTGCTCGAACCGATCCGCAAGGCGTTCGCGAAGGCCAACGGCGTGAAGCCCGCGTTCTTCAGCGCCAACTCCGAGGGCGCGTGCCCGACGTGCAAGGGCGCCGGTGTGATCATCACCGAGCTCGGGTTCATGGACACCATCGAGACCCCGTGCGAGGACTGCGGCGGAAAGCGCTTCCAGGCCGCCGTGCTCGACTACAAGCTCGGGGGACTGGACATCACCGAGGTGCTCGACCTCCCGGTCGCCAGGGCGCGCGAGTTCTTCTCGTCGGGGGAGGCGAAGATCCCGGCCGCGGCGGCGATCCTCGGTCGCCTCGAGGACGTCGGGCTCGGCTACCTCAGCCTCGGCCAGCCGCTGTCGACCCTGTCCGGCGGTGAGCGGCAGCGCATCAAGCTCGCCATCGCAATGGGCGAACCGGGCGACGTCTACGTGCTCGACGAGCCGACCACCGGCCTGCACCTCGCCGATGTCGCCAACCTGCTCGGACTGCTCGACCGGTTGGTCGACGCGGGGAAGTCGGTCATCGTCATCGAGCACCACCAGGCGGTCATGGCGCACGCCGACTGGATCATCGACCTCGGCCCGGGCGCCGGGCACGACGGCGGGCTCGTCGTGTTCGAGGGCACGCCGGCCGACCTCGTGGCGGCGAAGTCGACGCTCACGGGGGAGCACCTCGCGGAGTACGTCGGCGCGTCCGCAACGGTCGGGTGACGGGTCGGCTGCCCGGCGAGTCGAGTCGGGATCGCGCGCCGGAGCGATTGTCGGGCGGAAATATGGGGGAAGTTCTCCGTATCGACGCGACGGTTCGACGGCCGTCGGGGGAGTGGACGCCGGCCGTCCAGCTGCTGCTCGCCGAACTTCGGGCGGCTGGTCTCGACGGCGTGCCCGAACCGCTCGGGCTCGACGAGGAGGGCCGGGAGGTGCTCTCATTCATCGACGGCGAGAACCTCGCCGGCGCAGCGCCCGAGATCCTGTGGTCCACGGACGTGCTCCGCGCAGCGGGAGCGATGCTCCGGGGCATCCACGACGCCGGCGTCGCGCTCGTGGGCGCCGCGCTCACCTGGCGATCGCCGACACGCGAACCGGCCGAGGTGATCTGCCACAACGACTTCGCGACGTACAACCTGATCGTCCGAGACGGCGAGCTCGTCGGCGCGATCGACTTCGACTTCGCGGCGCCGGGTCCGCGGTTGCGCGATCTCGCCTACCTCGCATACAAGCTCGTGCCGTACGCATCCGACTCGCCCGAGGCATCCGCGCCGGACCGCGACCGTCGCCTCGAGCTGCTGCTGGACGCCTACGGCTCGGATGCCTCGCCCGACGCGGTCCGCGAGGCGATCGTCGCGTACCTCGGCGAGCTGGAGGCGTTCACGCGCGACCGCGCCGACGAGACCGGCCGTCGCGACCTGCTCGAGCACGCGGCGATGTACCGGCGGGATGCGCAGACGCTCCGCCGTGAGACGTCTGCATGATGCGACCGCGTGCTCGAGCGACGATCATGCGTGCCGATCGTGAATGGCCGGAACGGCTGGGCATTCACGCCTCGCGGGCCTGGGTTTCGGGCGCCTGATCCCGCTGGCGCGCCACTTCCGCGTAACGCCGATAATGCACATTATGTCGGATTGTAATCCCGAAGGCCCGCCCCGCACTGCGTTCCCGGTGGCTCAGAGATCCCCCGAGCGACCTGCAGGAGCCGATACGACTGTTCCTGAATGCTCCGCGGCTCGTGGGTGATCGGCCAGTCAGGAAGTCCATCACGACGTCGAATGTGGTGGCGCAAGTGCAGCGTCACGAAATCGGTAAGGTGAGCCCATGTCACAGGCTGACCTGCGTTTCGATGCGACGATCGGAGTCGATATCAAGGGTGAAATCTGGTCCTGCATCGAAATTCCCAACTCACTCGATTTCTTCGGCACCCGCAAGTCGGTCCGTGTCGACGCGGAGATCGACGGGATCCGGCTGGAAAACGTCGGCGCGATGGTCACGGGCAGCGGCGGCCACATGATCTCGCTCAGCGCGAAGGTGCGCAAACAACTCGGCAAGGAAATAGGCGACATCGTTCGAGTTGCGGTGGCGCCCCGCTAGGAGATCCGTGCAGGCATCCGCGTCGGATACCCAGCTCACTGCTTGGGACTCGTCCGTGTGACCGCGGTCCGAGTCCGGCGTCAGCACCGCTACGTACCGACGCGGAACCTGCGTCCCTCGAAGGTGACGATGTCGCCGGGCCGCAGTTGCCGTCCGCGACGGCGATCTACCTCGCCGTTCACGAGCACCAGGCCGTCGATGATCGCCTCCTTCACGTCTCCCCCGGAGTCGAGGACTCCGGCGAACTTGAGGAACTGACCGAGGCGAATGACGTCGCCGCCGATCGGGACGTCGTCGATCGGAGCCGGGGTCGTCATGCCCGAATGCTAGCCGAATCGGGCCGGTGATCATCCTCGTCCGGCGGCACGCGTTCCGAGGGCTCCCCCGTCGGTGCGGTTCCGACCCCGAGATTAGTGCTTGCGATTCGCAATCACTCGTACTACCCTCGCGAACGGAACGGTGCAGACCGCACGCGGAAGGGGCCGCAATGCTCAAGCAGGTCGCCGAAGGTGTCCTCGTGCACGAGAGCGAGTTCATCCAGAGCAACGCCGTCGTCGTGGAGGGCCCGTCCGGCGTGCTGCTCATCGATCCCGGCATCACGCGCGCCGAGCTGGCCGGACTCGCGAGCGAGCTTCGCGATTCCGGACGACCCGTCGTGGCCGGCTTCTCGACGCATCCCGACTGGGACCATGTGCTCTGGCACGCCGACTTCGGGGAGGTCCCCCGCTACGGAACGGCGCGCTGCGCGGCATCCTTGCAGGAGCTGCTCGCGAAGCCCGACTGGAAGGCGCTCGTCGCCGAGGGACTGCCCCCCGAGTACGCCGACGACATCCCGATGGACCTCCTCGGGCTCGTCACCGGGCTGCCACCGGGCACGTCGCGGATCCCGTGGGACGGCCCCGAGATCCGCATCCTCGAGCATCGGGCCCACGCGCCCGGGCATGCGGCGCTCCTGATCGAGGAGCGCGGCGTCCTCGTCGCGGGCGACATGCTGTCCGACATCCTGATGCCGTTCCTCGACCTCGAGGCCGCGGATCCGCTCGATGACTACCTCGCCGCGCTCGACCTGTTCAACGAGGTCGCCGACCACGTCGTCGCCGTCATCCCCGGTCACGGCTCGGTCGGCGACGCCGAGCAGGTGCGAGCGCGCATCGACCTGGACCGATCGTACGTACGGGCACTCCGCGACGGCGTCGAACTCGACGACCCCAGGATCGGCCCGGGCGCGCCGCTGGAATGGCTCTCCGATGTGCACGACTGGCAGGTCGAGCGGCTCGAGCAGCGCACGTAGGCCGGCCGGAACGAGTCATCCACTCAGTCCATTTCCCGGGCGGGGCACGACCGGATACGCATCCGACGCATCCGACGCTCGAATGCCGCACGATCGAATCGAACCGCGATGATCGGGCGAGCCGACATGCCGACGACGAGGCTGTCGGTGAAGGAGGAACCGTGATCGCCCTGCTCAACCGCGTCGTCGAGTACATCGAAGGCCACCTCACCGAGGAGATCGACATCTCCGAACTCGCGAGCGGCCTCGGCACCACCGACTACCACGCCCGCCGGATGTTCTCGTCGCTCGCCGGCATGCCGCTGTCGGAATACATCCGGCGTCGTCGCATGACCGTGGCGGCCGCCGACCTGCTCGGCGACGAGGACCTGTTGGGCATCGCGGTGCGCTTCGGCTACGGCTCCACCGAGGCGTTCGGCCGGGCGTTCCGTGCGGTGCACGGTGTCGGTCCCGCCGACGTCCGTCGAGACGGCGGCCCCCTTCGCACGCAACCGCAGCTCAGGTTCCGCCTGACCGTAGAAGGGAATACCCCGATGGACACCCGCATCGCAGCACGACCGTCGTTCCGGCTCGTCGGCCACGCCGCACGCGTGCCGCTCATCCACCACGGCGTCAATCCGCACATCCAGGCGCACATCGCCTCGCTCCCCCAGGCCGAGCACGCCCGACTCAAGGCGATCTCGAACACCGAGCCAGAGGGCCTCCTCCAGGTGAGCGCCGACGTCGATCCCGACTACGGGGAGGGCAGCGAGCTGACCTACCTCCACGGCGTCGCCGTCCGCGAGGGGACGGCGACGCCGGAGGACCTCGACGTGATCGAGGTCCCCGCCGGAAGCTGGGCCGTGTTCCGGATCTCCGGCGCCTACCCGGCGGCCCTGCAGGAGACGTGGGCGGCGACGGCGACCGACTGGTTCCCGTCAAACCCGTGGCGGCTGCGGCCCGGGCCATCCATCGTCGCGGTGCTCGATCGCTCCCCCGACTTCAGCACGGCGACCTGCGAACTGTGGCTGCCGGTGGAGCGCGGGTAGGGACTTCCCCCGATCAGCTCCAGAATCCGGCGAGCTGCTCGGCGAGGGCCGATCCCTGGTCGTACCCGGCCCGTGCGGCCGGCGGTCGCGCCGCCGGGTTCATCATGTTGTCGCCGAACGCGGCACGCGAGTCGTCGTCCGGGAAGACCGTCTCGACCTCGCTGCCCTGTGCGCGCAGGCCATCGACCTGGGTCGCCAGGTGCGTGCCCCACTCCACCGGGGTCAGCGCTCGGCCGCCGAGCGGCGACAGCACGAGCACGCGCGCGCACCCGGTCGCGAGGTCGGCGTTGTCGGCGTTCAGCCGATAGCCGCCGTCGATGTAGGCGTGCTCGCCGATCCGGTACGCGAAGCCGCCCGCGCAGCTCGCGGCGACCGCGTCCACCAGGTCGACGCCGCTGTCGCCGTCGAACACGACCGGTTCACCCGAGGCGGCGTCGACCGCCGTGATGAGCAGTCGGTGCTGCGGCCAACGGCCGCCGGGGAACCGCGCGGCGACCGTGGTGCGCCACCGCGACTGCGCCGCGGCGCTCGACGCCGCGTCCGCGGAGAGCACCACGCCCATCCGGCGTCGCAGGTCGGCCGCGTCCGACGCGACGGCGATCGTCGCCTGCAATCGTGCGAGGTGGTCGGACGTCAGCGTGGGCCGGGCCGGCCCGGTCTGCGGCGGCCCGGCCGGCCCGGCCGGCCCGGTGCGCGGCGGCAGCGGCGGGGCGTCGAGGATGTCGGCGAGCAGTGTCGCGGGGGCGGCGCCCGTGAGCTGGGCCGCCGCGGTCGATCCGGCCGAGGTCCCGATCATCAGGTCGGGTCGGGTCACGTCCAGCCCGCCGTCGGACAGGCCGGCGATCACGCCGATGAGCCAGGCGTTGCCGGCGGATCCCCCGCCGCCGAGGACCAATGCGGTCCGAGCGGGAACGGCCGGGAGTTCGGAGGAGGTACGAGGGTCGTGCAGAGATGAAGGATGCATCGTCGGAGCTTTCTGAGCGTGGAACGGCGCTCCCTCGCGACGGCTACGTCAGTCGCGTGATCGTGAACTCGAAGGGGCGCCCGGAGTGGACAGTGCGTGCATCGGGCTCACCTCCTCGGATCGTGTCACGTTCGTCCCGAGTCTATCGGGCCGGGGCCGCCTCCGCGGCGAGCGGCGCTACCCCGCGCTGAGCGAGTACTCGCCGTCGGCGCATCCCGTGGCGATCCATCCACCGGTCACCTCGCCGAGCTCGAGGTCCGTGATCCCGGCCACCGTCACCTCGGGCTCCGCGTCGCCCGGGAGCCACACCTCGAGTCCGCAGCTGCGCGCCTCGGTCGTGCCCGCGAGCTCGATCGTCGCGCCGTCGGCGCTGAGGGCCGTGAGTGCGCCCGGCGCCGACCGCGGGTACGCGCGGCTCAGGATCTGCAGCAGGTCGTCGCGCGGCGGCGCATCCCCGCCGGACTCGCAGTTCTGCACCATGAGCCCGTTCCCAGTCGGCCCGATGCCGTTCTGCGGGTCGCCGCAGGCCTGCTTCCACACCCAGTAGGCGCTGCCGAGCCGGTGCTCGTCCTCGATGACGGCGTACCGGGCGAGTCGCGCGTCGACGTCCGCCTGGTCGCCCCAGTAGCCGTACTCGCCCGACCAGAGCGGCGCGTCGTAGGCATCCGCCACCCGCTCCGCGAGGTCGAACTGGCGTTCCATGCCCACGATCGGCGGGATCCCGAGCGAGCGGTCCATCGTGAGCGACTCGGCGTACAGGTGCGGCGAGAACGCGATGTTCCGGTCCGCCGTGAAGTCGGCGGGCGGTCCGCTGTCGAATCCGAGACCCGACCACAGGATGCTCGGCTCGATGAACACGATCTGCGGGGCGCCCGCGGCCCGGATCTCCCGGATCGCGTCGTCGTAGAAGCGGCCGAGCAGGTACGAGGTCGTGATGGGCGCGGTCTCGCCGAATCCGGGCTCGTTCATCAGGTCGAAGCCCGCGACGACCGGCTCGTCGCGATACCGCTCGGCGAGGCGACCCCAGGTGTCGGCGAGGGCGCTGCGCACGCCGTCGGTGTCGAAGTAGAAGTGCTGGAACGCGCGGTCGCCGGCCGGCGAGATGTCGCGCCCCTGGAACTGGCATCGGGGCGCGCCGTCGGTGATGGTCGCCCACGCGGGCGCGCCGTCGTAGCCCCACATCGGGTCCGTCCCGGCCCGGCACGCGGTCCCCTCCTCCGTGGCGCCCTTGAACCACGAGTCCTGGTGCATGTCGAGCACGACGTACACGTCGTGGGCCTTCGCCCAGTCGACCGCGTCGTCGATCTGCTCGAGGTACGCCGCGGCGAGCTCGCCGCGCGCGGGTTCGAGCGCCGACCACGACAGGTTGAGGCGGACCACGTCGAAGCCCTGCGCCGCGATCCCGGCGAAGTCCTCCTCCGTGAGCGGGCGCGTGTCGTCGACGACGGCCTGCGGGCGGTAGAAGTCGACGAGCTGGTTCACGTTCACGCCGCGCAGCAGCACCTGGTTGCCGCGGCCGTCGGTGATCACGCGCCCATCGGCGCGCAGGAACCCCTCGGGAACGGATGCCTCGGCCCGCGCCTCGGCCGATGACGCCGACGCCGACGCCGAGCCGACCACGGGCAGGCCGACGGCCACGAGTACCGCCGCGACGGCCGTCGTCGCGCCCGCGATGCGGAGCACCCGGACGGACCGACCCGCGAGCACGCGCTCGGCCGCGACGGCCCCGACGCCCACGAGCCATCCGACGCACGCGCCGAACGACAGCCCGTCGGCGATCGCGATGTACAGGGTCATCAGCGGCCACAGGTCGCCGCGGAATCCGCCGTCGACGATCGCGGCGACGACCGCCTGGACCACGCCCGCGGCGCCGCCGGCGACGAGCGCGGCGAGCCATCCGCCGAGGACTCCCACGATGCGACGGCGCATCCAGCGCAGGCACAGCGCGGTCAGGCCCGCGATGAGCAGCATCGCGACGAGCACGGCGACCGCTCCGCGATCGGGTCGCGCCACGGGGACGCCGGGCGCGAACGCGGCGCTCGTCCACCACATGCCCGCGATGAACGGCGTGACCACGGCGAACATCCCGGCCGGCAGCCAGACGGCCCACGGCGACCCCGGTTCGCGCAGGTCGCGCGTCGAGGGGCCGCCGAACCACCGCGCGAACGCCGCGACGACGAGCGCGGCGGGCACGGCCTTCGCGGTGACGTACCCCGCAGCCCAGGCGGAGTGGGCGAGATCCCACGTCATGACGAGGCACGCGGCGGCCTGCGCGAGCAGGATGGCGAGCACCAGGCCGGCCACGAGGGTCCAGTAGCGGTCGCCGGCGCGGCGCGCGACCCACCAGGCGGTACCGAGCAGCACGGGGACGAAGACCGCGTACGGGGCGAACGGCCAGATCCCGGCGGCGAGCCCCGGCTGGGCGCCGGACCAGCCCACGAGCGCGAGCAGGCCGGTGGGGTCGAGGACCGCCTGGATCGCCACGAGCATGCCGAGTGCGGACAGCGTGACGATCGGGCGGCGAAGCGACGTCATGGCACTCCATCGTGACTGGGCTCGGGGCGGGCGAGCACAGCCTCTGCGATCGCCCGCGCCAAGTCAATCCAATGGCCGCGCGGCGTTCACGAACACCCCCGAACTGGGTGTCCGCTGGGGGTGGAACCGGCGGTCGGCGGCACCGCGGCCGCCCGCACACGAGGAATCAGTCTGCGGCGGCGCGACCCTGTTCGTACCGTTCGAGGCGACGGCCCGTCGCGGGCATCCCGAGTTCGTTGTACGGCCCGCGGACCTCCCGCTCCGGCAGGCGCTCGTCCGTCGGGCACTCGAGCAGCACGTTGGACGTCGACTCGTCGATGTAGTGCTCGGAGATGGGGTGTCCGCACACCGGGCACGGCCGCGCCCGCTGGGCTTCCGGGTCGATGACCTCGGTGTCGTGGACGGTGGGCGGGGCGCCGAAGATCGGCTCCAGGGCCTGGTCGATCCGGTCGAAGAACCTCGTGTATGCGTTGCCGTCACTCGGGCGGCCCGCCTCCTCGCGTGCCATGGCGGACAGGCTACGCCCACTCCCCCGGCACCGCCAGCGTGCCGGCCGCGCGTCGTAGGCTGGCCGGATGAGCACGGATGCCCCCAGCCGACCCGTCACGATCATCACGGGCGGCAGCCGCGGGATCGGCGCGGCGATCGCCGAACGGCTCGCTGAAGACGGTCACGACCTCTTCCTCACCTATCGCGACCGCGCGCTCGACGCGGCCGCCGTCGCCGAGCGATGCCGGGAACTCGGCGCCAGGGTCGAACTCTTCCGCGCCGAACTCGCCGACCTCGACCAGGCGGCGCTCGTGGTGCCGGCAGCGATCGCGGCGTTCGGCACGGTGACGGGACTCGTGAACAACGCCGGCATCACCGGGCGGATCGGCCCGTTCCTCGAGGCGCCGATCGAGGAGACCGACCTCGTCTTCCGCATCAACGTGCTCGCGCCCATCGTGCTCACGCGCGCGGCGATCGCGCACATGTCGACCGCGCTCGGCGGCGCCGGCGGCGCGATCGTCAACATCTCGTCGGGCGCGGCGACGAACGGGTCGGCGCACACGTACATCCCCTACGCGATGAGCAAGGCCGCGCTGAACGCGTTGACCACGGGCGCGGCCAAGGAGTTCGCCGCCGAGGGCGTGCGCGTGAACACGGTGTCCCCCGGCACCACGTTCACCGAGATCCACGCCGCGGCCGGGCGGCCGAACGCTCCGCAGGAACGAGCCGCCCGCATCCCGATGGGCCGCGCCGGCTACCCGCACGAGATCGCGGGTGCCGTCGCGTACCTGCTGTCGGAGGATGCCTCGTACACCACGGGCGCCGACATCCGGATCGCCGGCGGCAACTGACCGACGACCCGGATCCCGGTCAGACCTCCCCGAAGCCGGACTCCGCGAGCGCCGCGACGGCCGCGACCGCGTCGGCGGCGGCGGGATCGGTCGATGCGATCACGACGTCGTCGCCCTTCGTGAGTCCGAGCGCCATGATCGCGAGCAGGCTCTTCGCGTCGACCCCGTTCACGGTGATCGGCTGGCCGAACGTGCTCGCGAGTTTCACGAGGTCGGCGGCCGGCCGCGCGTGCAGTCCCGACGGGTTCACGAGCGTGACGACGCGCCGCAGGTCGGATGCCACGTCCGCGGTCGTCTCCGCACCGTCGCCGGCAGCGTCGGCGTCGGCGTCGGCGTCGGCGCTGCCCGCAGCGGTCCCGGCCGCCGCGACGACGGCTTCGAGCGGATCCCCCGCCTCGGCGGCCACCGCAGCGGCGACGCCGCCCTCCACGAGCGGTGCGTCGACGATGCGGACGCGGGCGCGCACGTCGTCGTCGAGGAAGTCGAGCGCGGTCTCCGCGGTGAGGATCGCGGAGCCGAGGTCGCAGAGCACCGCGACCCCCGCTCCGGAATCCGCCTCGGTGATCGCCGCGCTCACCCGGTCGAAGCTCGTGCCGATGCGACCGTCGTCCGTGCCGCCCGCCGCGACGAGCGCGACCCCCGGAGCCATCTGGCCCGCGAGGTCGACGAGCCCGCGCGCGATCAGTTCGGAATGCGAGACGAAGACGATCCCGACCTTCCCCGGCATCGTCACGCCCCCGCCGTGGTCGCCGCGGCGGCCAGGAGCAGGGAGGTCGACTGGGCACCCGGGTCCCGATGGCCCGCCGAGCGTTCGCCGAGGTAGCTCGCGCGTCCCTTCCGGGCGACGAGGGGCTCGGTCCGCACGGCACCCGCGGCCGCGGCATCCGCGGCCGCGCGGAGCACCGCCGACGGCTCCGCGCCCGACGCGGCCGCGGCCTCCGCGGCGTCGACCGCGGGCGTCCACGCGTCGACCATCGTCTTGTCGCCGATCTCCGCCTTGCCACGCGACACGATGCCGTCGCGCGCCGCCCGGAGCAGCGTCACGACGTCATCCGAGCCGAGCTCGGCGTCGCCCGTCACCGCGACCGCCGCCTTCAGGTAGGCCGTGCCGTACAGCGGCCCGGCCGCGCCGCCGACCGTCGAGATCAGCGTGGTCGCCACGAGCTTGAGCACGTCCGCGGGCGTGGCGTCCTCGGCGAGCCCGTCGAGCTTGCCGAGGACCGCCTGGAAGCCGCGGTCCATGTTCTCGCCGTGATCGCCGTCCCCGATGTCGCGGTCCAGGTGGATGAGCTCGACCCGGTTCTCCTCGATGACCTCGGCGCTCGCGCGCACCCAGGCGACGGCCCAGTCGGTGCCGAGTCCCGCCACGGTCACCGACCCCACCGGAGCGCCGGCGTCTGCACCGGGGCATCCCAGAGCTCGACGAACTCGTCGTCGAGCTTCAACAGCGTGAGCGAGAAGCCCTGCATCTCGAGCGAGGTGATGTAGTTGCCGACGAGCGAGCGCGCGACCTCGATGCCCTGTGCGGCGAGCGACTCGGCCGCACGTCGGTACGCGATGTAGAGCTCGACCGCGGGCGTCCCCCATGCCGTTGACGAACAGCAGCACGCGGTCGCCCGAGGCGAACGGCAGGTCCTCGACGATCGGCGCGAGCATGCGGTCCACGATCGCGTCCGCGGGCTCGAGCTTGCGCCGCTCGCGCCCGGGCTCGCCGTGGATGCCGATGCCGAGTTCGTACTCGTCCTCGGGGAGGTCGAAGCTGGGCTCGCCGGCGTGCGGGACGATGCAGGGGGTGAGCGCCATGCCCATCGACCTGGCGTTCGCATTCACGCGCTCGGCGATCTCGGCGACCTGGTCCAGCGTGTCCCCCCGCTGCGCTGCGGCGCCCGCGATCTTCTCCACGAGCACGGTGCCGGCGACGCCGCGGCGCCCGGCCGTGTAAAGCGAGTCCTTGACCGCGACGTCGTCGTTCGTGACGATCGCGCGCACCTCGATGCCGTCGGCGGCCGCGAGGTCGGCCGCGGTCTCGAAGTTGAGCACGTCGCCCGTGTAGTTCTTGACGATGTGCAGCACGCCGGCGCCGCCGTCGACGGCCTTCGTGGCCGCGAGGATCGGGTCCGGCGTGGGCGACGTGAACACCGCGCCCGGCACGGCGGCGTCGAGCATGCCGTAGCCGACGTAGCCGGCGTGCAGCGGCTCGTGCCCGCTGCCGCCACCGCTGACGAGGCCGACCTTGCCGGCCACCGGCGCATCGGCCCGGACCACGAAGATCGGGTCGTACTCGGCCCGCACGAGGTCGGCGTGCGCCGCCGCGAATCCTGCGACCGATTCGTCGACGACCCGCTTCGGGTCGTTGATGATCTTCTTCACGGACATCCTTCCCCTCGGCTGTCCACGGGCCGCGCCACATGCATCGGCCCTGATGCAGCACCTCCGTTCAACCTACGCCCCGTGCACGACGGCCCGGTAGGCCCTTCGGGGGGTTTTCCGGCGCGGCCTGTTCCGACGGCCCCGGTGGCGAGTAGGGTGTGGTCAAATCCGCCTGGGGGCGCGGCCGTCAGGCATTGCGAGAGGATGGGAAGGTCAACGTGGACAATCTCGGGGTGGTGTTCCTGGCCGAGCTCATCGGCACGGCGATGCTCGTGCTCCTGGGTACCGGTGTGGTGGCGAACGTCGTGCTGACGAAGACGAAGGGCTTCAACGGCGGGTTCCTGATGGTGAACTTCGGCTGGGGCCTCGCGGTCTTCGCCGGTGTCATCGTCGCCTACGCATCGGGGGCGCACCTCAACCCGGCGGTCACGCTGGGACTGGTCGCGAACGGCGTCACGGAGTTCGGCAACGCCGCGATGGGGACCTCGGTCCCGGTCGACGGCCTCACGGTGCTCACCTACATCGGCGCGCAGTTGCTCGGCGCCTTCCTGGGCGCGATCTTCTGCTGGCTCGCCTACAAGCAGCACTTCGACGCCGAGCCCGAGCCCGGCTCCAAGCTGGGCGTGTTCTCCACCGGTCCGGCGATCCGCTCCTACGCGTGGAACCTGGTCACGGAGATCATCGGCACCTTCGTACTCGTGTTCGTCGTGATCGGCTTCGGCCGTCAGGGCGACGCCTCCGGCCTCGCCAGCCTCGGCGCGCTCCCGGTGGCCCTGCTGGTGGTCGGCATCGGCGCCTCGCTCGGTGGTCCCACGGGGTACGCGATCAACCCGGCCCGTGACCTCGGCCCCCGCATCGCCCACGCGATCCTCCCGATCAAGGGCAAGGGAGGCTCGGACTGGAGCTACTCCTGGGTGCCGGTCGTCGGCCCCATCATCGGCGGCCTGCTCGCCGGTTGGGCGGCGATCCCGCTGCTCCCCATCCTCGGATGAGGTTGCGAGGGGTCGGTCCTGCTGGGCCGGCCCCTCTCCGTTTTCCCCGGATCCGAACCCGGAACCCGATCTCCCCCACGTCGCCGCCTACCCGGGCGACGACCAGTGACACCGGCCGTCGACGTCGACGGCCGGGGATAGAGAGGACGGCATGGCCGACTACATCCTGGCGATCGACCAGGGCACCACGAGCACGCGCGCGATCATCTTCGACCGGCACGGCTCGATCGTCTCGCTCGGGCAGTTCGAGCACGAGCAGATCTTCCCGAAGCCCGGCTGGGTCGAGCACGACCCGATGGAGATCTGGCGGAACACCCGCGAGGTCATCGGCAGCGCGCTCAGCAAGGCCGACCTGACGAGGCACGACATCGCCGCGGTCGGCATCACCAACCAGCGCGAGACCGCGGTGGTCTGGGACAAGAACACCGGCGAACCCGTCTACAACGCGATCGTCTGGCAGGACACCCGCACGCAGCCGATCGTCGACCGCCTCGCGGCCGACGGCGGCGTCGAGCGCTTCAAGCAGGACGTCGGGCTCCCGCTCGCGACCTACTTCTCGGGCACGAAGATCGTCTGGATCCTCGAGAACGTCGAGGGGGCGCGCGAGCGCGCCGAGGCGGGCGACCTCCTCTTCGGCACGACGGACTGCTGGGTCCTGTGGAACCTCACCGGCGGCGTGGACGGCGGCGTGCACGCGACGGATGTCACGAACGCGAGCCGCACGCTCTTCATGGACCTCGAGACGCTGAGCTGGCGCGACGACATCCTCGAGGCGTTCGGCGTGCCGAAGTCGATGCTCCCCGAGATCAAGAGCTCGTCGGGCGTCTTCGGCACGGTCGGTCCGTCGAGCCTCCTCCGCGAGGTGCCCGTCGCGGGCATCCTCGGCGACCAGCAGGCGGCGACCTTCGGCCAAGCGGCGTTCGACGCCGGCGAGTCGAAGAACACGTACGGCACGGGCAACTTCCTGATCTTCAACACCGACACGGAGATCGTGCACTCGAAGAACGGACTGCTCACGACCCTCGGCTACAAGCTCGGCGACGAGCCGGCGCACTACGCGCTCGAGGGGTCGATCGCGGTCACGGGCTCGCTCGTCCAGTGGCTGCGCGACAACATCGGGCTCATCTCGAGCGCGCCGGAGATCGAGGAACTCGCCAAGACGGTCGAGGACAACGGCGGCGCCTACTTCGTGCCGGCGTTCTCGGGCCTCTTCGCGCCGTACTGGCGGCCCGATGCGCGCGGCGCGCTCGTCGGCCTCACGCGCTACGTCAACAAGGGCCACATCGCGCGTGCGGCGCTCGAGGCGACCGCGTTCCAGACGCGCGAGGTCCTCGACGCGGTGAACGCGGACTCGGGGGTCGAGCTGACCGAGCTGAAGGTCGACGGCGGCATGATCGCGAACAACACGCTCATGCAGTTCCAGGCCGACATCCTCGGCGTGCCGGTCGTCCGGCCGGTGGTCGCGGAGACCACCGCGCTCGGCGCGGCGTACGCCGCGGGCCTCGCGGTCGGCTTCTGGGGAGGCCTCGACGAGCTGCGCGCGAACTGGCAGGAGGACCAGCGCTGGGAGCCGAAGATGGACCCGGCCGAGCGTGCCCGCCAGATCCGCCTGTGGAAGAAGGCGGTCCAGAAGACCCTCGACTGGGTCGACGAGGACGTCCGCTGAGTCGTCCGGACCACGACGAAGGATGCCCCGTGCGGACCTCGCACGGGGCATCCTTCGTCGTCAGCGCCCGTTCAGGCGCACGTCGCCGCGACCCACTCGTCGAGCTTGCGCGCGGCCGCGCCGCTGTCGATGGCCTCCTCGGCGATCGCGAGCTTGTCGCGGAACCGGTCGAGGATGGCCCGCTGGAACTGGCCCGGGTCCTTCGCGAGGTCGAACGACACGAGGCCGGCCGCCGCGTTCAGCACCACGATGTCGCGCACCGGACCGCGTGCGCCGGCGAGCACCTCGCGCACGATCGCCGCGTTGTGGGCCGCGTCCCCGCCCTGGAGGTCCTCGATCGCGGCACGCGGCAGGCCGAGGTCGCGCGGGTCGAGGTCGTGCTCCTTGACCGTGCCGCCCGAGACCTCCCAGAGGTGGCTGTGCCCGGTCGTGCTGAGCTCGTCGAGCCCGTCGTCGCCTCGGAAGACGAGCGCGGTCGCGCCGCGGGTCTGGAAGACGCCGACGATGAGCGGGACCCGGTCGAGCTGCGCGACGCCCACGGCGGATGCCTCCGGCCGGGCCGGGTTGCAGAGCGGACCGAGGAAGTTGAAGACGGTCGGCACGCCGAGCTGGGCGCGTACGGGGCCGGCGTGCCGGAATCCCGGGTGGAACGCGGCCGCGAACGCGAACGACACGCCGACCTCCGAGAAGACCTCGGCGACCCGCTCGGGCGGGAGCGACAGGTCGATCCCGAGCGCGGCGAGCACGTCGGAGGAGCCCGATGCCGAACTCGCGGCCTTGTTCCCGTGCTTCAGGACCGGGACTCCGGCCGCCGCCGCGATCACGGACGCCATCGTCGACACGTTGACCGTGCCGAACCGGTCGCCGCCCGTGCCGACGATGTCCAGCGCCATCGGATCGACGCGCAGCGGGAGCGCGTGCTCGAGGATCGCATCGCGGAAGCCGACGATCTCGTCGACCGTCTCGCCCTTGCGGCGGAGGGCGATCAGGAATCCCGCGAGCTGGGCCTCCGTCGCGGCGCCCGTCATGACCTGCTCCATGCACCAGGAGGCGTCCGACACGCTGAGGTCCTCGTCCGCCAGGAGGGCGGTGATGATCGCGGGCCAGGTGCGCTGAGCAGTCATGGCGACGATCCTATCCGCGCGATTCACGGCGGATTCCCGGCGCCTCCTCAGCGCTGTCGAGGCTGACCTTCGGTCCGATCGGGGCCGCCACGGCAAGAGTGACGAAAACTCAGCCGCCGTTTCCACCATAATGGGAGCGTGACGAGCACCTCATTGACCCATCAGGCGAGCGCGCCCCTGATCAAGCGTCCCAACACGGTAGCGGTTGGCACCATCGTCTGGCTGGGCAGCGAGGTGATGTTCTTCGCGGGCCTCTTCGCCATCTACTTCACGCTCCGGTCGATGTCGCCCGACCTCTGGGAGTTCGAGGCGAACCGCCTGAACTTCCCGTTCTCGCTGACGAACACGATCATCCTCGTCGCCTCGAGCTTCACCTGCCAGTTCGGCGTCTTCGCCGCCGAGCGGATGCAGCCCTACGCCACCGGCTGGAAGCCCACGCAGTGGGGCCTGACCGAGTGGTTCTTCCTCACCTACGTGATGGGAGCGATGTTCGTCGCCGGCCAGATCTGGGAGTACGCGTCGCTCGTCTCCGAGGGCATCGCGATCGATTCGAACTCGTACGGCTCGGCGTTCTACCTCACGACCGGCTTCCACGGCCTCCACGTCACGGGTGGCCTCATCGCGTTCCTCCTGGTCATCGGGCGCGTGTTCGCGGTGAAGAACTTCGGCCACAAGGAGGCGACGAGCGCGATCGTCGTGTCCTACTACTGGCACTTCGTCGACGTCGTCTGGATCGGACTGTTCCTTGTCATCTACGTCCTCAAGTAGCCCGGAGCGCCAGCACAGCATGACCCCCAACAGGAAGAAGCCCATGAACCGACCGAAGCGACGCACCGGACGCCGGCACCCGCTCGCGACCGTCGCACTGCTCGCTCTCGGCCTGGTCTTCACCGGCGGCGCCTACGCGGCGATCAGCACCGGGACCGCGCAGGCCGAGGCCGATCCGACGTCGCAGGAGACGATCGACGAGGGCAAGAAGCTCTTCCAGGCGAACTGCGCCACGTGCCACGGTCTCGATGCCGAGGGCACCGCGACCGGCCCGAGCCTCATCGGCGTCGGCGCTGCCGCGGTCGACTTCCAGGTCGGCACGGGCCGTATGCCCATGCAGGCGCAGGGCCCGCAGGCCCCGGTCAAGCCGGTGCAGTTCACCGACGACCAGGTCAAGCAGCTCGCCTACTACGTCGCGTCCCTCGGGCCCGGCCCGGACATCCCCGACGACCACCTCGCCAACGGCGGCGGTGACGCCGCGAACGGCGCCGAGCTGTTCCGCATCAACTGCGCGATGTGCCACAACGTGGCCGGCGCGGGCGGCGCGCTCACCGAGGGCAAGTACGCCCCGGCGCTGACCGAGACCACGGGTGTGCACATCTACGAGGCCATGGTCACCGGCCCGCAGAACATGCCGGTCTTCAACGACCTGAACATCTCCCCCGAGGACAAGCGCGACATCATCACGTACCTCAAGTACGTGCAGGACAACCGCTCCCCCGGCGGATTCGAACTCGGCTCGCTCGGCCCGGTGGCCGAGGGCCTGTTCATCTGGATCTTCGGCCTCGGCGCCGTCGTCGCGATCACGGTGTGGATCACGGCGAAGTCCAACTAGCGCCCGGCAACGAAGAAGCTCAAGAAGGAGAACCATGGCCCAGGACGACCACAGCGGCGCGGAGATCACCGCTGCCGACTCGTCGCACGCCGAGCCGACCCACTCGCCGGGAACGGCGGTCATCGTCGCCGACGGCTTCGAGAATCCCGGATTCCCGGCCCACCGGCCGCGCGTGACCGACGAGAACCCGAAGCGCGAGAAGCGCGCCCAGCGCACGGTCTACACGCTCTTCTACCTCTCCATCCTCGGCAGCGTCTGGGCGATCGCCGCCTACATGCTGTTCCCGATGGAGTCGAACAACGTCGGCGACGTGCGCCTGAACAACATGTTCATCGGCCTCGGTGCGACGCTCGCGCTGCTCGGCATCGGCTTCGGCGCCGTCCACTGGGGCAAGGCCGTCATGAGCGAGGTCGAACTCGCAGACGAGCGCCACCCCATCGGCGGGTCGCCCGAGACGCAGGCGGCCGCAGCCCAGGTGTTCGCCGACTCGGATCGCGAGTCCGGGTTCAGCCGGCGGTCGGTCATCCGGAACAGCCTCATCGGCGCGCTCCTGGTCTTCCCGCTGCCCGCGGTGGTCCTGTTCCGCGGCCTCGCTCCGCAGGACCAGCTCCCGGTCGAGCTTCTCAGCCACACGATGTGGAAGAAGGGCACGAGGCTCGCACTCGACCCTTCTGGCGCGCCGATCAAGGCGTCCGACATCACGATCGGCAGCGCGTTCCACGTGATCCCCGAGGGCCTGCAGGACCTCGAGCACGGCAGGCTCGAGGAGAAGGCCAAGGCGGCCGTGCTCCTCATGCGTCTCAACCCGGACGAGCTCAACGAGCTCCCCGAGCGCGAGTCCTGGTCCTACGACGGCATCGTCGCGTACTCCAAGATCTGCACCCACGTCGGATGCCCCGTGGCGCTCTACGAGCAGCACACGCACCACCTGCTCTGCCCCTGCCACCAGTCGCAGTTCGACGTGGCGAACCACTGCGAGGTCATCTTCGGGCCGGCCGCCCGGCCGCTGCCGCAGCTGCCGATCGCGGTCGACGACGAGGGCTACCTCATCGCGCAGAGCGACTTCACCGAACCCGTCGGCCCGAGCTTCTGGGAGCGTCATTGAGCACCGCATCAACCACCAGCGCTCCGCAGAAGCGGTCGTTCACGGCTGCCGCGTCGGTCTATGTCAACGAGCGGACGAGCATCGCCGGCTTCGTCAAGGAGCTCGGCCGGAAGGCGTTCCCCGACCACTGGTCGTTCCTGCTGGGTGAGGTCGCGCTCTTCAGCTTCGTCGTCATCCTCATCTCGGGCACGTTCCTGACGTTCTTCTTCCAGGCGTCGATGGCCGAGGTCCACTACGACGGCTCGTACGTCCCGCTCAAGGGCGTCGAGATGTCGGTCGCGATGGCGTCGACCCTCGACATCTCGTTCGACCTGCGCGGTGGCCTGTTCGTGCGCCAGATGCACCACTGGGCGGCGCTCATGTTCGTCGCCGGCATCGGCCTGCACATGCTGCGGATCTACTTCACGGGTGCCTTCCGCAAGCCGCGCGAGTTCAACTGGGTGATCGGCTTCATCCTGTTCATCCTCGCGATGGGCGAGGGCTTCACGGGGTACTCGCTTCCGGACGACCTGCTCTCGGGCAACGGCCTCCGGATCATCGACGGCCTGATCAAGGGCATCCCGGTGGTCGGCACCTGGATCTCGTTCCTGCTCTTCGGCGGCGAGTTCCCGGGCTCGACCATCGTCGGCCGCCTGTACACGCTGCACATCCTGCTGCTCCCGGCGCTCGTCGTCGCACTCGTGGCGCTGCACCTCGTGTTCGTGGTCGTGCACAAGCACACCCAGTACGCCGGGCCCGGCAAGTCGCAGCTGAACGCGGTCGGCCCGCCCATCCTCCCGGTCTACGCGGCCAAGGCCGGCGGGTTCTTCTTCATCATCTTCGGCGTGCTCGCGCTCATCGCCTCGATGTTCACGATCAACCCGATCTGGAACTACGGCCCCTACGACCCGTCGCCGGTGTCCGCGGGCACGCAGCCGGACTGGTACATCGGCTTCGCGGACGGCGCGCTGCGCCTCATCCCGCCGGGCTGGGAGATCGTGTGGCTCGACCGCACCTGGTCGTTCAACATCCTCGTGCCGCTCATCGCCATCGGCATCTTCATCGTGCTCGTGCTCATCTACCCGTTCCTCGAAGCGTGGATCACGGGCGACAAGCGCGAACACCACATCGCGGACCGCCCGCGCAACAACCCGACCCGCACCGGGATCGGCGCCGCAGGCGTCACGTTCTACGCGGGCCTCTGGGCAGCGGCGAGTTCGGACATCCTGGCCACCCACTTCAGGCTGACCATGGAGGGCGTCATCCACGCCCTGCAGGCCGTGGTCATCATCGGCCCGTTCATCGCCTTCTTCATCGCGAAGCGCGTCGCCATCGCGCTGCAGAAGAAGGACCGCGAGATCGTGCTGCACGGCTACGAGTCGGGCCGCATCGTCAAGCTCCCGGGCGGCGAGTTCATCGAGGTGCACCAGCCCCTCGACGAGTACGAGCGGTGGCGTCTGGTGAGCTTCGAGAGCTACCAGCCCCTGATGATCCGCCCGAACGCGCGCGGCAAGATCACCGCCGGCCAGCACGTCCGTGCCGCACTCTCGCGGTGGTTCTTCGAGGACCGGATCACGCCGGTCACCAAGGGCGAGCTCGAGGCATCGCACCACCACGGCGAGCACCACTGACGCTCGCACCGTCTGACGGAACGTTCGGGCACCGGAACATGAAGGTCGATTCGACCTGGTTCCGGTGCCCGAACTGTCTTCTCGACCTCGATGCGTCCGGCGAGCGAACGCTCGGGTGCGCGAACGGCCACCGGTTCGACGAGGCGAAGCAGGGCTACGTCACGCTCCTTCCGCCGCGTGCGCCGCGCACGATCGGCGACGACCGGTCGATGCTCGAGGCGCGCGACGCGATGCTCGCCGGCGGGACCTTCGCCCGGATCGCCGATGCGGTGGCTGGTCTCGCCGGGCCGGCGCTCGTGGCCGACGGCGGGTCGCGGACGAGTCCCTCGGGTCCGGCTCCGCGCACCCCGCATCCCCCCTCGATCGCCGACCTCGGCTGCGGCACCGGCTACTACGCGCACGCCGTCGCGGCGAGGCATCCCGACGCTCGGGTGCTGCTCGCGGATCGCTCACCCGACGCCGTGAAGTTCAGCCTCCGCGCCCTCGACGGGCGAACCGGCCGGGCGAGCGGCGTGGTCCTGGACCTCTGGCGACCCCTCCCCCTCCGCGACGGCGTCGCCGACGTGATCCTCGATGTGTTCGCCCCCCGGAACCCGCCCGAGTTCGCGCGTCTCCTCGCGCCCCACGGGCGCCTCGTCGTCGTGGTGCCCACCGAACGCCACCTGCAGGAGCTGCGAGCGGCGGGCGCGATGCTCGACGTCCCCGAAGGCAAGGCCGACCAAGTGATCGGCTCGTTCGCCCCGCAGGAGCTCGACCTCGTCGAGCGGCTCGCCGTCGACTATCAGGCGCCGGTGGATGCCTCGCTCCGCGCCCAGCTGATCGGCATGGGGCCCTCGGCCCACCATCACCGCGTCGACGACCGTGGGGGGCCGTCGGAGCCCGCTGGTGACGCTGCATCGGCAGTGACCGTCACCGTCACCGTCAGCGTGGACGTGCTCGCCTTCTCCCGGGCCTGAGCGGCCCTCGCCGCCGCGCGGCGCGCCGACGACGAAGGGGCCTCCGGGAACATGTCCCGGAGGCCCCTTCGGCGTCGTGCGATCAGCGGGCGAAGTTCCCGCGGTAGTACTCGTACACCCAGCCGACGAGGGCGATCACGACGAGCGGGATCGCGATGAAGGCGATCCAGAACCCGATCGCGAGACCGAGGAACGCGAGCGCCGCGGCCGCAGCCAGGACGATCGGCCACCAGCTCCACGGGCTGAAGAAGCCGAGCTCGGGGTCGCCGTCGTCGATGTTCGCGTCCAGACGGTCCTCGGGCAGCGCTCCGCCCTGGGCCGCGTGCACCCGACCGAGGTAGAACGCGATGAACGCGCTCAGGACGGCGGCGAGGGCGACGCCGACGATGCCGACCCACTCGGGGCCGTAGTCCTGGCCGTCCATGGTGGTCCAGAAGGCGTAGACCGCCGCCGCCAGAGCGAAGAAGACGGACAGGATCCAGAAGAGGATGATGTTCGCGCGCATTTACTTGACTTCCTTCGTCTCCGCGTCGACCACGGGCGCCTCGGGCGCGTCCTTCGCCGGGCCGATGCCGACCGGAATACCCGCTTCGGGGTGGTTCAGGTCGAACGCCGGCGCCTCCGAGCGGATGCGCGGGATGGACGTGAAGTTGTGCCGCGGCGGCGGGCAGCTCGTGGCCCACTCGAGCGAGCGCCCGTAGCCCCACGGGTCGTTGACCGTGACCTTCGGCGCACGCCGCGCGGTGATGTACACGTTCAGGAAGAACGGGATGAGCGAGATCGCGAGGATGAACGCGCCGATCGTCGACAGCTGGTTCATCCAGGTGATGTCATCCTCGGGCAGGTACGAGAAGTACCGACGCGGCATGCCCACGACGCCGAGCCAGTGCTGGACGAGGAAGGTCGTGTGGAAGCCGATGAACAGCAGCCAGAAGTGCCACATGCCGAGCTTCTCGTTCAGCATCTTGCCGGTCCACTTGGGCCACCAGAAGTAGAAGCCCGCGAACATCGCGAACACGACCGTGCCGAACACCACGTAGTGGAAGTGGGCGACGACGAAGTACGTGTCGGACACGTGGAAGTCGAGCGGCGGCGAGGCCAGGATGACGCCGGTGAGACCGCCGAACACGAACGTGATGAGGAAGCCGAGGGCCCACACGATCGGCGTGTCGAACGTGATCGAACCGCGCCACATCGTGCCGATCCAGTTGAAGATCTTCACGCCCGTCGGGACCGCGATGAGCATGGTCATGAGCGCGAAGAACGGCAGCAGGACCGAGCCGGTGACGTACATGTGGTGCGCCCACACCGTGACCGAGAGCGCCGCGATGGCGATGGTCGCGTAGATCAGCGTCTTGTACCCGAAGATCGGCTTCCGGCTGAACACCGGGAAGATCTCGGAGACGATGCCGAAGAACGGCAGGGCGATGATGTACACCTCGGGATGGCCGAAGAACCAGAACAGGTGCTGCCACAGGATGACGCCGCCGTTGGCGGGGTCGTAGATGTGCGCGTTGAAGATGCGGTCCGCACCGGCGGCCAGGATCGCGGCGGCGAGCACCGGGAAGGCCATGAGCACGAGGATCGAGGTCACGAGCACGTTCCACGTGAAGATCGGCATCCGGAACATGGTCATGCCGGGCGCGCGCATCGTGATGATCGTCGTGATGAAGTTCACCGCGCCGAGGATCGTGCCGAAGCCGGAGAGGCCGAGGCCGAGCATCCAGAGGTTGCCGCCGAGGCCCGGCGTGAACGTCGTCGACGCGAGCGGCTGGTAGGCGAACCATCCGAAGGAGGCGGCGCCCTGCGGCGTGAAGAAGCCGGCGACGGCCATCAGCGAACCGAAGTTGAACAGCCAGTACGCGAACGCGTTCAGTCGCGGGAAGGCGACGTCGGGCGCTCCGATCTGCAGCGGCATGAGCACGTTCGCGAACCCGGCGAAGAGCGGCGTCGCGAACATGAGCAGCATGATCGTGCCGTGCATCGTGAACAGCTGGTTGTACTGCTCGCGCGTCGAGAGGAGCTCGAGGCCCGGCTCGAACAGCTGCGCACGGATGATCAGCGCCATCACGCCGCCGATGCAGAAGTAGATGAACGAGGTGATCAGGTACAGGTACCCGATGACCTTGTGATCCGTGGAGGTGATCCAGCGGACGAGGACGTTCCCCTTGCGCTCGACTTTCGAAGCGCCGAGCGGAAGGCTCGACTGGGGACGAGCCGGTGCTGCGGTGGTGCTCATTCGGCCTCGGTCTCCTCTTTCAGCTGGGGCTCCCCTGCACCGGGCAGGTTCTGGTTGCGGTCGTACTCGTTGGACAGCTGGCCTTCCTGGCCGGCGTCGCGCAGCGACTCGATGTAGGCGTCGTACTCGTCCTGCGAGACGACCTTCACGTTGAAGAGCATGAGCGAGTGGTACTCGCCGCAGAGCTCGGCGCACTTGCCGGCGTACGTGCCCTCACGCGTCGGCGTGAACGACATGTAGTTGGTCTTGCCGGGGAACATGTCCTTCTTGTAGAGGAAGTCCACGACCCAGAACGAGTGGATCACGTCGCGCGACTCGAGTTCGATCTCGACGTTCGCGCCGACCGGCAGGTAGAGCGTCGGCAGCTCCGACTCGACGAGCGCGCCGTTCGCGTCGGCGGGGTCGAGCTGACCCTGGATGCCGGGCGAGTAGACGTCCTCCTTGACGTAGTTGAAGTCCCACGCCCACTGCTTGGCGATGACCTCGACCTGGACGTCGACGTCGTCGGCGGCGAACCGCGTCTCGATCTCGGCCTGGTCGCGCGCCGTGAAGGCGAAGAAGCCCACGATGAGGATGAGCGGCACGATCGTGTAGAAGACCTCGATCGGCATGTTGTAGCGGAGCTGGACCGGCAGGCCCGTCTGGCCGCGGCGACGACGGTAGGCGATGACCGCCCAGATCGTGAGGCCCCAGGTGATGACACCGACGATGAGCAGCACGATCCACGAAGTCACCCAGAGACCGGAAACCCGCTCGGTGTGGTTCGTGACCGGAGCCTCGCCCTCCTGGAAACCGGGGAGGAAGCCGTGGAGCTGGGCCTGCGTGCAACCGGCGAGGACGAGACTGAGTGTCGCTGCGATCGGAACTGCAGCCCATCGGAGACGGCGATTGTGGCGCACCGGTGACCTTTCGGGAGACTCGAAGGCACTTCTCAGCGAAGTGCAGGATCGTGCCTAGCCTACTCCGACTCGTGGGCCCGGTTGTGCAC
Organism: Agromyces sp. MMS24-JH15; assembly: GCF_043518605.1. Classification (GTDB taxonomy): domain Bacteria; phylum Actinomycetota; class Actinomycetes; order Actinomycetales; family Microbacteriaceae; genus Agromyces. The sequence goes on from NZ_CP171358.1 coordinate 2,981,840, forward strand.
CGCGCGGCCCCCGGAGCGCCCAATCCGCGGGTGAAACCGCCCCCGACCGGTGGAAACGACGAAGGGAGCCGCATCGAGCGGCTCCCTTCATGGGTGATGCGTCGTGCGACTCAGTGGAACGAGTCGCCGCAGGCGCAGCTGCCCTGCGCGTTCGGGTTGTCGATCGTGAACCCCTGCTTCTGGATCGTGTCCTCGAAGTCGATCGAGGCGCCGTCGAGGTACGGGACGCTCATCTGGTCGACCACGACCTCGACGCCGCTGAAGTCCACGACGGCATCGCCGTCGAGCATCCGCTCGTCGAAGTAGAGCTGGTAGATCAGGCCGGAGCATCCGCCCGGCTGGACGGCGACTCGGAGCCGCAGGTCGTCCCGCCCCTCCTGCGTCAGCAGGCTGCGGACCTTGTCGGCGGCGGTGTCCGTGAGCAGCACACCATGCCCGGTCTCCGTGATCGTCTCGCCCATCTCGCTCCTCGCCTCGGCATACAGGTCGTTGCCGCCAGTCTACGCCCACCGCGAGCCCGGTCGGCTGGGGATCGGCAGGGAACGCGGATCCCCCGGCCGCGGGGCGACGCGGGCTCAGTCCGCCGCGCGACCCTCCAGCCGGTCGAGGAAGGATGCCTCGGCGAGCACCGCGCGCTTGAAGACGCCGAGGTGCAGCGACTCGTTCGGGCTGTGGGCCCGCGAGTCGGGATCCTCGACGCCGGTCACCAGGATCTCCGCCCGCGGGAACTCGCGGACCAGCTCGGCGATGAACGGGATCGACCCGCCGACCCCGATGTCCACCGGCTCGACGGCCCACGCCTCGGCCAGCGCGGCGCGCATCTCGGCGACGGCTCGGCCGTCCGTGTCGACGAGGAAGGCCTGGCCGCGATCGACGTCCTCGAAGGCGAGCCGGGCCCCGAACGACGCGTTCGCCTCGAGGTGCCGTCGGATCGCCTCGAACGCGTCCGAGGCATCCTGTCCCGGTGCGATGCGCGCGCTCACGCGCACCCGCACCGCCGGCAGGAGGGTGTTCGACGCGTTCGCGACATCCGGGGCGTCGATGCCGGTGATCGTGATCGCCGGCTGCGCCCAGATCCGGGCGAGGATCTCGCCGCGACCGATCGGGGCGACGCCGTCGAGCAGGCCCGCCTCGCTCCGCAGCTGCGCCTCGGCGTACGGCGGCACGTCGAGCGGTGCGGTCGACAGGCCGTCGACCGCGACCGCGCCGTCGTCGTCCCAGAGCGTCCCGAGCAGGCGGATCGCGGCGAGCATCGCGTCCGGGACGGCCCCGCCGAACATGCCGGAGTGCGAGGCGTGCGCGAGGGTCTCGATGCGGAGGTTGAAGGCGACCGCGCCGCGGAGGGCGACGGTGAGCGCGGGCGTCCGCACGTCCCAGTTGGTCGAGTCGGCGACGATGATCGCGTCGGCCTCGAGGACGTCCCGGTGCTCGGCGAGGAAGTTGACGAACGAGCGGGAGGCCCACTCCTCCTCGCCCTCGATGAACACCGAGATGCCGATCGACGGCTCGGGGACGGCCTCGGCGAGGGCGCGCAGCGCGGCCACGTGCGCCATGACGCCGGCCTTGTCGTCGGCCGCGCCGCGCCCGTGCAGGCGGTCGCCGCGCTGTGTGGGCTCGAACGGCGGGGTGTCCCAGTCCTCGTCGGCGCCGGGCGGCTGGACGTCGTGGTGCGCGTAGAGCAGGACGGTCGGATGTCCCGGGCGGGCCGGGCGATGCGCGAGCACCGCCGGCTGGCCGAGTTCGGAGCCGTCCTCGACCGGCGCGCGATGCACCTCGACCGTCTCGAACAGCCCGATGCCGCGCAGGAGGCCGGCGACCGCATCCGCGCTCTCGGCGACGTGGGCCGGATCGAAGGCGGGCCACGACACGGACGGGATGCGGACGAGCCGCGCGAGATCGGCGACGGTGCTCGGGAAGCCGGCGTCGACGGCGTCGCGCAGCGCGGCCGCGTTCGGGCTGGAGGCGGCCGGTGCGGTCGGGTGCGCCCCGTCGGGCGGCAGCACGATCTCGGGAGTGGAAGCGTCGGTCATGCCGGTAATCTTAAGAGCGAACCGATTCGAGGAATCCCGTGGCCGATAAGCAGCACAGCACCCCGACGCCGAGCGACGAGTCGCTCGAGCAGAACCAGACTTCGAAGACCGGCAAGGGCGCCCCCACGCCGAGCCGCGCCCAGCAGGAGGCGGCACGCAAGCGCCCGCTCGTTCCGGACGACCGCAAGGAGGCGTCGCGCCAGGCGAAGGCGAAGCTCGCCGACCAGCGCGAGCGCGCTCGGATCGGCATGGCGAACGGCGAGGAGAAGTACCTCCCCATCCGCGACCGCGGTCCGCAGAAGAAGTTCGTGCGCGACTACGTCGACGCCCGCTTCAGCGTGGGCGAGGCGCTCATCCCGGTGATGTTCCTCGTGATCATCCTCACGTTCGTGCCGAGCCTCGAGGTGCAGACGATCTCGATCCTGCTGCTGTGGACCTTCTTCGCCGTCGCCGTGATCGACGTCGTCATCATGGGGCAGGTCCTCACGAAGCGGCTTCAGGCGAAGTACGGCGACCGCGCCGAGCGCGTCCGTTGGTACGCCGCGATGCGTGCGCTCCAGATGCGCGTCCTCCGGCTGCCGAAGCCGCAGGTGAAGCGCCGCCAGTACCCGGTCCTCTGACCGGCGGAGCCGGACCCGGGTCGGAGCGCTGCGTGCGGCGCGCGACCGGGGTTCAGCGCGCGTAGGCGCCGTATCGGATGAGCGGGACCCGCGTCTCCTCGTCCGAGAGCGAACCGTGCTGGCCGATCATCGACTCGGCCTGACGGTTCCCGACCCGGCGGTCGTAGTAGGCGATCCCCGCGCGCGCCGCGATCAGGATGTCCCCGATCCGCGGACGGACGACGTCGTCGACCTCGCCGAACAGGCCCGCCGCGATCGCCTCGTCACGTCCGAGCACCCACGAGCGCTCCCCCTCGGCGTCCCGCCAGCCCGCGAGCAGTCGCGCGCGGGCCTCGTCGCCGAGGTCGGGTTCGAGGTAGAGCGAGACGCATCGCGGTTCGCCGCCGACGTGGCGGAGACCCGCGAGCAGGTCGGGCCGATCGTCGAGGAACACGTGCCGGCGCGCGGGCACGTCGATGACGCCATGGTCGGCCGTCGCGAGCAGTCCCACGCCACGGGGCATCCGTCGCTCGAAGCGACCGACCTCGGCGTCGAGCGTCTCGAGCGCGGCGAGCCAACGATCGGATTCCCAGCCGTGCGAGTGGGCGGCCTGGTCGAGTTCGGGGACGTACACGTACGCGAGCGTCGGCACGCCGTCGGCCAGGAGCGCGCCGGCCGCGTCGAACCGGTCGGCGATGGTCCGGCCGACCCGGTAGTCGGCGCCGCGGAGCACGGCGCGCGTGAAGCCGGAGTCGGCGTACCGCGCGGCGCCGACGGCGACCGATCGGATGCCACGCGCCCCGGCGTCCTCGAAGCACGTCGTCGCCCGCTGCCACCCGTCGGGCAGCATGCCGGCGTCCCAGCCGTTCAGCTGGTTGACGATCCGGTCCCCGCCGGGTTCGAGCGCGGTGTACGCGACGACCCCGTGCACGCCGGGATCGCGCCCGGTCGCGAAGCTCGCGAGCGCCGCGGCGGTCGTGCTCGGGAAGGTCGTCCGCAGCACGTCGCGACGGGTCATCCGTGCGGCCAGGTGACGGGCGTGGCCGGCCCGGGCGTTCAGGTTCGCCGCGCCGAGCCCGTCGACGAGCAGCACGATCGCCGAGGTCGCCTTCGGGAGTCCGAGCGGGTTCTCGCGGCCCTCCAGGCTCGCGATCGCGCTCGGCAGGACCACGGCCAGCCGCGAAGCGCTGTCGGCGGGCACCGGTAGCATGGCAGGCATCGCGCCAGTCTCGCACAGGCGATGCGCGACCGTTCCCCCCGCACGGCGCGCCGTGCCGAGCGCGAGAAAGACGGATGACCCGAGCCACCGACGACCCTGCCACTCCGATCGCCGACCGCATCGAGGACGTCGACGTCTCGACCGAGATGCAGGGCTCGTTCCTCGAGTACGCGTACTCCGTGATCTACTCACGGGCCCTGCCGGACGCGCGCGACGGGCTGAAGCCCGTGCAGCGGCGCATCCTCTACATGATGAGCGACATGGGCCTGCGGCCCGATCGCGGGCACGTGAAGTCGGCCCGCGTGGTCGGCGAGGTCATGGGCAAGCTGCACCCGCACGGCGACTCCGCGATCTACGACGCGCTCGTGCGCCTCGCCCAGCCGTTCACGCTGCGCGTGCCGCTCGTCGACGGCCACGGCAACTTCGGATCGCTCGACGACGGCCCGGCCGCGGCCCGGTACACCGAGGCGCGGCTCGCGACGCCGGCCATGGCGATGACCGAGGACCTCGACGAGGACGTCGTGGACTTCGTCCCGAACTACGACAACCAGCTGACCCAGCCCGAGGTGCTGCCGTCCGCCTTCCCGAACCTGCTCGTGAACGGCGCGAGCGGCATCGCGGTCGGCATGGCGACCAACATGGCGCCGCACAACCTCGTCGAGGTCGTCCAGGCCGCGCGCCACCTCATCGACCACCCCGAGGCGACGCTCGAGGAGCTCATGGCGTTCGTGCCAGGTCCCGACTTCCCCTCCGGTGGAACGATCGTCGGGCTCGCCGGCGTCCGGGACGCGTACGCGACGGGGCGCGGGTCGTTCAAGACGCGCGCGAAGGTCAGCATCGAGCAGCTCACGGCCCGCAAGTCCGGCCTCGTCGTCACCGAGCTCCCGTACCTCGTCGGCCCCGAGAAGGTGATCGAGAAGATCAAGGACGGGGTGAACGCCAAGAAGATCACGGGCGTCGCCGACGTCACCGACCTCACCGACCGCAAACGCGGGCTCCGGCTCGTCATCGGCATCAAGACCGGGTTCAACCCGCAGGCGGTCCTCGAGCAGCTCTACCGGCTCACGCCGCTGGAGGACGGCTTCTCGATCAACAACGTGGCGCTCGTCGACGGGCAGCCGCAGACGCTCGGCCTGCGCGAGCTGCTGTCGGTCTACATCGACCACCGCATCCGCGTCGTCACGCGTCGTTCGACCTTCCGCCTCGAGCGTCGCCGCGAACGCCTCCACCTCGTGGAGGGCCTCCTCGTGGCGATCCTCGACATCGACGAGGTGATCCAGGTCATCCGCGCGAGCGACGACGCCGAGCAGGCCCGCGGGCGCCTCGTCGACGTCTTCGACCTGAGCCGGATCCAGGCCGAGTACATCCTCGAGCTGCGCCTGCGCCGCCTCACACGCTTCTCGCGGATCGAGCTCGAGACCGAGCGCGACGCGCTCCTCGCCGAGATCGCAGAGCTCGAGAGCCTGCTCGGCAGCCCGCAGCGCATCCGCGAGGTCGTCTCCGACGAGCTCGAGGCGGTCGCCGAGCAGTTCGGCACGCCGCGTCGCACGCTGCTCACCGAGGCGCGAACGCTGCCGCCCGCCGCCGCGCGGAAGGCCGCGGCCGCGGTCTCGCTCGAGCACGCGGACGTCCCCTGCCGGGTGTTCCTGAGCGTGACCGGCCGCATCGCCCGCGTCGACCGGGCCGACGGCGCGGAGGGCTTCGGCATCGCGGCCCCGACGCGCCGCGCGAAGCACGACGCCATCCTCTCCACGCTCGACACCACGAGCCGTACCGAGATCGGCGCGCTCACGAACCGCGGCCGGGTCATCCGGTTCTCCCCGCTCGACCTGCCGGGGCTGCCGTCGAACTCGGTGCAGCTCGCCGCCGGCGTGCGCATCGCCGAGTACCTCGGCCTCGCCGATCGGTCCGAGCGCGTGCTCGCGCTCGTCGACCTCTCGTCGGACCAGCCGATCAGCGTCGGCACGGCGCAGGGTGTCGTCAAGCGCGTCGCACCGGGCGCATACCCCAACCGTCCCGACTTCGAGGTGATCGCGTTGAAGCCCGGCGACGAGGTCGTCGGGGCGGCGCAGGGCGGCGACGACGACGAGCTCGTGTTCGTCGCGACCGACGCCCAGCTGCTGCATTTCCCCGCGTCGACGGTTCGGCCCCAGGGCTGTGCCGCCGGTGGCATGGCAGGGATCAAGCTCGTCGACGGCGCGCGCGTGATCTCGTACACCGCCCTCTCCCCCGCGGACCTGAACGACGCGATCGTGGTGACGGTCGCCGCGACGACCGACACGCTCCTCGGTGCCGACCCCGGCTCGGCGAAGGTGTCCGCGTTCTCGGAGTTCCCGGCCAAGGGCCGCGCGACCGGCGGCGTGCGAGCCCAGCGGTTCCTGAAGGGCCAGGATGCGCTCTCCGTCGCCTGGGTCGGCCCCGGCCCGGCGCACGCGCTCGGCACCGACGGCACCGCACGCCAGCTCCCGCCGTCGGGCGCGAAGCGGGACGCCTCCGGGCAGCCGATCGAAGCGCCCGTCGCGTTCGTCGGTCGCCGCATCGGCTGACCGGCCGGCTGCCGGGGCGCCCGCCCGATGGGCCCCGTCGGCCGAGCGGCCGCACGCGCGGCGCGCCCGACGGCAATCGGCCGTCGGCCGACCGGCCGCACGCCCGACCGTCGGGGTCAGGCGTCGATGCGGTCCCGGCTCAGGCCCTTGGCGCTGTCGACGATGAACTCCTTGCGCGGGGCGACGTCGTTGCCCATGAGCAGCTCGAACACGCGGCCGGCCTGCTCGGCGTCGGCGACGTTCACCCGTCGAAGGGTCCGGTGGCTCGGATCCATCGTCGTGACGGCGAGCTGGTCCGCGTCCATCTCGCCGAGGCCCTTGTACCGCTGCGGGTCGCCGAACTTGCGCCCCCGCCGACGCAGGTCGGCCGTGACGGCGGCGAACTCCTGCTCGGAGTACGTGTAGATCGTCTCGTTCGGCTTCGATCCCGGGTTCTGCACCACGATGCGGTGCAGCGGCGGCACGGCCGCGAAGACGCGGCCCTCCTCGATCATGGGCCGCATGTAGCGGAAGAACAGCGTCAGCAGGAGCGTGCGGATGTGCGCGCCGTCCACGTCGGCGTCGCTCATGATGATGACCTTGCCGTATCGCGCGGTCGACAGGTCGAAGCTCCGGCCCGAGCCCGCGCCGATGGTCTGGATGATCGCGGCGCACTCCGCGTTGCCGAGCATGTCGGCGATGGACGCCTTCTGCACGTTGAGGATCTTGCCCCGGATCGGCAGGAGCGCCTGGTGCTCGCTGTCGCGCGCCAGCTTGGCGGTGCCGAGCGCGGAATCGCCCTCGACGATGAACAACTCGCTGTGCGCGACATCCGTCGACCGGCAGTCGGCGAGCTTCGCCGGCAGCGACGAGCTCTCGAGCGCGTTCTTGCGGCGCTGGGTCTCCTTGTGGGCGCGCGCGGAGACGCGCGCCTTCATCTCGGCGACCACCTTGTCGAGCACGAGCGAGGTCTGCGCCTTGTCGTCGCGCTTCGTCGATGCGAATCGCTCGCCGAGTGCCTTGGTGACGACGGCCTGCACGATCGAACGCACGGCGGGCGTGCCGAGGACCTCCTTGGTCTGGCCCTCGAACTGCGGTTCGGCGAGGCGGACGGTCAGGACCGCGGTGAGGCCCGCGAGCACGTCGTCCTTCTCGAGCTTGTCGTTGCCGACCTTGAGTCGACGCGCGTTCTGCTCGACCTGGGCACGCAGGAAGCGCAGAAGCCCCTGTTCGAACCCGGCCTGGTGCGTTCCGCCCTTCGGCGTCGCGATGATGTTCACGAAGCTGCGGAAGACCGTGTCGTACCCGGTTCCCCAGCGGAGTGCGATGTCGACGTGGCAGGTGCGCTCGACCTCGGTCGGCACCATGGCGCCGCGGTCGTTGAGCACCGGCACGGTCTCGGTGAACCGGCCGTCGCCCTCGAGCCGCCAGATCTCGGTCACGGGGCCGTCGGCGGCCAGGTGTTCGACGAACTCGGAGATGCCGCCGTCGAACTTGAAGCGGTGCGTCTCGGATTCCTCGCCGCGCGCGTCGATCACGGTCAGCCCGAGCCCGGGCACGAGGAACGCGGTCTGGCGGGCGCGGGCGAGCAGTTCCTCGAGCTGGAAGGACGCGCCCCGCGTGAAGATCTGCGAGTCCGCCCAGTACCGCACGCGCGTGCCGGTCACGCCCTTGGCGACCCGGCCGACCGCGCGCAGCTCGCTCGACACCTCGAACGGCGAGAACGTCGACGCCGGGCTGGGCTCGCCCGCATCGCTGAATCGGCCCGGCTCGCCGCGATGGAACGACATCGCCCAGGTCTTGCCGCCCCGGTCGACCTCGACGTCGAGGCGCTCCGAGAGCGCGTTGACGACGGATGCCCCGACGCCGTGCAGACCACCCGAGGCGGCGTACGAGCCGCTACCGAACTTGCCGCCCGCGTGGAGCTTCGTGAACACGACCTCGACGCCGGACAGGCCGGTCTTCGGCTCGATGTCCACCGGGATGCCGCGGGCGTGGTCGACGACCTCGACGCTGCCGTCCCGGTGCAGCACGATCTCGATCTCGTCGCCGAACCCGCCGAGCGCCTCGTCGACGGAGTTGTCGATGATCTCCCAGAGGCAGTGCATGAGCCCGCGCGAGTCCGTCGAGCCGATGTACATGCCGGGGCGCTTGCGAACCGCCTCGAGTCCTTCGAGGACGGAGAGGTGGCGTGCGGAGTAGTCGGAGCTCACGTCCGCCAAGCCTAGTCAGGCCCGCCGACCTTCGAGGTCCGCCGCTACGCGCTCAGCGAAATGCCACGCAACCGAGGGCCTCCCGTCGCCGGGTCGTGCTTTCATTGAGGTCACGAACGGTTCGCGGAGCGATGGAGGAGGAACCATGACCCAGCACGCTGAGAACGGTGCCGTCGAGGTCGAGGCCACCTACGAGCTCACTGCGCTCGACCGCTGCGACGCCTGCGGCGCCCAGGCCTACATCCGCGTGGTGATCGCCAACGGCGAGCTCCTGTTCTGCGCCCACCACGGTCGCAAGCACCAGGAGAAGCTCGCCGAGGTCGCCCACAGCTGGCACGACGAGAGCTCGCGGCTGCTCGTCGACACGCGCGACTGACCGGTCCGCCCGGCAGGTCCGGGCCGATCGACGGAACACGAACGCCCCGCCATCGGCGGGGCGTTCATCGTACCCGGATCATCGAGTCGCGTCGTGCGGGTCACGTCGCCGCCCGGCACCGGGCGCGCGTCGACCGCGTGATTCAGGGCCCGGCGTCCGGTGCGAGGCCCGCCGCACGAAGCTGCGCCTCACGGGCCGCCGCGGCGTGGGCGTCGATGGTGAGTGCGGCGGCACCCGGCGCGTAGGCGAGTCCGGCACGCTGCGCGGCCTCGGCCAGGACGGCGTCGGCGAACGCCGGGTTCTTCGCGAGCACCGGGCCGTGCAGGTGCGTCCCGAACACGGAACCCATGACGACGCCCTCCTGGCTCGAACCGCGGCCGTTGCCGATGCCGGCCTGCACGCGCCCGAGCGGCGACGCCTCGGCCTGGACGTAGTCGCGGGCGTGGTTCTCGAAGCCCACGAGCCGACCGAACCGGGGCGAACGGACGACGAGGTCGCCGATCCGCCGCTCCCCCGCGCCAGGGACCGCCCGCCCGGGCAGGATCCCGAGCCCCTCGATTGCGCCGCCGGAGGCGAGTTCGATCCCCCAGCTCAGCAGTTCCCAGCCCGTCCCGACCGCGAGGATCGGCACGCCCTCGGTGCCCCACCGCCGGAAGTGATCGTGGAACGGCAGGAGTGCGGTGCGGGCGATCGAGAGGGTCGAATCGCTCCCCGACCCGACGATCACGGCATCGACCCGCTCCGGGAGGTCCGACAGTTCCTCGACCGCGACGACGGAAGCGTCGAGCCCGGCCCACCGCGCCCGCCGAGCGAGCACGACCGCGTTCTCGGCGTCGCCGTTCGTGTTCAGCAGGGACGGGAGCACGGAGATGAACGTGAGCGTCATGCGGTTCCCGTCAGTCCCAGGTGCGCGCGGGTGCGCCGCATCGAGTCGGCCGTGAAGACGATCGTCTTCACGCCCACGGCCGGGGCGGGCAGCGCGAGGAAGTCGTCGAGCGCGCGCGCGAGGTCGGGCTCGACGCGATCGACCTCGACGCCGTCGTAGGCGAGCATCAGCGCGGCCTCATGGCTCTTCGAGCCCGACACGATGGCGACGCGGCCGAGGCTCGAGGCATCCACCGGCCAGAAGTAGCTCGGGTCTCGTACGTCCGAGCCCATCGCGAAGAGGATCTGCTCGGTGCCGGCCTCGATGCCGTCCACGTTGAGCTGGTAGCTCGCCGGATTCTGGACGAGCACGAACTCGACCTCCTGGCCCCGCACGACGGCGCGCTCGCCGCGCGCGAACACGGGCGGGAGGTCGCCGAGCGCGGTCGCGGCCAGACCCGCGTCGAAGTCGTCCCCGAGGACGGAGCGCGCCGTCGCCCAGGCGGTCGCGGCATCCACCGCGTAGTGGATGCCCCGTGCCGGGAGCCCGACCTCGCTGCGCCGGCCGCGGTCGTCGAGGACCGCGGAGCGGCCGTCGACCGCGGTCACGACGACGCCGTCCGAGGCATCCAATCGCTCCGTGGCCGTGCGCGCGTAGCCGAGGCCGCGCGGTGCCGTGGCGAGCACGTCCGCCGAGACGCCGTAGCGGTCGATGCGGACGCCGTCCAGGCCGGCCGCGATCTCCTCGAGGTGCGCGTCGTCGGCGTTCACGACGACGGCCTCGGTCGCGCGCGCGGCGATACGTGCGAGGTATCCGACGACGAGGTCGGAGTCGAAGAAGCGGTCGATCTGGTCGACCGCGACGTTCGTGAGCGCCACGATGCGGGCGTCGATGCCGACCAGGACCCGAGCACCGTGGCCCTCGTCCATCTCGAGCACGGCGAGATCGCCCGGCACCCGGCCGCGCCAGTCCGCCTGCTCCAACAGGGCCGACGTGAGGCCCTGGCTGATGTTCGCGGTCGACGGATTGGTGAACACCGACCGGCCGTGTGCGCGGAGGATCGCGACGAGCATCTTCGTCGTGGTCGACTTGCCGCTCGAACCCGAGACGACGACGAGCCCTTCGGGGAATCCGCCGAGCGTCCGTCCGAGGTATCCGGGGGCGACCCGGTTCACGACGAGGCCGGGAACGGCGGAGCCGCCGCCCGGCTTGCGCAGCCGAGCGGCGACCCGCACCAGACGACCGGCGGCGACCGCCGGCGCATAGCGCACCCGCGGCCTACTCGAGGTAGTCGCGCAGCGACTGCGAGCGGGACGGGTGGCGCAGCTTCGCCATCGTCTTCGACTCGATCTGGCGGATGCGCTCACGCGTCACGCCGAACGTGTCGCCGATCTGGTCGAGCGTCTTCGGCATGCCGTCGCCGAGGCCGAACCGCATCCGGATCACGCCCGCCTCGCGCTCGCTCAGCGAGTCGAGCAGCGATTCGAGCTGCTTCTGCAGCATCGTGAAGCCGACCGCGTCGGCCGGGACGACCGCCTCCGTGTCCTCGATGAGGTCGCCGAACTCGCTGTCGCCGTCCTCGCCGAGGGGGGTGTGCAGCGAGATGGGCTCGCGACCGTACTTCTGGACCTCGATGACCTTCTCGGGGGTCATGTCGAGCTCGCGCGAGAGCTCCTCGGGCGTGGGCTCGCGGCCCAGGTCCTGCAGCATCTGGCGCTGCACGCGGGCGAGCTTGTTGATGACCTCGACCATGTGCACCGGGATGCGGATGGTGCGGGCCTGGTCGGCCATCGCGCGCGTGATCGCCTGGCGGATCCACCACGTCGCGTAGGTCGAGAACTTGAAGCCCTTGGTGTAGTCGAACTTCTCGACCGCACGGATCAGACCCAGGTTGCCCTCCTGGATCAAGTCCAGGAACTGCATGCCGCGGCCCGTGTAGCGCTTGGCGAGCGAGACCACGAGGCGCAGGTTCGCGCCGAGCAGGTGGCTCTTCGCACGCTGGCCGTCGCGGGCGACCCACTGGAGCTCGCGGCCGTACTGGCTGCGCTTCTCCTGCTCGGTCATCTTGGAGAGCTTCTCCTCGGCGAACAGGCCCGCCTCGATCCGCATCGCCAGCTCGACCTCTTCGGCCGCGTTGAGCAGCGCGACCTTGCCGATCTGCTTCAGGTAGTCCTTGACCGGGTCGGCGGTCGCACCCGTGATCTGGGCCGAGTAGACCGGGACCTCGTCCTCGTCGTCCACCGCGCGCAGCACCAGCGCACCCGTCGGGTGCGGGTCGACGATCGGCGCGTGCGCCTCCTCGTCGTCGCCCTCGGCGGCGTCGTCGGTCGACTCGGGCTCCTCGGCGACCGCGGCGGCGGTCTCCAGGTCGGCCGGCTCGAGCTCGGCGTCCTCATCGACCTCGCCCTCGAACTCGCCCCCCTTGCCCTTGGCGGGGGCCTTGGTCGCGCGGGCGGTCTTGGCCCGCGGGGTCTTCGACGCGGTCGCGCGCTTCGCCGCGGGCGTGGTCGCCTTCGCGGTCGCCTCTGCCGCCTCCGGCTCGACCTTCGCGGTCGTGGTGGCCTTCGTCGCCATACTCCTGCACCTCTCCTCACCGTCGCTGCGGGCTCGCGCTCGCGCGGCGCTCGGCGTGCTCGTTGTTCCATGTCACGGACGCTGTGTTCGGACACTATGAGGACCCATGTCAAGTCCTCCGCGGTGGTGCGAACGGTGTCGCACCGGACGGACGAGAACGGGTCCGCCTTCAATTATACCGGAGCGCCCCCTCCGATCCGCCCCAGAAGCCCATTCGCTCCGGGAAATTCAACGAATCCGAGCCCTCCGGCATTCCCCGGAGCGGTGGATCAGCCCGGGAGGGGCCCGTCATCCTCGCGCGATCGACGGTGCGCGAGGAACTTCTCGAGCTCGGCCGCGATCTCATCCGCCGACGGCACCTCGCCGTCCTCGTCGGTGAGGGGCGATCGGAGCGACGTGCCCTCCATGTAGGAGTCGTGCCGCTCCTCGAGCGTGCCGACCAGCTTGGCGAGCTCGGGATTCTCCTCGACCTGGTCGCTGATGCGGGCGAGGAACTCGCGCCCCTGCTCGCGCAGCGCATCCGTCGGGAGGATGAGCCCCGTCGCGGCGTTCACCGCGTCCAGGGCCGCGATCGCCGCGGCCGGGTACTCCGAATCCGCGAGGTAGTGCGGCACCAGGAGCACGAAGCCCGCGGTCGGATGCCCGCGTTCCTGCAGTCGGTACTCCACGAGGTGCAGCGCGTTCGAGGGCACCTGCGTGGTCGGCCGCCAGATCGACATCGCCTCGGTGAGCTCCGAGCGGTTGCCGCTCACCGTGAACCCGATCGGGCGGGTGTGCGGCACCGGCATGGGGATCGAGTTGAGCCACGTGGTCGAGGCGACGCCGAGGTCCTCGATGAGCCCGAGCACCGCGGTCGCGAAGGCCTCCCACCGGAAGTCCGGCTCGTACCCGGTCAGCAGGAGGAACTCCTGGCCGACCTCGTCGCGGACGAGGTCGAGCGAGAGGCGCGGCGGGCGGTACGCCGTCAGGTGGTCGCCGTCGAACAGGATGATCGGCCGCCTGGCCCGGTAGTCGAGCAGCTCGTCCGCGTCGAAGGTCGCGACGACGGTGGTCGCGAGGTTCTCGCGGAGGTATTCGGTCGTCTGCGCGACTGCAGCCCCCGCGTCGGCGAACCCGGTGAGCCCGGCGACCAGCGGCAGCCCGCGCGGCACGGACGCATCCGGGTTCAGCTCGTACAGGTTCCGGGCGTCTCGCATGCCTCCAGCGTAGTGAGCCTGCGACGGTCGGCCCCCGGATGCCCCGACCCGGGCGGATGCCGAGAGCGAACACCTACCATCGGAGGATGCCCGCCGTGCCGCACCTCTCGCTCGCACCCCTCGACGCCGCCGGCGACGACGTCGTCCTCCTCGCGTCCGCCCCGGGGGCGGACGGACCGCGCCTGCTCGCGGGCGAGGGCTGGGACTGGGTCGCCGAGGCGCTCGTCGCGCTCGGCGCGAAGGGCTCGTCCGACGAGCTCATCCGCCTGCCGGGGCGCGACGGCGTCCGTCTCGTGGCGGTCGCCGGCACGGGCGGCGCGACCGACGCGCCCGGACTGCGTCTCGCGGCCGGCTCCGCACTGCGACAGCTCGCGGACGCCGAGCACGTCCGTATCGCGATCCCGGTCGACGACGCCGAGGTCGCGGCCGCCGTGCTCGAGGGCGCCGGCCTCGGCGCGTACCGATACAACGAATACCGTTCGAAGCCGGCCAGGGCCGCGCGGGCGATCTCGCTCGCGACCGAGCTGAGCGAGGAGGAGATCGGCCTCCGGCGCATCCGCTCGGTGGTCGAGGCCGTCGCGCGGACGAAGGACCTCGTCAACGCGTCGCCCGCGGACCTCTCCCCCGACGTGTTCGCCGCGCTCGCGGCCGATGCGGCCGCCGAGGTCGGCATCTCGGCCCGCGTCCTGGCCGAGCCCGAACTCCGGGACGGCGGCTTCGGCGGCATCCTCGGCGTCGGGCAGGGATCGGTCCGCCCGCCTCGCCTGGTCCGCCTCGAGTCGTCGCCCGAGGGAGCCCGGTTCCGCCTCGCGCTGATCGGCAAGGGGATCACGTTCGACTCCGGCGGGCTCTCGCTGAAGCCGGGCGGGTCGATGGTCGGAATGAAAGCCGACATGTCGGGAGCGGCCGCGGTGCTCGCGGCGATGGTCGCGCTCGCCCAGCTCGACGTGCCGATCGCCGTGACCGGCTGGCTGTGCCTCGCCGAGAACATGCCGTCGGGGACGGCGCTCAGGCCGAACGACGTGCTCCGGATGCACGGCGGCACCACGGTCGAGGTGCTCAACACCGACGCGGAGGGGCGCCTCGTCATGGCCGACGCGCTCGTCGCGGCGAGCCGCGAACAGCCGGACGCGATCGTCGACGTCGCGACCCTCACGGGCGCGCAGACCGTCGCCCTCGGGACCCGGACCGCCGGGCTCATGGGCGACGACGCGCTCGTCGACGCCGTCCGCTCGGCCGCGGGCGAGGTCGACGAATCGGTCTGGCCCATGCCGCTGCCCGCGTACCTGCGCGCGCTCCTGAAGTCGGAGGTCGCCGACCTCGCGAACGCGAAGCTCGGCACGGTCATCCCGGGGATGCTCGTCGCCGGCGTGTTCCTGCAGGAGTTCGTCGGTACGCGCGACGGCTCCGACGAGCGGATCCCGTGGGCGCACCTGGACATCGCGGGGCCGGCCGACAACACAGGCGCCGGATGGGGATACACCGCGACCGGCCCCACCGGCGCCGCGGTCCGCACGCTCGTGCGCCTGGCCGAACGGCTTGCGGAACGGTAGTAAACTCGCACCGGCGTTTCGCGCCCATGCTCGCTCCCGGCCAACCCGACCGGGTCCAGCCATTCACTGCACGCCTCACAAGGGAGATACCGGTTTGTCCGAGCAGCACTTCGATCTCGTCGTCCTCGGCGGTGGCAGCGGCGGATACGCGGCGGCCTTGCGCGCGGCGGAGCTCGGCTCCTCCGTCGCCCTGATCGAGAAGGGCAAGCTCGGCGGCACCTGTCTGCACCGCGGCTGCATCCCGACGAAGGCGCTGCTCCACGCCGCCGAGGTCGCCGACAGCACCCGCGAATCGGCCCGCTTCGGGATCCGCGCCACGTTCGAGGGCGTCGACATCGACCAGGTCTCGGCGTACCGCGACAGCATCATCACGAGCAAGTGGAAGGGCCTGCAGGGGCTCATCAAGGCGCGCGGCATCACCGTCGTCGAGGGCGAGGGCCGTCTGGTCGGCCAGCGCACCGTCCAGGTCGGCGCCGACACCTACACGGGCGCCAACGTCGTGCTCGCCACCGGTTCCTACTCGCGGTCGCTCCCCGGCCTCGAGATCGGCGGGCGCGTGATCACGAGCGAGCAGGCGCTCGAACTCGACTTCGTCCCGAACAAGGTCGCCGTGCTCGGCGGCGGCGTCATCGGCGTCGAGTTCGCGAGCGTCTGGAAGTCGTTCGGCGCGGACGTCACCATCATCGAGGCACTCCCCCACCTCGTTCCGAACGAGGAGGAGTCGATCTCCAAGCAGCTCGAGCGGGCGTTCCGCAAGCGCGGCATCGACTACAAGCTCGGCATCCGCTTCCAGAGCGTCACCCAGCACGCCGACGGCGTCGTCGTCACGCTGGAGAACGGCGAGACGGTCGAGGCCGAACTCCTGCTCGTCGCCGTCGGCCGCGGCCCGGCCACGCAGGGCCTCGGCTTCGAAGAGCAGGGCGTCACGGTCGACCGCGGCTTCGTCATCACCGACGAGCGCCTGCGCACCGGCGTCCCCGGCCTCTACGCGGTCGGCGACATCGTGCCCGGGCTCCAGCTCGCGCACCGCGGCTTCCAGCAGGGCATCTTCGTCGCGGAGGAGATCGCCGGACTCGACCCGATCCTGGTCGAGGACGTGAACATCCCCAAGGTCACCTACTGCGAGCCCGAGGTCGCCTCGGTCGGCTACACCGAGGCGAAGGCGGCCGAGAAGTTCGGCGCCGACCAGGTGTCCTCGTACGAGTACAACCTCGCCGGCAACGGCAAGAGCCACATCCTCGAGACGAGCGGATCCATCAAGGTCGTCCGCGTCAACGACGGCCCCGTCGTCGGCGTCCACATGATCGGCGCGCGCGTCGGCGAGCTCATCGGCGAAGCGCAGCTCGCGGTGAACTGGGAGGCGTACCCCGAGGATGTCGCTCCCTTCATCCACGCCCACCCGACGCAGAACGAGGCGCTCGGCGAGGCATTCCTGAAGCTGGCGGCGAAGCCGCTGCACGCGCTCTGAGCGCGCGACCCACCGACCAATAAGCTAGAGCGCGTAGACGCTGCGAAGGAGTCAAGCGAAATGAGCCAATCCGTCAGCCTCCCGGCACTCGGTGAGAGTGTCACTGAGGGCACGGTCACCCGCTGGCTGAAGAATGTCGGCGACCGCGTCGAGGTGGACGAGCCCCTGCTCGAGGTCTCGACCGACAAGGTCGACACCGAGATCCCCTCGCCGGTCGCGGGCGTGATCGAAGCCATCCTCGTCCAGGAGGACGAGACCGTCGAGGTCGGCACCGCCCTCGTCACCATCGGCGACGGCTCGGCCGCCGCCGCGCCCGCGGAGGCTGCTCCGGCACCCGAGGCGGCACCCGCGCCCGAGGCTGCCCCGGCACCCGAGGCGGCACCCGCGCCCGAGGCTGCCCCGGCGCCCGAGGCCGCTCCGGCAGCGGCGCCCGCGCCCGAGTACGTCGCCCCGGCTGCCGCACCCGCGGCTGCCCCGGCTCCGGCTCCCGAGTACGCACCTGCTCCGCCGGCGGCAGCGCCCGCCCCCGAAGCGGCGCCCGCTCCGGCACCCGCCCCGCAGGCCGCTCCGGCAGCTCCCGCCCCGCAGGCGGCTCCCGCAGCCCCGGCTCCCGCCCCGCAGGCGGCTCCCGCTGCTCCGGCTCCCGCCCCGCAGGCCGCTCCCGCCCCGGCCGCCGAGCCCGCCGCGACCGGCGCACACGCCGGCGGCGCCGGCTACGTGACGCCGATCGTCCGCAAGCTCGCGAACGAGCAGGGTGTCGACCTCGCCACCGTCACCGGCACCGGCGTCGGCGGCCGCATCCGCAAGCAGGACGTCCTGAGCGCCGGCACCACCACCCCGGCGGCCGCTCCGGCCCGCGTCGCGCTCGAGACCTCGCCGCTGCGCGGCACCACCCAGCCGATGACGCGCCTGCGCAAGGTCGTCGCCGAGCGGGCCGTCGTGTCGATGCAGTCGACCGCGCAGCTCACCTCCGTGGTCGAGGTCGACGTCACGCGCGTCGCCCGCCTGCGCGACCGCGTGAAGGGCGAGTTCCTCGAGAAGACCGGCACGAAGCTCAGCTTCCTGCCGTTCTTCGCCCTCGCGGCCGCCGAGGCGCTCCGTGCGTACCCGATCATCAACTCGACCGTCGACAGCGACTCGATCGTCTACCCCGCGACCGAGAACATCAGCATCGCGGTCGACACCGAGCGCGGCCTGCTCACCCCGGTCGTCCGCGACGCGGGCGAGCTGGACCTCGCCGGGCTCGCAGGGCAGATCGCCGATCTCGCCGAGCGCACGCGGAACAACCAGCTGAAGCCCGACGAGCTGTCCGGCGGCACGTTCACGCTGACGAACACGGGCTCGCGCGGTGCGCTGTTCGACACGCCGGTCGTGTTCCTCCCGCAGTCCGCGATCCTCGGCACCGGCGTGGTCGTGAAGCGCCCCGTCGTCCTCTCGGAGGACGGCTCGGACGCGATCGCGATCCGCTCGATGGTCTACCTGGCGCTCTCGTACGACCACCGGATCGTCGACGGCGCGGACGCCGCCCGCTTCCTCACCGCCGTCAAGGCGCGCCTCGAGGAAGGCGACTTCGCGGCCGATCTCGGCATCTAGTCGAAGAGCTCCCGCAACCGCCAACCGGCCTCGGTCCTCATCATGAGGACCGAGGCCGGTTCGCGTTCGGCCTCGAGGTACGGCACGGCCACCAGGACCGCGTCACCCATCGCGGTCTGCGGGACCACGGCGGCGAGGTCGAACGGATGCCCCGCGACGGCGCGTCCGTCGCGGCCCTCCAGCACCGACCGACGGTCCGCCTCGGCGATCGCCGATCCGGCCTGGTCGACGGTGTCGAGGCACTCGAGATCCAACCGCGCGATGCAGTCCGCACGCCGCTCGAGCAGGTCGGCCGCAGTGACGCCGGCGTCCGGTTCAGGTGCTGGCGCGTCCTCCCGCACGCCGTCGCCCGCGGCGCTCGGGGCATCCTCGGCACCGCCCTGCGGTCCGCCCGCCGATGGCACGGCCGACGGATCCGGCGCGTCGCCCGCCGGTTGCGATGCCGGTTGCGATGCCGACGATGGCCCCCGCGCGGCATCGGCGACGCTCGTCGCGCCCGGCGCGGGCGCGGGGGTGACGAGCGTGAGCAGCAGCACCAGCGCGGCTCCGCCGCTGAGGCCGCCGACCAGCAGCACGGACCGTCGCCGCCGCATCGCGGCACGCACCCGCTCGATCACCCCGCTGAGCGGGAACGACGAGCGAGCGGCATCCCCCGCGGACCTCTCGTCCGCATCGATGCGATCGACGGCCGGAGTTCCGAGGAGCGCGCCAAGCAGGCCGCCGGGGTGCCCGCTCGCGCGTCTGGTGCCGAGCGAGCGCGCCTCGACGGATGCACCGGGCAGGTCGACTCCCCGAGCCTCGCGCGCCGTCGTGCGAGCGCCCGAGGCCGCGGCCGTCACGGGCGACGTGTCGAGGACCCGGGCGGACGCTCGGTCGTCGGGACTCCCCTGCACACCGCCCGACCGGTATCCCGACGGAAGTCCGTCCGGGGTACGCGGCGCGATGCGCGAGGGCACCTGGCGCCGGTCGTCCCAGGCGCCGCGCACGGGTTCGGGACGTGCAACCTCGAAGAGGAGGCGCTCGTACTCCGTCGTGTCGGACTGGAACGGCCTCGCATCGAGCCGCGTTCGGATCGCCTCCCGGACGACGTCGAATCGCGCCGGCGGCTCGGTCGCCTCCGCGACGGCGTCGACCAGGCGGCCGAAGGCGCCGTGCGCGGCGCGCAGCACGTCGACGTCCGGTGTTCCGGCCCGGGTCGCCCCGAGGCGCACGAGTCCGCGAGTCCCGTCGAGCCGCGGACGGCCGGTCGCGTCGAACACGACGTCGCCGGCGTCGAGCCCGAGGTGGGCGAACCCGGCCCGAGCGAGCTCGCCGACCGCGACCGCGATCGGCGCGAGCGTGGTCACCGCCTCGCCCGGCGCGAGCGGCCGTGACACCACGATCCGCGCGAGGCTCGGCCCGGCGAGCCGCTCCACCACGAGGCAGATCCTGCCGTCGTCGAGCATCGCGACATCCAGCAGTTCCGGGAGCGCCGAGAGCCCGACGGTCATCGCCTCGATCTCGGCGCCGAGGGCGGCGAGATCCGCATCGGCGTCGTGGATCCGGAGCATCACGAGGTGCGCCGAGTCCTCCGGACCCTCGACAGCGCTCGCGGCGGCGAGATAGGTGTCGACCCCGGCGCCGCGCCCGACGAGACGCACGGGCCGATACCCGGCGATGCGCGTCGCATCGGCGACGCCCGCGTCCCACGTCGACGGAACCGGGCCGACGGTCGGGTCCTGCGGGCGGGAACGACGCGGGAGACGGGGCATGATCCACGATGGTTCCGCAGCCGTGCGGTTCCCGCGGCCGGGCCCGGTGCGTCGTTGCCGGTCGTCGCATGGGCGGAACTGGGGAGGAGAACTCGTAGACTCGCCTCATGCTCGACTACGTCGACACGGGGCTAAGCGCCAACTCCGTGCCGTATCTCGAGGGCCTCTCCCTCCAGCGCGCCGTCCATCAGGCGGTGGTCACCGGGCAGCGCCCGGACACCGTCATCCTCCTGGAGCACGACTCCGTCTACACCGCCGGCAAGCGGACCGCACCCGACGAACGCCCGACCGACGGCACCCCGGTCATCGACGTCGATCGGGGCGGCAAGATCACCTGGCACGGACCTGGGCAACTGGTCGGCTACCCGATCGTGCGCCTCCCGGAACCGATCGACGTCGTCGGGTACGTCCGCCGACTCGAGGGCGTGCTGATCGACGCCCTCGCCGAGTTCGGCGTCGAGGGACGCCGGGTCGAGGGCCGTTCCGGCGTCTGGGTCGGCGAGCGGATCCCCGCGAAGGTCGCGGCCATCGGCATCCGCGTCGAGGGCGGCGTGACGATGCACGGGTTCGCCGTGAACTGCTCGAACTCGCTCGAACCCTACGGCCGGATCATCGCGTGCGGCATCCGCGATGCGGGCGTCACCACCGTTTCGCTCGTGCTCGGCCGGACCGTCACCCCGGCCGATCTGGCCCCAGCCGTCCAGCGGCACCTGGACGCCGCGTTCTCGGGCGTCGTCGCATGAGCGCGGCCCCCGACGACCGGCGGATGCTCCGGCTCGAGGTCCGCAACGCGCAGGTGCCGATCGAGCGGAAGCCCGAGTGGATCAAGACGCGCGCGAAGATGGGCCCCGAGTACCGGGACCTCCAGTCGCTCGTGAAGTCGGAGGACCTCCACACGGTCTGCCAGGAGGCCGGCTGCCCGAACATCTACGAGTGCTGGGAGGACCGCGAGGCGACCTTCCTCATCGGCGGCTCGCAGTGCACGCGCCGGTGCGACTTCTGCCAGATCGACACGGGCCGGCCTGCCGACTACGACACCGACGAGCCGCGCCGGGTCGCGGAGTCCGTCCTGCGGATGCGCCTGCGCTACTCGACCGTGACCGGCGTCGCGCGCGACGACCTGCCCGACGAGGGCGCGTGGCTCTACGCCGAGACCATCCGGGAGATCCACCGGCAGTCGCCCGGCACCGGTGTCGAGATCCTCGTGCCCGACTTCTCGGGGAACCCGGCGCACCTCGCCGAGGTGTTCTCGGCGCAGCCGGAGGTGTTCGCGCACAACGTCGAGACCGTGCCGCGGATCTTCAAGCGGATCCGGCCCGCGTTCCGATACGAGCGCTCGCTCGGCGTGCTCACGGCCGGCCGGGAGGCCGGGCTCATCACGAAGTCGAACCTCATCCTCGGCATGGGCGAGGAGCGCCACGAGGTGTCGCAGGCGATCCGCGACCTGCACGACGCCGGCACCGACATTCTCACGATCACCCAGTACCTGCGCCCGAGCCCGCGCCATCTCCCGGTCGCGCGCTGGGTGCGCCCGGAGGAGTTCGTCGAGCTCAAGGCCGAGGCGGAGGAGGTCGGGTTCCTCGGCGTCCTCTCGGGCCCGCTGGTCCGCTCGTCGTATCGCGCCGGGCGCCTCTGGGCGCAGTCGATGCGAGCGAAGGGACGCGCGATCCCGCCCGAGCTCGAGCACCTGGCCGACGCCGCGCTCGGCTTCGCACAGGCGGTCGGATGACCCGTCCGAGCGCGTGCCGGTCCGTGCGGGATCGCGGTCGGAAGCGGGCCGTCGCGCCGGTATCCTAGACCTCATGGCACGCAAGAAGGACTCCGCGTCCTCCCCCAAGGAGCCCGGCCGGCTCAAGCAGATGTGGCAGGTCTTCCAGATGACCCGCCGCTACGACTCGAACGCGCAGTGGCTGATGCTGCTCGGATTCCTCGTGCCGGTCGTCGCGGGCCTGCTCCTGGCGTTGTTCACGACCGAGGGCAACGGCTTCACGATGGCGCTGTGGATCATCGCCGGCGTGCTCGGCGGCATCCTGCTCGCGATGGTGATCCTCGGCCGTCGTGCCGAGCGCGCCGCCTACTCGCAGATCGACGGGCAGCCGGGTGCGGTCGGCGCGGTGCTCCGCAGCGGCCTCCGGCGTGGCTGGATCGGCACCGAGATGCCGGTCGCCGTGAACGGCAAGACGCAGGACGCGGTCTACCGCGCGGTCGGTCGCGGCGGCGTCGTGCTGGTCGGCGAGGGTCCGTCCTCGCGCACCGGCAAGATGCTCGAGGACGAGAAGCGCAAGGTCTCGCGCATCCTCCCGAACGTGCCGGTCACCCTGATCACCGTGGGTCACGGCGACGGCGAGGTTCCCCTCCACCGCTTGGCCGCGGCGCTCAGGAAGACCCCGAAGGCGCTGACCAAGCCCGAGGTGCTCGCGGTCTCGAACCGACTCGGGTCGCTGCAGACGGCCCTGCCGATCCCGAAGGGCATCGACCCGATGAAGGTCCGCTCGCAGCGCGGTCGCATGCGCTGACCTCGCGGCCGGCGAACGTCGAAGGGGCGGGACATCCGATGGATGTCCCGCCCCTTCGCTTCTCGCTTCCGCCCGCTGCGCTCAGCGGCGGATGAGGACGGTGCCGGCGACCTTGTCGTGGAATCCGCGCTGGTCGGAGTCCCAGACCAGCGCGGGGATGACGAGGACGAGGAGGATCGTCCGGACCGCGGGGCGCCACGCCCCGACCCAGCCGCCGGCGATCGGGACGACCTGCATCCCGAGCAGGCGGTGGCCGATGCTCCCGCCGATCGTCGGGATGAGGAGCACCTGCATGATCGCGAAGACGACGAGCGTCGCGATCGACTGCGGGGTCGAGGCGTACGCGCCGAAGAAGAGGGCGATCAGGTTCGCGAGGAGCCAGTCCACCAGGATCGCCGCGAGACGACGTCCGACGCGGCCGACGGAGCGGGCGCCCTCGGCGGGGAGCCCGAGCCGCTCCCCCGGCCACCGGCTGGGTTCGAGATCGCCGAAGGTGGTGGGTTCGGTTTCTGGCATCCTTCGAGTCTAGGCGTCGGCATCCGGAGGCTGATCTCCTCCGGGTGTAACACGGCCGAAACAATTGCGTCATGGTCGGGTAACCGCTCCCGGTTACCGTCGTAGCGGTCGAGCAACTCAGCACGCCGTACCCCGTCCCCTTGGAGTGTCTCCGCATGTTCAGTGATTCCTCTGAAGTCCTCAAGTTCATCAAGGAGACGGATGTCAAGTTCCTCGACATCCGCTTCACCGACCTCCCGGGTGTGCAGCAGCACTTCAACATCCCGGCGTCCACCGTGGACGAGGAATTCTTCACCGTCGGCCAGCTGTTCGACGGCTCGTCGATCCGCGGATTCGCGAACATCCACGAGTCCGACATGCAGCTCATCCCCGACGTGACCACGGCGTACATCGACCCGTTCCGGGTCGAGCGCACGCTGATCATGGTGTTCGACATCTACAACCCGCGCAACGGCGAGATCTACGCCAAGGACCCGCGCCAGGTCGCCAAGAAGGCTGAGAAGTACCTCGCCTCGACCGGCATCGCCGACACGGCGTTCTTCGCCCCCGAGGCCGAGTTCTACATCTTCGACGACGTGCGCTACGAGGTGAAGCAGAACGCGAGCTTCTACTCCGTCGACTCCGACGAGGGCGCATGGAACTCGGGCCGCGCCGAAGAGGGCGGCAACCTCGGCAACAAGACCCCCTACAAGGGCGGCTACTTCCCGGTCTCCCCGGTCGACAAGCAGGCCGACCTCCGCGACGACATCTCGCTCAAGCTCATCGACGCCGGCCTCATCCTCGAGCGCGCGCACCACGAGGTGGGCACCGGCGGCCAGGCCGAGATCAACTACCGCTTCGACACCATGGTGCACGCGGCCGACGACATCCTGAAGTTCAAGTACATCGTCAAGAACACGGCCGAGCAGTGGGGCAAGACCGCCACGTTCATGCCCAAGCCGCTGTTCGGCGACAACGGCTCCGGCATGCACACCCACCAGTCGCTCTGGAACGAGGGCAAGCCCCTGTTCTACGACGAGGCCGGCTACGGCGGCCTCTCGGACCTCGCACGCTGGTACATCGGCGGCCTGCTCAAGCACGCGCCGGCGATCCTCGCCTTCACGAACCCGACGGTGAACTCGTACCACCGCCTGGTCCCGGGCTTCGAGGCTCCCGTCAACCTGGTCTACTCGGCCGGCAACCGCTCGGCGGCCATCCGCATCCCGATCACGGGCACCAACCCGAAGGCCAAGCGCATCGAGTTCCGCGCGCCCGACGCCTCGGGCAACCCCTACCTCGCGTTCGCGGCGCAGCTCATGGCCGGGCTCGACGGCATCAAGAACCGCATCGAGCCGCACGAGCCGGTCGACAAGGACCTCTGACGAGCTCCCGCCCGAGGAGGCCAAGACGATCCCCCAGGTCCCGGGTTCGCTCGGCGCCGTGCTCGACGCGCTCGAGGCCGACCACGACTTCCTCCTCGAGGGCGGCGTGTTCACCAAGGAGCTCATCGAGACCTGGATCGACTACAAGCGCGAGAAGGAGCTGAAGCCGCTGGCCCAGCGTCCGCACCCGTTCGAGTTCGAGCTGTACTACGGCGTCTGACCCGGCGAGTCCCCAGGGCGGGCCGCATCGCTTCGGCGATGCGGCCCGTTCCGCGTTCCGGCGTGTTCCGCCCGCCGGCGACCGCCGTCGGGCTCAGCCCGCCGTCGGTCTCAGCCGGCCGTCGAGGTCCGGCCGCCGCCGTAGAACCCGCGCTCGAACACCGCACGGGCGCGTCGCGTGACGCCGAGGTAGTCGTGCTCGAGGCGCGCGGCCGATCCGGGCGGGTAGCCCATGATCCTCGCGACGCCGTCGAGCTGCGACCGCTCGACCGGCAGCACGTCCGTCGTCCGGTCGAGCCACAGCGTGAGGGCCGAGCGCGCACGCGACGCGAAGATCCACGCGTCCCGGAGCGCCGAGGCATCCGTCGGCGCGATCAGTCCGGCCTCGACCCCGCTCGCCAACGCGACGAGCGTCGACGTGGAGCGAAGCGCCGGCACGTCCGCGGCGTGCTGCAGCTGGATGAGCTGGACGAACCACTCGACGTCGCTCAGCGAACCGCGGCCGAGCTTGAGGTGGCGTGTGGGGTCCGCGCCCTGCGGCAGCCGCTCGTTCTCGACGCGAGCCTTGATCCGCTTGACCTCGCGGACGTCCCGTTCGGAGATGGCTTCGGGGTACCTGACGTCGTCCGCGACATGCATGAAGTCCGCGATGAGCGCGGCGTCGCCCGCGACGCCCCGCGCACGGAGCAGCGCCTGCGCCTCCCAGGTCAGCGACCAGCGCGCGTAGTACGCGCGGTAGGCGTCGAGCGAGCGCACGACGACGCCGTTCCGACCCTCCGGGCGGAGGTTCGCGTCGAGCTCGAACGGGAGCCGCGCATCCTCGGTGAGCCGGACCAGCTCGGACACGATCCGGAGTGCGGTGCGGTGCGCGACATCCGGCTCGGCGTCCCCGGCCCGGTACACGTAGATGACGTCGGCGTCGCTGCTGATGCCGAGCTCTCGTCCGCCGAAGCGCCCCATGCCGATAACCGCGAACTCGATCCCGTCGGCACCCGGCCCGCGGATCGCCCGGACGACGGCGTCGATGTGCGACTCCGTCACGTCGCTCAACCCCAGGCCGAGCTCCTCGACCGTGCACACGTCGAGGATCGCCGAGATCGCGAGCCGCAGCACCTCCCGGCGTCGGATCGCGCGGAGCACCTTCGCGGCCTGGGCGACGTCGGCGTGGCGGTCGAGTACGGCGGATGCCTCGTCCCGCAGTGCTGCGAGGGGCCGCGGCCGGAGCTCGTCGACCTCCTCCAGCCAGGCGACCGCCTCGGGGATCCGCTCGAGGAGCTCGCCTGCGAACCGCGAACCCGAGAGCACGCGCGTGAGCCGGAGCGCGGCATCCGACGAGTCCCGCAGGAGCCGCAGGTACCAATGCGTGGTGCCGAGCGCGTCGCTCAGGCGGCGGAAGGCGAGCAACCCGTAGTCGGGATCGGCGCCCTCGGCGATCCAGGAGATCAGCACGGGGAGCAGGTTCCGCTGGATGACCGCGCGCCGTGAGAGTCCCGCGGTGAGCGCGCCGATGTGCCCGAGCGCGCCGTGCGGGTCGCGGAATCCGATCGCCGCGAGCCGCGCCTCCGCCTGCGCGCTCGTGAGCTCGACCCCGGCGGCCTGGAGCGCCGCGACGGCCGACAGGAGCGGCCGGTAGAAGAGCCGCTCGTGCAGGCCGCGCACGCGGTTGCGGGTGGCCTGCCACTGCTGCGCGAGCTCGTCGTTCCCGCGCGTGAACCCCGCCGCACGCGCGAGCGCGCGCGTCGCGGCCGGATCGGTCGGCATGAGGTGCGTGCGCCGGAGGCGGACCAGCTGCAGCCGATGCTCGAGGACCCGGAGCAGCCGGTAGTCGCGGCCGAAGTCCGCCGCCTCCTCGCGGCCGACGTAGCCGTGCTCGGCCAGCGCATCGAGCGCGGCCAGCGTGTTCGCCTGTCGGATGCGCTCGTCGGATGCCCCGTGCACGAGTTGCAGGAGCTGCACCGTGAACTCGATGTCGCGCAGCCCGCCCGGCCCGAGCTTGAGCTGCCGGTCGACCTCGGCCGCCGGGATGTGCTCGGTGACGCGCTCGCGCATCCGCTGCACGGACTCGACGAAGCCGTCCCGGGACGAGCTCGCCCACACCTTCGGAGCGACGCCCTTCGCGTACTCGGCGCCGAGCGCCGCGTCGCCGGCGATCGGGCGAGCCTTGATGAGCGCCTGGAACTCCCAGCTCTTCGCCCACCGGTCGTAGTACTGGAGGTGGGAGTCGAGCGTGCGGACGAGGGCGCCGTCCTTGCCCTCGGGGCGCAGGTTCGGGTCGACCTCCCACAGCGGCGGCTCGATGCCGGGCTCGCTGATCGCACGCATCATGAGGATCGCGAGCCGGGTCGCGATCTCGACCGCACGCCCGGCCGCGACGGATTCCTCGTCGCCGGACTCCCCCACGAAGATCACGTCGACGTCGCTCACGTAGTTGAGCTCGCGCGCGCCGGCCTTGCCCATCGCGATCACCGCGAGGCGGGTCGCGTCGACCTGTTCGGCGGGGAAGCGCCCGGGCGCCGCGGCCTCGCCCTCGCCGCGCGCCGTCTGCCGGCGCGCGAGCACGAGGCCGACGTCGAGCGCAGCGCCGGCGAGGTCGGCGAGGCCGGCCGCGACCGTGTCGACCGCGTCGATCGCGCTGGCGCGCGTCAGGTCCCAGATCGTGATGCCCGCGACGAGTCGGCGGTAGCGGACGCGGAGCGCACGCGCAGCGGCTTCCGCGCCTGCCGGCATCGCCGCGTCGACCGCGGCCAGGAGCGACTCGCGCGCGACCTCCTGCGACGGGGGTCGTCCGGGCTTGGCGGAGAGGAGGTCGAGCTCGCCCGGATTCCGCTGGAAGAAGTCGGCGAATCCCGGGGAGGCACCGACCAGTCGGGCGAGGCGATCCGCTGAGGCGGGCTCGGCCAGCAGGCCCCGCACCGTCTCAGGCGCACGTTCGTGCAGTCGCCGGACGGCGGCCAGCGCCTCATCCGGATCCGCCGACACGGCGAAGGCCGCGAGGAGCCCGTCGAGCTCCAGCGCGGTCGACGCCGCGAGCTCGTGCAGGCCCTCCGAGGCGCGGTCGAGTTCCGCGAACCCGGCTCGCGCGAGCGAGCCGAGGGTCGGCGACTGGCGGCTCATCCGCTCGATTCCGTCAGAGGATCTCGAGGTTCCGCTGGAGCTCGAACGGCGTGACCTGGGCCCGGTAGTCCCGCCACTCGGCGCGCTTGTTCGCGAGCACGTAGCTGAACACCTGCTCGCCCAGCGTCTCCGCGACGAGCTCGGACTCCTCCATGAACTGGATCGCCTGGTCGAGGCTCGCGGGCAGCGGGTCGTAGCCGAGCGCGCGACGCTCGGTCTCGGTCAGCGACCAGACGTTGTCCTCGGCCTCCGGCGGGAGCTCGTAGCCCTCCTCGATGCCCTTCAGGCCCGCCGCGAGCAGCAGCGAGAAGGTGAGGTACGGGTTCGCGGCCGAGTCGATCGCGCGGTACTCGACCCGCGCGCTCTGGCCCTTGTTCGGCTTGTAGAGCGGCACGCGGACCAGCGCCGACCGGTTGTTGTGGCCCCAGCAGATGACGCTGGGTGCCTCGTCGCC
This sequence comes from Agromyces sp. MMS24-JH15, assembly GCF_043518605.1. Taxonomy (GTDB): domain Bacteria; phylum Actinomycetota; class Actinomycetes; order Actinomycetales; family Microbacteriaceae; genus Agromyces. The sequence goes on from NZ_CP171358.1 coordinate 3,009,982, forward strand.
CGCCCAGATGCGCTTGTACGAGTTGACGAACTGGTTCGTGACCGCGGAGATCTCGCGCGAGTGACGCAGGAGGCCCGCGATGAACTGGCGGCCGATCTTCGACAGCTGGTACTGCGCACCGGCCTCGTAGAATGCGTTCTGGTCGCCCTCGAACAGCGAGAGGTGCGTGTGCATGCCGCTGCCGGGGTACTGCGAGAACGGCTTCGGCATGAAGGTCGCGTAGACGCCCTGCTCGATCGCGACCTCCTTCACGACCGTGCGGAAGGTCATGATGTTGTCGGCGGTCGCGAGGGCGTCGGCGTACCGGAGGTCGATCTCGTTCTGGCCCGGCCCGGCCTCGTGGTGGCTGAACTCCACCGAGATGCCGAGATCCTCGAGCATGCGCACGGACCGGCGCCGGAAGTCGTGGGCGGTGCCGCCCGGGACGTTGTCGAAGTAGCCCGCGGAATCGACCGGCACGGGCCCCTCCTCGCCGAACTTCGACGACTTCAGGAGGTAGAACTCGATCTCGGGGTGCGTGTAGAACGTGAACCCGCGCTCCGCGGCGACCGCGAGCGTCCGCTTCAGCACGTTGCGCGGATCCGTGACCGCCGGCACGCCGTCGGGCGTCGTGATGTCGCAGAACATGCGCGCGGTCGGGTCGACCTCGCCGCGCCACGGGAGCGTCTGGAAGGTCGCGGGGTCCGGGAACGCGAGCAGGTCGGACTCGAAGGTCCGGCTCAGGCCCTCGATCGCGGAGCCGTCGAAGCCGATGCCCTCGGCGAACGCCCCCTCGACCTCGGCCGGTGCGATCGCGACCGACTTCAGCGTGCCGACCACGTCCGTGAACCAGAGCCTGACGAACTTGACTCCGCGTTCCTCGATGGTCCGAAGTACGAAGTCGCGCTGCTTATCCATCCGCACCCTTCCTGATCGTTCCCAGCGTAGTGGGTAGCGCCGGGCCGTGACCGACGCCCCGTGTGCGAGACTGAGGCCATGCCGGAGCAGCCGAACGAGCCCCAGGACCAGCAGCCCGGAGCCTCCGTCGAGCAGAATCCGTACGGCGGCGGAGCCGCCCCCGGCGGCCCGAAGCGGGTCCGCACGCGGCACTTCCAGAACGCGAAGCGCGACGGCATCAAGATCACCGGCCTGACCAGCTACGACCAGCTCACCGCGCGCATCTTCGACGAGGCCGGCATCGACTTCCTGCTCGTCGGCGACTCCGCCGGGAACAACGTGCTCGGGTACGACACGACGCTGCCCGTGACGGTCGACGAGCTCATCCCGCTCACGCGCGCGGTCGCGCGTGCCGTCCACCGTGCCTTCGTCGTCGCCGACATGCCCTTCGGCTCCTACGAGAACGGGCCCGAGGACGCCCTGCACACCGCGGTCCGGTTCATGAAGGAGACCGGCGCCCACGCCGTGAAGCTCGAGGGCGGCGAGCGGAGCCGGCGGCAGATCCACCGCATCGTGCAGGCCGGCATCCCGGTCATGGCCCACATCGGCTTCACGCCGCAGAGCGAGCACGGCCTCGGCGGCCACCTCATCCAGGGGCGCGGCGACGCCGTCGAGCAGCTGCTCGCCGACGCCCGCGCCGTCCAGGAGGCCGGGGCGTTCGCGGTCGTGCTCGAGATGGTCCCAGCCGACGCCGCGAAGCGCGTGACCGAGTCGATCGACATCCCGACCATCTCCGTCGGCGCCGGACCGCACTGCGACGGCCAGCTGCTCGTCTGGACCGACTGGGCCGGGCTCACCATCGGGCGCATCCCGAAGTTCGTGCGCCAGTACGCCGACCTCGCGGGCACCCTGGCCGACGCCGCGCACCGCTGGCAGCGGGACGTCGCCGACGGCACCTACCCGGGGCCCGAGCACTCGTACGAGTGAACCGCCCGCCCGGGTGAACCGGCGCGACCGCTCAATCTTCCGCGGCCTCCTCGGCGGCCCACTTCGCGCTGTTCTCGCGCAGCTTCTCGAGCGCGTGCGCGGCCTCCTCGCGCGTGTCGAACGGGCCGACGCGATCGAGCGACGGCGACTGGAATCCCTGCTCGACCTCGCCCGTGCGCATGTTGTACCAGAAGCGGTGCTCGACGTCCTCGGCCATGGGGCGATCCTACGCCCGCGACCCCGTCCGCGACCGGTCGGGGCGATAGTCTGGCGCCATGGTCACAGGGCGTGCGATCGGCATCGACATCGGCGGAACCGGGATCAAGGGGGCGGTGGTCGACGTCGGCACCGGTTCGCTGGTCTCCGACCGGATCAAGGTCCCGACTCCGTCCGGGGCCGAGCCCGAGGACGTCATCGAGGCCACGCGCGCACTGCTGGACCGCGTCGCCGACGCGGCCGGTGACGACACGCTCCCGGTCGGGGTCTGCTTCCCGGCGGTCGTGCAGCACGGCCGCACCATGTCGGCCGCCAACATCTCGAAGCGCTGGATCGGGCTCGCCGCGCAGGACCTCTTCGCCGAGGCGCTCAGCCGCGACATCTTCTTCGTCAACGACGCGGATGCCGCCGGCTACGCCGAAGTCAGGTTCGGCGCGGCAGCCGACGAGGAGGGCCTCGTCATCCTGACCACGCTCGGCACCGGCATCGGCTCGGCCCTGATCCACCGGGGCATCCTCATCCCGAACTCCGAGCTCGGGCACCTCGAGCTCGACGGCCAGGACGCCGAGAGCCGGGCGGCGTACTCGGCGAAGGAACGCGAGGACCTCGACTGGGCGGAGTGGGCCGAACGGCTCCAGCGCTACTACGGGCACCTCGAGTTCATCTTCTCCCCCGACCTGTTCGTCGTCGGCGGGGGCGTGTCCAAGCACTGGGAGGAGTTCTTCCCGCTCCTGGACCTGCGCACGCGGATCGTGCCCGCCACGCACCGGAACAACGCGGGGATCCTCGGAGCGGCGGCGCTCGCGCGGTCCTGACGACCTGCCGGCACGGGGCCGACGAGGTTCGAGGCGAGCGGGCCGGCTGATACGCCGGGTTCTGTTCACCGGGCGCTTGCGCGACACCGGCTGGACGGCCATCTCTCTCGGAGTTGCGTTGCCGCAACCCTCCAGCGGCCTACCCGGGAACGGGACGGGCAGCCCCATCGTTCCCTGTCTGGCCTTGCTCCGGACGAGGTTTACCGAGCCGGCCGCGTCACCGCGGCCGCTGGTGGGCTCTTACCCCACCGTTTCACCCTTACCGCGGGCCGGAGCCCGTGGCGGTCTGCTTTCTGTGGCACTGTCTCGCGGGTTGCCCCGGGTGGGTGTTACCCACCGTCCTGCCCTGCGGAGCCCGGACGTTCCTCGGCACCCGATCGCTCGGGTGACGCGACCGTCTTGCCGACCCGCTCGCCCGTCCAGCCTACCCCGCGGCGCCGAGGGGTGCCGTCAGAGGCCCGACTCGTCGGTCCGCACGAGGATGCGGTCGCACTCGGGGCACTGGACCACGTCGTCGTACGCGGCCCGGCGGACGTCCTCGAGGTCGGAGCCGGTCAGGGTGATCGTGCACCCGCCGCACGTGCGCCGGCTGAGGAGGGCCGCGCCGATGCCGCCGCCGCGCGCACGGCGCTGCTCGTAGAACGCGAGCAGCGGCTCGGGCACGGCCGACGCGATCGCCGCCCGATCGCGCTCGGACTGGTCGCGCTCGACCGCGATGCCGGCCGCCGCCTCGTCGCGCTCCGCTTCGAGCCGCGCGCGCTCGGCGGCGATCCCGTCGTGTTCGTAGTCGATCTCCGCGACCGCGCGCTCCGCCTCCTCGACGCGCTCCATCACGGCGAGCTCCTGGTCCTCGAGGTCGCTGCGACGCTTGCGGAGCGAGGCGAGCTCGGACTCGAGCGCGTTCACGTCCTTCATCGACGAGGTGTGCGTGAGCCGGTCGCCGTCGCGCACGATGCGCGCCTCGACGAGCGCCACGTCGGACTCGAGCCGGGCGAGTTCGGCGCGCGCGTCCTCGAGCGTGCCGACGGCGCCCGCGCGCACGCGGCGCGCGGCGTCCTCGCGGGTCGCGAGCTCGCCGAGCGCACCCGCCTGCGGAAGCACGCCGAGACGGTGCGCGAGCTGCGCGAGGCGCGTGTCGACGGACTGGAGGCGGAGCAGCTCCTGCTGCTCGGCGGGGGTGGCCTTCACTGGATGCTCCTCGGGAGACGGTGCTGGGTTGGGGTCATTGCACGACCTGGAAGTCCCAGGGGTCGGTGCGGAGGTCGCTCACGACGACCTCGAGTTCGGGATGCTCCGAGCGGAGCTGATCGGCGGCCCGATCGAGCCAGAGCCACTCGCTCGCCCAGTGCGACACGTCCAGGAGTGCGGGGCCGCCGCGGAGGATCGCCTGCTCTCGGGCCTCGGACGCCGGGTGGTGCCGCAGGTCGGCGGTGATGTAGACGTCCGACGCACGGACGTCGGGGTGCGAGAGCAGCGAGTCGCCGGCACCCCCGCAGACCGCGACGGTCTCGACCGGCTGGTCGAAGTCGCCCGCTGCGCGGACGCCGGTCGCCGTGGCGGGGAGGATCTCGGCGAGCGAGCGAGCGAGCCGGCCGAGGGTCGTCGGCGCCGGCAGCCGGCCGACCCGGCCGAGGCCCGTCCCGGCCGCCTCGGACGGCACGATCGGGCGGGTGTCGACGAGCCCGAGCCGCTCGGCGAGGACCGCGCTGGTCCCCTCGTCGACGACGTCGGCGTTGGTGTGCGCCGCGACGAGAGCGCACCGGGCCCGGATCAGCCGGGCGACGAGCGCGCCCTTGTACCGGTCCTCGGCGAGGCTGGTGACGCCCCGCAGGAGCAGCGGATGGTGCGCCACGAGCAGGCCGGCACCGCCCTCGATCGCCTCGTCGACGGTGGCCGCGACGGCGTCGACCGCGAGGTGCACGCGCCCGACCGGGTCATCCGGGTCTCCGGCGACGAGTCCGACGGCGTCCCACGCCTCGGCGCCCGACGCCGGCCAGAGTCGCTCGACGGTCACGAGCAGGTCGGCCAGGCGCACGGTCACCGTGTCAGCCTACCCGTGGCCGGCGAGCCGAGACGGGAGGGAGCTCGCCGAGCACGGCGGCGCGGGGCATCCGGTGGGCCCTGCCGGGCTCGAACCGACGACATCCACGGTGTAAGCGTGGCGCTCTACCAACTGAGCTAAAGGCCCCTGCGCGCGTCGGAGAGAGACGCAGCACCATGCTAGTCGAGGGCTACGCGACGACGTCGATGGTCAACGAACGGTCTCATCGATGACTGACTTCGAGACCTGATCGATCACGCTGTCCAGGATCCGATCGAACGGATCATCTGGAACACGAGGTCCGTTCGCACGCTCCACGAGAAGTCGGATGCCCACGGCGAGCGGGACCGACATCGCTCCGCGTAGCTCACGCGGGGCCATGGTTTCGGCCGATCGATCGATGGCTCCGAGGAGTGGCTGCGCGAACCGGAATGCTTGGATGGCCCCCGTGTACGGTCGGTCGGATCTGGGCACACGCCTGCGCAACACCTCGTGCGAATCGATGGAAAGCAAGGCGAGCGTGAAGGCCTCGGGCTTGGCCGACTTGTTCAACCAACGCCCGAAGCCGACGAACGCGGCCGCCCGGACCTCGTGCGCCTGGATCGCCGCCTCCTCTGCGAGTTCCCTGAGCGCGGCGCGCATCGCCAACTGCCCGAACTGCAGCGCCGTTTCCCCGCGGTAGTCCCTCGGCTCCACCGATCCCGATCCGCTCGGTGCGAAGAGCTCGCCGCTGCTCTCATTCCGCGATGTCTGGGCCACCGCGACGAACCTGCCATCCGACGTGATGGCGAGTACCGATGCCCCGACCGCGTTCAACAGCCAACTGTCGCCGAAGTCCCGCGGGCGCCCGTTCCGATCGATGAACAGATTGCGCCCGAACTCCGACCGCCGCCGGCCGTCGATGAAGACATCGTTCATGGCCATGATGTCCGAAGCAAGGTGATCGAAGTACTTCGCGTCGCGTAGCGCGACCGAGCCGGGTACCTCATCCCCGTCCCCGAGGTCGGTGTCGAGCCCAACCACACGACCATTGAAGATGCTCGGGTTCTCCGCGAGTCGCTGGCGGCGAAAGCGATCGCCGATCCGTCTCAGTTCGGTAGGAAGGACATAGCCGACCCGCTCGCGCCGCGCGGTCATCCGCCCCGATGCCATCGCCTGCGACCCGACCCGATCGAGGAGGAAGACTCCGTTCGGGAACGTCCACAACTCGAACCGGGACCCGAATTCCACGTCGATGAACGATTCGCTCCCGCGCCGCATGAATCTCGTTCGGCGGGCCTCGCGTCGGTGCGCGGCGATCTCGACGCCCACGAGGGCGGCTGAAACGAACGCTGCGGCGAGGTTCACCCAGTCCCAGATCGGACGCACGAGCGACACCAATCCGAGTGAGGCGAGAGAAACACTCAGCAGGATCCAGCGGTACTCGACGACCGACGACCAAATCCGGCCGGCAGCCGTGCGCAAGCGCCGTTGCAGTGTCGAGATCACCTCAGCAAGGTACCGCGATCTGTCGGATGATCGCGGCGCTCAGAGCGCCGCGATCGCGGCGCGGTACGACTCGAGCGGGCGCGCGTCGCCGGGGCCGACGGCGAAGGCGTCGCGGACGGTGCCGTCCTGCCCGACGAGGAACGTCGCGCGCGTCGCGAAGCCCTTCTCGCCGAGGAACGCGCCGTAGGCCTGCGCGACCGCACCGTGCGGCCAGAAGTCGGCGAGCAGCGGGAACCCGTAGGACTGCTCCTCCGCCCACGCGCGCAGCGCGTGCTTCGAGTCGACCGAGACGCCGACGAGCTGCACCTTCGCATCTTCGAACACCGCGAGGTTGTCGCGCAGCTCGCACAGTTCGCCCTGGCAGCCGCGCGAGAACGCGAACGGGAAGAACACGAGCACGACGGGGCCGCGTTCGAGCGCCTCGGTCAGGCGGAACGGTGCGCCGTGCTGGTCGCTCAGCTCGAAGTCGGGTGCGGCGGTGCCGGGTTCGAGGATCATCTTGGGGGCCTCCGGGGGCGTGCTCAGCGGGCGTGGACCCGGTCAGCCTAGCCACCCGCCCGGAGGCTGCCGACGCGGGGAGTGCGCGATCCGTGCAGGCATAGAATCACTAGGATGGCGTCGATGCCCGGACGCGATCCGTCCGTGTTGGCTCACTGCCGCGTGCAGACACCCCTGCTTGAAGAGAGAGGTCGACCGTGACTGTCAACGACCAGGACCCCTACTCGGTCGTGTCCATGGACTCGGACCCCGAGGAGACCGCCGAGTGGAACGACTCGCTCGACGGACTCGTCGCCGACAAGGGCCACGAGCGCGGCCGTGAGGTCATGCTGAGCCTGCTCAAGCGCTCGAAGGAGCTGCACCTCGGCGTCCCGATGGTCCCGACGACGGACTACCTGAACACGATCGCGCCCGAGAACGAGCCCGAGTTCCCCGGCGACGAGGAGATCGAGCGCCGCTACCGCGCATGGCTCCGTTGGAACGCCGCGATCCTCGTGCACCGCGCGCAGCGCCCCGGCATCTCAGTCGGCGGCCACATCTCGACCTATGCGGGCGCGGCGTCGCTCTACGAGGTCGGCCTCAACCACTTCTTCCGCGGCCAGGACCACCCGTCGGGCGGCGACCAGGTCTTCTTCCAGGGCCACGCCTCCCCCGGCATGTACGCCCGCGCCTTCCTCGAGGGCCGCCTCGGCCAGCACGAGCTCGACGGCTTCCGCCAGGAGAAGTCGCACGCGCCGTACGGCCTCTCGTCGTACCCGCACCCGCGCCTGATGCCGGAGTTCTGGCAGTTCCCGACCGTGTCGATGGGCCTCGGCCCGATCAACGCGATCTACCAGGCCCAGCTCAACAAGTACCTCACCAACCGCGGTATCAAGGACGCGTCCGACCAGCAGGTCTGGGCGTTCCTCGGCGACGGCGAGATGGACGAGGTCGAGAGCCGCGGCGCACTGCAGCTCGCCGCCAACGACGGGCTCGACAACCTCAACTTCGTGATCAACTGCAACCTGCAGCGCCTCGACGGCCCGGTGCGCGGCAACGGCAAGATCATCCAGGAGCTCGAGAGCTTCTTCCGCGGCGCGGGCTGGAACGTCATCAAGGTGGTCTGGGGCCGCGAGTGGGACGACCTGCTCGCACGCGACCACGACGGCGCGCTGCGCAACCTGATGAACGTCACGCCCGACGGCGACTACCAGACGTACAAGACCGAGTCCGGCGCGTACGTGCGCGAGAACTTCTTCGGCCGCGACCCCCGTGCGCTCGAGCTCGTCTCCCACCTCAGCGACGACGAGGTCTGGGGCCTCAAGCGCGGCGGCCACGACTACCGCAAGATCTACGCGGCGTTCAAGGCGGCCACCGAGCACAAGGGCCAGCCCACCGTCATCCTCGCGAAGACCATCAAGGGCTACGGCCTCGGCAAGTCCTTCGAGGGCCGCAACGCGACCCACCAGATGAAGAAGATGACGCTGGACAACCTCAAGACGTTCCGCGACGAGATGCGCATCCCGATCTCCGACGCGCAGCTCGAGGAGAACCCGTACCTGCCGCCGTACTACCACCCGGGCCAGGGCGACGAGGCGATCCAGTACCTGCAGGAGCGCCGTCGCGCGCTCGGCGGGTACGTGCCCGAGCGTCGAACGACCCACGTCGAGATCTCCGTCCCCGACGAGTCGGCCTACGCCGTCGCGAAGAAGGGCTCCGGCACGCAGGAGATCGCCACGACCATGGCGTTCGTGCGTCTGCTCAAGGACCTCATGCGGTCGAAGGACTTCGGCAACCGGATCGTGCCGATCATCCCCGACGAGGCGCGCACGTTCGGCATGGACGCGTTCTTCCCGAACGCGAAGATCTACAACCCGAACGGCCAGCACTACACCTCGGTCGACCGGGAGCTCCTGCTCGCCTACAAGGAGAGCCCGCAGGGCCAGCTCGTGCACGTCGGCATCAACGAGGCCGGCGCGTTCGCCGCGTTCACCGCGATCGGCACGTCGTACGCGACGCAGGGCCAGCCGCTCATCCCGATCTACGTCTTCTACTCGATGTTCGGATTCCAGCGCACGGGCGACGCGATGTGGGCCGCGGGCGACCAGATGGCGCGCGGCTTCATCATCGGCGCGACCGCGGGTCGCACCACGCTCACCGGCGAGGGCCTCCAGCACGCCGACGGCCACTCGCCGCTCCTCGCGGCGACGAACCCGGCGGTCGTCTCGTACGACCCCGCGTACGGCTACGAGATCGGCCACCTCATGCGCTCGGGCCTCGAGCGCATGTACGGCGGCTCGCACCCCGACCCGAACGTCATGTACTACCTCACGGTGTACAACGAGCCGCTCGTCCAGCCGGCCGAGCCCGAGGGCGTCGACGTCGAGGGCATCGTCAAGGGCATCCACCGCATCTCCGAGTCGACCGTGCAGGGCCCCAAGGCCCAGCTGCTCGCGTCCGGCGTGGCGGTCCCGTGGATCCTCGAGGCGCAGCAGCTCCTCGCCGACGACTGGGGCGTCTCGGCCGACGTGTGGTCGGTCACCAGCTGGTCCGAGCTCGCGCGCGACGGCCAGGCCGCCGAGGAGCACAACTTCCTCAACCCGGAGGAAGCTCCGCACGTCGCCTACCTCACGCAGAAGCTGCAGGGCGCGACGGGTCCGTTCGTCGCGGTCTCGGACTACATGAAGGCCGTGCAGGAGCAGATCCGCGCCTACGTGCCCGGCCGCTACGTCACGCTCGGCGCCGACGGCTTCGGCTTCTCGGACACCCGCCCGGCCGCGCGCCGGTTCTTCAAGATCGACGGCCCCTCGGTCGTGGTCCGTACCCTGCAGGTGCTCGCGGAGCGCGGCGAGGTCGACCCGTCGCTCGCGGTCCGGGCCATCGAGAAGTACCGGTTGCACGACGTGAATGCGGGCACGACCGGGACGGCCGGCGGCGAGTCCTGACGGGCCGGACGATGGCCAAGCCTCGGACCAAGGCGGAGACGCTCGCGTGGTTGCGGACCATCTCGGGCGAACTCGCCACGCGCACCCTCAAGCGGCTCGAGGACACGCTGCCCTGGTACGGCGACATGCCGCCGAGCCGACGCTCGGCGGTCGGGCTCGTCGCCCAGGCCGGCATCACCTCGTTCATCTCGTGGTTCGACGACCCTCGATCGACGCCCTGGATCGCCGCCGACGTGTTCGGTGCAGCTCCGCGTGAGCTGCTCCGATCGGTGAGCCTGCAGCAGACGCTGCAGCTGATCCGGGTGACGGTCGAGGTCGTCGAGGAGCGGATCAAGGACGGCAGCGAGGAACTGCGCGAGGCGATCCTGCTCTACTCGCGCGAGATCGCCTTCGCCGCGGCCGATGTGTACGCGCGGGCGGCCGAGGCTCGCGGCCTGTGGGACGCGCGCCTCGAGGCGCTCGTCGTCGACTCGATCCTCTCGGGCGAACAGGACGAGGAGCTCCCGAGCCGGATCGCCGCGCTCGGCTGGCACGGGCACGGCGAGACCGCGGTGCTCGTGGGCACCGCGCCGAAGCAGTTCGACGTCGACCACTTGCGCCGCGCCGCTCGGCACATGCACGCCGACGTGCTCGTGGGCGTGCAGGGAAGCCGGCTCGTGGTCGTGATCGGCCGAGCCGAGCCGCGCAGCCACGAAGACGAGACCGTCGGCACGGCGCCGGCGCTCAGCTTCATGGAGATCGCCACGCAGCTCGAACCCCACTTCGGCCAGGGTCACCTGGTGCTGGGGCATCCGGTGCAGAACCTCGTGGATGCCTCGAAGAGCGCACGCGCCGCACTCGCGGGGTTCGCGGTCGCCCGATCCTGGCGCAACGCTCCTCGCCCGGTCCAGGCCGACGACCTGCTGCCGGAGCGCGCGCTCGCGGGCGACGCGCTCGCCAAGGCGACCCTGGTCCACCGGATCTACCGCCCGCTGCAGGCGCATTCGACCGAGCTGCTCACGACCCTGTGGAGCTACCTCGACAACGGGCGGTCGCTCGAGGCGACCGCACGCGAGCTCTTCGTGCACCCGAACACCGTCCGGTACCGGCTGAAGCGGGTGTCGGACGTCATCGGCTGGGACGCCACCGGCGCACGCGAGGCGCTGATCCTCCAGGTGGCGTTGATCGTCGGCTCGATGACCGACCACGAGGTCGGCACGCGCCGGCGCCAGAGCTGAGCGCGGCTCCGATCTCTTGTTCGGCGCACACAATCGTCCGCGAGGAGGCTTGTCGCCCGTGCACACACCACTCCCCCGATCGCTTGGCAGACTAGGGAGGGTGATCGTCGTCGTCTGCCCCGGACAGGGCTCACAAACCCCAGGTTTCCTCGCCCCGTGGCTCGCCGAGCCCGGCTTCGCCGAGCGACTCGACGCCCTCTCCGAGGTCGCCGGCGTCGACCTCGCGCGCCACGGCACCGAGAGCGACGCCGAGACGATCCGCGACACCGCGATCGCGCAGCCGCTCATCGTGGCGGCCGGCATCCTCTCGTTCGCAGCACTCGCCGACGGCCGCCGCGACCGCATCGGCGGCGTCGCCGGCCACTCGGTCGGCGAACTGACGGCCGCCGCGGTCACGGGCATCCTGTCCGACGCCGACGCGATCCGGCTGGTCGCCGAGCGCGGTCGCGCGATGGCGGATGCCGCGGCGCTCGTCGCGACCGGCATGAGCGCCGTCGTCGGCGGCGACGAGGCCGAGGTGCTCGCCCGGCTCGACGCGCTCGGCCTCGAGCCCGCGAACTTCAACGGCGGCGGGCAGGTCGTCGTCGCGGGTGCCGTCGACGCGCTCGACGCGCTCCGCGCCGAGCCGCCCGCGGGGGCGCGGGTCATCCCGCTCCAGGTCGCCGGCGCATTCCACACGCGCTACATGGCGCCCGCCGTCGATCGCCTCGCCGCGGTCGCCGGCTCGCTGTCCCCGGCCGATCCGACCCTCCCGCTGTGGACCAACCGGGACGGGGCATCCGTCGCCGCCGGTTCCGAGTACCTCGACCTCATCGTCGGACAGGTCTCGTCTCCCGTACGGTGGGATCGCTGCATGGAGTCGTTCGCCGCCGCCGGCGTGACCGGCCTGATCGAGCTCGCGCCCGCGGGTGCGCTCGTCGGCCTGGCCAAGCGCGGACTGAAGGGCATCCCGACCGTCGCCGTCAAGACGCCGGCCGACCTGCCCGCCGCGATCGAACTGCTCGACAGCGCCGCCTGACCGTCCGGAGAGAAGCCAGATGACCGAACCCACCCTCACCCAGTCCCAGGGCAGCCCGTTCACCCGGATCTACGCGTTCGGCGCCGCGCGCGGCGAGAACGTGGTCCCCAACGAGGACCTGATCGGCCCGATCGACTCGTCGGACGAGTGGATCCAGCAGCGCACCGGCATCATCACGCGCACCCGCGCCGGCGCCGACGTGCTCGCGGTCGACCTGGCGACCGACGCCGCCCGCGAGGCGATCGAGAAGTCCGGGGTCGCCCCGGAGCGGATCGACCTGGTCATCATCGCCACGATCTCGAACGTGCAGCAGACCCCGTCGATGGCCGCGGTCGTCGCCGACCGGGTCGGCGCCAACCCGGCAGCCGCCTACGACATGAACGCGGCCTGCGCGGGGTACTCCTACGCACTGGCCCAGGCGGACGCGCTCATCCGCGCCGGCGCGGCGACCTACGCGCTCGTGATCGGCGCCGAGAAGCTCTCGGACGTCGTCGACCCGACCGACCGGACCATCTCGTTCCTCCTCGGCGACGGCGCCGGCGCGGTCGTCGTCGGCCCGAGCGAGGTTCCCGGGATCTCGCGCACGGTGTGGGGATCCGACGGCTCGAAGGCGGGCGCGGTCGGGATGGACCACACCCTCGTGGAGTTCCGCGACGGGGGCGCCGGCTGGCCGACCCTCCGGCAGGAGGGCCAGACGGTCTTCCGCTGGGCCGTGTGGGACATGGCCAAGGTCGCCCGGCAGGCGCTGGACGCCGCCGGCGTCACGGCGGACCAGCTCGCCGCGTTCATCCCACACCAGGCGAACATGCGGATCATCGACGAGTTCGCCAAGCAGCTGAAGCTCCCCGAGACGGTCGTGATCGGGCGCGACATCGCGACGACGGGCAACACGTCCGCGGCATCCATCCCGCTCGCGACGCATCGTCTGCTCGAGGAGCACCCCGAACTCTCCGGAGGCCTCGCCCTCCAGATCGGCTTCGGCGCCGGACTCGTCTTCGGCGCCCAAGTAGTGGTTCTTCCCTGAACCGCTGAACCCATCCACCCGCCCGCGCCTCCGCACGAGACGCCTCAAGGAGAAGGAAACCCCATGGCACTGTCCACCGAAGAAGTCCTCGCCGGCCTGGCCGAGCTCGTCAACGACGAGACGGGCATCGCGACCGACGCGGTCGAGCTCGACAAGTCGTTCACCGACGACCTCGACATCGACTCCATCTCGATGATGACCATCGTGGTCAACGCCGAGGAGAAGTTCGACGTGAAGATCCCCGACGAAGAGGTCAAGAACCTCAAGACCGTCGGCGACGCCGTCACCTTCATCGTCAACGCCCAGGCGTAGTCGATCACGGACGGACCGGGGCCCCCGGCTCCGGTCCGTCCGCATCACCTGCCCACCCCTGCACCGGAGTTTCACGCCATGACCAAGAAGATCGTCGTCACCGGCATCGGCGCGTCGTCGCCGCTCGGCGGCACCGCCCCCGAGAGCTGGACCGCGCTCCTGGAGGGCGTGTCCGGCGCCCACACGCTCGAGTACGACTGGGTGGAGCGATACGAGCTGCCGGTGACCTTCGCCGCAGAGGCCGTGGTGCGCCCGGAGGCCGTCCTCGAGCGCCCGGTCGCCAAGCGCCTCGACCCCGCCTCGCAGTTCGCGCTCATCGCGGCGAAGGAGGCCTGGGCCGACGCCGGCAGCCCCGAGGTCGACCCCGAGCGACTCGGCGTCGACTTCGCGACCGGCATCGGCGGCATCTGGACGCTGCTCGACGCGTGGGACGTCCTGCGCGAGAAGGGCCCGCGCCGGGTCCTGCCGATGACCGTCCCCATGCTCATGCCGAACGCGGCCGCGGGCAACCTGTCGCTCCACTTCGGCGCGCGTGCGTTCGCACGCACCGTCGCGAGCGCCTGCGCGTCCAGCACCGAGTCGATCGTGAACGCCGTCGAGCACCTCCGCGACGGCCTCGCGGACATCGTGATCGCCGGCGGCACCGAGTCCGCGATCCACCCGATCACGATGGCGTCGTTCTCCTCGATGCAGGCGCTGTCCAAGCGCAACGACGACCCCGCGCACGCCTCGCGCCCCGGCAGCATCGACCGCGACGGGTTCGTGATGGGCGAGGGCGCCGGCGCGCTGATCCTCGAGACCGAGGAGCACGCGAAGGCCCGCGGCGCGAAGATCTACGCGGAGATCGCGGGCGGCGGCGTGACCGCCGATTCGTACCACATCACCGCGAACGACCCCGAGGGCGTCGGCGCCGCGCGCGCGGTCCGGCTCGCGCTCGAGGAAGCGGATGCCTCGATCGACGATGTCACGCACATCAACGCGCACGCGACCTCGACGCCCGTCGGCGACCCGAACGAGTACCAGGCGCTGAAGGTCGTGTTCGGCGACCGCATCGACGAGATCCCCGTCTCGGCGACCAAGGCGTCGACCGGCCACCTGCTCGGCGGCACGGGCGCGCTCGAGGCGATCTTCACGGTGCTCGCCCTGCGCGACCGCGTGGCGCCGCCGACGATCAACCTCACGACGCAGGACCCGGCGGTTCCGTTCGCCCTCGCGGGCGCACCGGTCGAGCTCGGCGCCGGGCCGCAGCTCGCGATCTCGAACTCCTTCGGGTTCGGCGGGCACAACGCGGTCGTCGCGATCCGCTCCGTCTGAATCGGATCGCCGGCCCACGATGGCCGGCACCGCACGCTCGAGGCCCCGGCGATGATTCGCCGGGGCCTCGAGCGTGCTGCGGGTGGTGGGCTTCGTTCGTGCGCCGCCGGGGATGCGTCATCCGACGGTCGCGTCACGCCGCCCGAACCACCCGTAGCCCGTCATCCCACCTGGTGGAGCCAGATCACCGGTGCGTGGTCCGCGGCGTGCCGGAACGCCTCGAGTTCGTCGTCCCACGCCTGGCCGAGCGCGAGTCGCAGCTCGCGCTGGAGTTCGATCGCATCCGTCCCCGCGATCTCCATCGCGTAGCGGATGCGGTCCTCCGGGACCACGGTGTTCCCGATCGAGTCGACCTGGGCGTAGAAGACGCCGAGCATCGGCGTGTGCATCCAGCGGCCGCCGTCGCTCGACGCCGACGGTTCCTCGGTGACCTCGAAGCGCAATTCGTCCCAGCCGCGCAGGGCCGACGCGAGCCGCGCCCCGTCGCCGACGTGCCCGGTCCAGGCGAACTCGGCGCGGAACGTGCCGCGCAGCACGGGCTGGTCGAGCCAGTCCACGACGCGCGCCTCGCCGAGCGCGCGACCGATCGCCCACTCCACATGCGGGCACATCGCCTTCGGCGAGGAGTGGATGAACACCACCCCTCGCGCGGCGCCGGTGGCCCGCGTCTGCATTCCCACCATCTCCACTCCGTTCCCTGAGGTGCGTCTTCCCCTACGACCTCGGAACGCCGGATGGCGGATGTGTTCGATTGTGGACGGTATACGTCACGCCGATTATGCCCCGGATCAGGTATCCCGACAAGAGATTCCGGGGCGATCGGGGGACGCGGTCGCAGGGTCGCTCGCGAACCGCGTCCGATGGCGACGGATCCGGCCCGCGCCCGCGTGTGCTCGCACCCGGCCTGCGATGCGAACAGTATGCTGAGTGAACCTTTCTGCCGGCGGTCGTCCGCAGGACGCCGCCCTCGCGATGGAGGAGACCGTGGCCGTCCGCGATGCCCTGCTCGTACTCCTGCTCGCCGGACCCCGGTACGGCTTCCAACTCCACGGCGAGCTCGCCGAGCGCACGGGGGGTCGTCGGCGCATCAACGTCGGGCAGACCTACGCGACGCTCGAACGCCTGACCGTGCAGGGCCTGGTGGAACCCGCCGGGACGACCGAGGACGGCCGACCGCTCCATGCCGCGACCGCGAGCGGACGGATGGCGGCGGCGGCGTGGCTCGCGGGAGAGGATGCCCCGGCCGGCGATCCGTGGGACGAGACGCTCGACCGGGTCCTCCTCGTCGGATCGCTCGGACCCGTCGCCGGGGTCGACCCCGGCGCGGTCATCCGATCGGAGCGCGCGCGCTGGCAGGATCGTCGGCGATCCGCGGAGCACGCCGCGGTCGCGAGCCCGACGGGTGATGCGGGAACCGGCCGCGTGGCGATCCCCGACGGCTCGGTCGGCGCCGAGCGGCTCGCGGCCGGGCGACTCGCGGCCACCGCGGCCGCAGCAGAGGCGGAGCGGTGCCGTGCCGTGCTGACGTGGCTCGACGAGGTCGAGGCCGCAGCGCCGCTCGCCTGGGAGTCGAGCGCCGAGCGACCGGCCCGCGGACGGCGGCCGCGCGAGGCGGCCGAGCGCGCGACCGTTCAGTCGTCGGCCTCGGCGTAGCTGCCGACGACCGCGAGGTCGAGCGGGAACTCGATCGGGAACGAGCCGAAGAGCATCCGACCCGCCTCGGCCGCGGCCTCGCGCACCGCCGCGACGACGTCGTCGACCACGCCCTCGGGTGCGTGCACGATGAGTTCATCGTGAAGGAAGTACACGATGTGGGGACTGCACTGGAACGCGGCCCCCGATGCCGCAGCAGGACGCGCGAGCTCACCGACCTCGATCGCCGCGAGCCGTGTGCGCAGACCCGCCATCCAGCAGAGCGCCCACTCGGCCGCCGTGCCCTGCACCACGAAGTTGCGGGTGAAGCGGCCCCAGTCGCGAGCCGACGACCGCGCACGGCGCTCGTCGGCCGGTGTCGCGTCCGGCTCGCTCGCGCGCGACTGGATCGCCCGCCAGGTCTCCGGCGGGAGCGGCGACGAGCGACCGAGCAGCGTCGTCACGCGACCGCCCCGCTCGCCGACCGCGGCGGCCCGGTCGACGAGGGCCATCGCGGCCGGGAACGCCCGGTGCAGCCTCGGCACGAGCCGGCCGCTCTCCCCCGTCGTCGCGCCGTACATCGCGCCGAGCATCGCGACCTTCGCCTGGTCGCGGGTCTCGACGACGCCCGCGTCGACGATGCCGCGGTAGACGTCGCGTCCTCGGCCGGCGTCGGCCATCCGACGGTCTCCGGACATCGCGGCGAGGATCCGCGGCTCGAGCTGGGCGGCGTCGGCGACCACCAGCCACCACCCCGGATCCGCGCTCACCGCGGCGCGGACCTGCTTCGGCAACTGGAGTGCACCGCCCCCCGAGGTCGCCCACCGCCCCGTCGCCGTGCCGCCCGGCACGTACTCGGGCCGGAACCGGCCGTCGTGGACCCACTCCCCCAGCCAGGTCCAGCCGTTCGCCGTCAGCAGGCGGGACATCCGCCGGTAGGCCACGAGCGGGTCGATCGCCGCGTGCTCGTGCTCGCGCAGTTCCCAGCGACTCGTCGATGCCACGCCGATGCCGGCCGCGCGGAGCGCGCGCAGCAGGTCGGCCTGCGAGTCGAGGTTGAGCCGGGGCGCGTCGAGCGCGAGCCGCACCTGCGCGGCAAGCACCTCCATCCGCTCGGGCTTGCGGCCCGCCGCGGGCCGGGGGCCGAGCTCGGCCTCGAGGACGCGGTCGTGCACATCGGCGTCCCAGGGCACGCCCGCCGCGGCCAGCTCGGCCCCGATGAGCGCGCCGGCCGACTCCGCGGCGAGGAGCAGCCGCAGCGCACCCGGCGACGAACTCCGGGCGATGAGCGATTCCTGGCGGTCGTGCTCGGCGGCGACCTCGCGCGCGGACGCGACGCCGTCGCGAGCCCGGTGCGCGGGTTCGGCATCGCCCGGCTGCACCTGCGGCGGGTGCGCGGCGTGGTCCGAGAGCTCGAACAGCGCGGGTGCTCCCCCGGCCGACGAGGCAGCGCTCGACGGGACGACGGCGACCGTGAGGCCGGCCGCCGCCTCGGCGGGACCGCGCGGCAGCCAGGCCGGGCGATCGGGCGCCGACGCGCGCGCGGGCCCGACGGACTCCGAGTCGGCGAGCACGGCGCCGACGAGCCGCAGGTCGTGGCACCGCTCGACGCGCACGCCCGCCTGCAGCAGCGACGGATACCACCGGCGGGTGTCGCTCCAGATCCATCGCGGACGCCCGCCGTCGAACTCGCGGACGAGCGCGGGCAGGTCGTCGACGGATGCCTCGGCGAGCACCCGGCCGCGGCCGTGATCGGCGGCGGCATCCGATCCGGTGTACCGGGAGGCCGTGGCATCCGGCTCCGGTGCATCAGGGTCTGGCGCGCCGGGATGCGGCGCATCCGGATCCGCGGCGTCGGGGTCGAACAGCACGACCCGCCGCGGGCCGGAATCCGCCACCACGATCCGCACCCGGCCATTCTCGCGGCGACCACCGACACCCGACGAGTCGAGCCGGGCCGTACGCCGCATGTCGGCAGGTGCTGGCACCATCGCAACGCGGGCCTGGACGGGCCGCAGACGGAGGGAACGGCATGGTCTCGGTGCGATTCGCGTGCGGGCACGGCGCGAGCGACGACGGCGCGGTCTCGATCCGTCGCGGATGCCCCGTCTGCATGCTGATCGCCGAGACCGGGCGCTCCCGGCGCGAGCTGATCAGCCGAGCGCTCCCGACGGAACGCACGCGCCTCGCTGCCGAGACCCGGGTCGGCGCCAGCTACGAATGGCGCTGCACGCGCGGACACGACCGGTACACGGCCACCGTGCTGCAGGTGCTCACGGGGTCGGGATGCACGAAGTGCCGAGCGGCCGCCGTGGCGCCCGCGGCGTCGCCCGCGGCGGGTGTGGCGTTCATGAAGCCGAGCCTGCGCGTCGGCACCTCGATGACCGAGCAGCGACTTCGGGCCCTGCTCGGCGAACGGATCCGACTGCACCACGGCGTCAACGCGGTGCGCATCGCCGGGCTGTTCCACGGGCGGACCGAGGTCTGGCCCGACATCCTCGTCCCGCAGCTGCGGATCGCGATCGAGTACGACGACCCCGGGCGGAGCCGCACCGCGCACCGCGGCCTGGGCGAGGCATCCGACCTCGAGAAGGATGCGCACCTGCGTGCGGTCGGCTGGGAGGTGATCCGCATCCGGGCCGGTGGACTCGACGCGCTCGGCCGCACCAGCGTCGTGTGCGCCCGCCTCACCGCTGCGGTCGTCGACGACGTGGTCGCGATGATGCGGGCGCTCCGCGGGGATGCCGCTGTGGACGCGATCGCCATCGACGGGACGGTCGCCATCGACGGGACGGTCGGCGCCGACGCGACGGACGACGCCGGCATCGACGGCACGGCCGCCGTGGAGATCGGCAACGCGATCGGCGCGTGAGCCGGAAGCGCACCGGCGCGCGGTGGCGCGGCCGCCGTATCGGTACGTGGACGCCCCGGTACCGCCACTGACCGACTCGGACGGACTCGGACGGGGACGGCCAGACGGTCGTCCCGGGCGAGTCAGGGCTTCGAGCGTGCTCGGCGCCGTCGTATCGCACCCAGGACGACCACCGCGAGGCCTGCCGAGCCCAGCGCCGTCGCCCACCTGATCACGCCGCCCGCGTCGACGCCGGAGGCCGGGAGCACGGCCGACCCGGTGTTCGCGAGCACGAACTCCACCGCGGTTCCCGTCGCCGGCTGGAACGAGACCCAGCCGTCCGCGTCCGGCTCCGCGCGCACGCCGTCGATCGTCCACGTCGGCTCGCCCCATGCGACCCCCGTGACGGCTGGCGGCGTCTCCCGGAGCCAGGCGGTCATGCCGGTCGGCAGCGCCGGGGACGTGACCGGGACGCCCGGGCTCACCTGGAACGAGCCGACCGGTCCGTTCGAGATGCGGTACTCGACCGTGAAGGCGGTGCCCGGCACGACGCCGGATGCCGAGCCCGAGACGGTCTTCAGGAGCGTCGCCCAGCCGAAGCCGTTCGCGGTGTTGGTCAGCGAGAGGCCGACGGTCGTACCCGGCTGGACGACGAACGTGACGCTGCCGTCGGGATCGGGCACCTGCGGCTCGCCGTCGATCGTCCAGGCCGGCGTCCCCCATTCGATGCCGGGCACGTCGGGCAGCGGACCCTCCCTGATCGTCACGACCGCACCCGCGGGCAGCCCGTCGATCGTCAGAACCTCCCCGGGCGGGAGCTGGAGGGTCGTCTCGGGGCCGCCGTCGACCGAGTACACGACGGGGAACGTCGTGCCGTCGGGCACGTCGTCCATGCCGTTGCCGACCACGGCCTTCCCGATCGCGAACGATCCGACGCCGTCGGCCGTGTTGGTCAGCTCGACCGCGATGGTCTCCCCGCCCACGAGCGTGAACTCGATGTCCCCGCCGGCGTCAGGCGCGACGGGTTGCCCGTCGATGGACCACGTCGGCGTGCCCCAGATGACGCCGTCGACATCGGGGAACGAGATCTCGCCGAGCGTGATGACGTCACCGGGCTCGAGGCCGCCCACGACGGCAGGCGACTCGGGAGACACCGCGAGCTGGATCGGCGCGCCGCCGTCGACCTGGTACTCGAGCGTGAACTCGGCGTCGGACGGCACGACGGTCGCCCCCGAACCGGTGAGCGACTTCGAGACGCTGAAGCCCGCCGTGACCAGGCCCGCCGTGTCGGTCACGGTCAGGCTGACGCTCGGGTTCGACGCGTCGATGACGAAGGTCGTGTCGTCGCTCCATGTGACGTCCGTCCACGCGAGGTCCGGCGGGAGGACGTCGTCGTCCGGCGGGATCTCGAAGACGACCACGCGCGTGCCGAACGGGAACGTCGTCGCCGGTGAGGCCGGCGTTCCGTCGGGGCTCACGAGCAGGACGTCCCTGGTCAGGGTGCCGTCGGGCTCGAGCGCGATGTAGCCCACGCGGAACACCGTGCCCGGCGCGAGGTCGCCCGGGTCCACACCGGCGAGCGCCTTCGCGACCGAGAAGGTGCCGGCATCCACCGGGGTGTCGCACGGCAGGGAGCCCGCGAACAGGAACGTGTGCATCTCGCCGCCCTCGAGGACGATCGAGTTCGCGATGATCTGGCCGTCCCAGGGCTGCGCGCTCACCGTGAGATCGGCGTGCGGCGCGTAGATCGACCCGTCGCCGCGCCCGCCGGTGCTGATGTCGACGGGTCCGGTGACCTCCGAGAGATCCCACACGACGAACGGCGAGTAGGTCCCCTGCGGGTCGATCGCCGGAGGCAGCACCGACGTCGTCCCCGGGGCGACGTGGATCACGAGCGGGTTCCTCGGCCCCGGCGAGCCGTCGGAGAACTGCAGGAGGGTCGCGCCCTCGATGGCGGCGTACTCGAGCACGTTCGGCCGGTCGGGCACGAGGGTGCCGAGCACGATGCGATCGCCGGCGTCCTCGAGGATCGTGACCGGGTACCCGACCCCGCTGCCCGGGTCGGTGATCTCCCCGAAGCACTGGTCGATCTCGTCCTCGGATGCGTCGGCGCTCGCCTCGACGTACGCGCGGACGACCGCGGCGGTGTCGGGCGCGGTCTCGACCGTGAAGATGCTGCCGTCGCCGTCCGCCGTCGTCGGCGGCGTCGAGTCATCCGGATACACCTGGTTCTCGGCATCGATGAGCGGCGGCGAATCACTGCCGGAGGTCAACGCGTACCGGAGCCAGCTCCCGCGCGTGAAGGAGACGAACGGCGCCGCGCGATCGACGATCTTCAGGTCCCCGTATTGCGACGGCTGCGTCGCGCCGAGGCTCGAGATCTCCGCCCGGCCTGGGTTGGTCGCCGGATCGGGGCCGTACGAGCCGATGAGCACTCGGGTCGGATCGCCGTCGACGATCGGCAGGACGTAGGCACCGGACCCGGCGATGACGTGCGCGAACTGGTACGAGGCGGCCTGGGTGATCCGGAGTTCCCCGCCGACCGCGATGCTCCCCTCGAACTCGTGGTTCGCGAGTTCGGCATCGGTCCGGGCATAGACGGTGTACCCACCCGTCGGCGACAGCGGATTGACCGCGGCGCGACCGTTCGCCAACAGGTCGACCGCGCCGCGCACCGCCGGTGCCGCGGACGCCGTCCCACCGGTCGCCGTGGAACCCGTGGCGGCCAACCCGATCGCGAGCAGCACCGCTCCGAGCGCTGCGAACACCGAATGCCGAAGATCCGTGCGCAATCAGACTCCGTTCCCCAAGGAGCATGGTGCCCCCGCGGGTTCGGGGGAACCGACTGCGACGTCGCCGGAGCGATCTGTCGTACCGCCCATGAAAACACATCGACGGCATCCACCGCGACACCGTCCGATGCTTGCGTTTCGCGCCGCGGCGGAGCTCCGGACGTCCGGTTACGCCTCGTCTTCGGGGATCCCGAGCCCGCGCGGGAACACGCTGTGGCGCAGCTGCGTCTCCATGGCCGCGACGATGTCGACGAGGTCCACGTCCGCGAGGTCGGCCGGCTTCCAATCCGGCACCGAGCCCTGGTGGAGGGAGTTGGTGTTCTGCGCCACCAGCGCCTGCACGCCCGTGAAGAGGTCGGGCTGCGTGGTGAACCACCGTGCGAGGCGGAGTTCGCGCTCGAGTGCGTCGCGCAGCGTCTCGCCGTCGCGCGCGGCGCGAACGGATCGCAGCGTCGCCACGAGCGCCGTCGGCGAGAGCCGGAGGAGCGCGTCGGCGGCCTCGGCCGCATGCGCCGCGGCGTCCGGGTCGTTCGAGTCGGACGCCCGCAGCCCGGCGACCTCCTCGCCGTTCGAGAACGACCAGAGCCGCTCGAGGATCGCCTGGACCGAGTCGGCCGAGTAGCACGCGTCGATCCAGTCGCGCTGGTCGAGCACCGGAGCGGGGCCGGCGTCGATCGCGAATCGACGGACCTTCTCGCCCGGGGCGGCCGCATCCTCGGCGTCCTCGAGCGCCGCGACCAGCTCGCCGATCCGCTCGGCGGGCACCAGGACGTCGGCGAGGCCGAGCGCGATCGCATCGGCGGCGGTGAGGTCGACGGAGTTCAACGCCAGGTAGGTGCCGATCTCGCCGGGCGTGCGCGCGAGCCGCCAGGTCGCGCCGCCGTCGGGGACGAAGCCGTAGCCGGTCTCGGGTTGGCCCAGCTTCACGCGATCGGTCACCACTCGCGTGGCGACGTGCCCGGCGAGCGAGATACCGCCGCCCATGGTCATCCCGTGCATGATCGAGACGATCGGCTTCGGGAACTCGGCGAGCTTCGCGATCAGCCGGTACTCGTCCCGGAAGAAGACGGAGCCGATCGTCATGCCCTCGGCCG
Organism: Agromyces sp. MMS24-JH15; assembly: GCF_043518605.1. Taxonomy (GTDB): domain Bacteria; phylum Actinomycetota; class Actinomycetes; order Actinomycetales; family Microbacteriaceae; genus Agromyces. The sequence continues at coordinate 3,033,081 of NZ_CP171358.1, forward strand.
CGCGCGCCAGGATCTCCCGGAAATCGCCGCCCGCGCAGAACCCGTACTCGCCGGCGCCGTCGAGGAGCACCGCCTCGACGGCCGGATCATCGGCCCAGGCGTCGAGCTGCTCGGTGAGGGCATGCATCATCTCGAGGTCGATGGCGTTGATCGAATCCGGACGGTTGAGGCTCAGGCGGCCGAGGTTGCCGGCGACGGCGGCATTGACAGGCGAGTGCACCCGACCAACGCTAACGGGCCGCGGGCTCGAGCGATGAATCGGCGATCGAGCGGATCGAAGACATGTTCGAATCAGGATGCCCCTCCCCGAGTCATCCGAAGGAGCCATCCTCGACGCCGACGAGCAGCGCATGGGCACGTCGACGCTGCGGGACGCGGCCGGGCACGCCTACGGCGGCGTCCGGATCACCCGGCAGGGCGCGGACGCCTACTCCGTACCGCGACCCTGAGGTCAGGCCTGGTCGGGGCGGCTCACCTCGGTGCGGAGGTCGCCCTGGGCCGCCGCCGAGCCGCTGCGTCCGCCGCCGTAGCCGCGGAGCACGAACGCCAGCAGGACCGCGGCGGCGGCTCCCGCGAGCGGGCCCGCCACGTAGACCCAGTAGTCGGTGAAGTCGAGCGCGGCCAGGTCGGGACCGAACGTGCGCGCGGGGTTCATGGACGTGCCCGAGATCGGGCTGCCCCACAGTCCGGCGAGCGCGATGTACGCGCCGACTCCGAGCGCACCGATCACCCCGATGTTCTGGGCGCCCGAGGCCGTGCCCAGGATCACGCTGACGAGCCCGAGCGTGAGGAGCCCCTCCATCGCGAAGGCCTGGAACGCGGTCGAGCCGTCGGCGGGATAGTTCGACCCGAACGACGCGGAGACGCCGATGATCGGCTGCAGGACCCACGCCGCGATCGCAGCTCCGAGCAGTTGGGCCACGATGTAGCCGGGCACCCGGCGCCACGGGAAGTCGCCGCGCAGTGAGAACGCCAGGGTGACGACCGGGTTCAGGTGCGCGCCCGACACCTTGCCCATGAACAGGATGATCCCCATCACCATGAGGCCGGGCGCGACCACCGCGGCCGTGCGACTGATCGTGCCGGGGAACGCCTGGCCCATCATCCCGCCGCCGGCGGCGACGAGGACGAGCAGGAACGTGCCGTAGAGCTCGGAGACCAGGCGGCGCCACTCCTGGCGTGGATTCTCGAAGTCGGCGATCGGATCGACGACCTCCGCCTCGAACCATCGCTCGAATCGCCCTCGAGGCGACGCTCCGCTCGACTGCACCATGACCCGCCCCCGCCTCGTGCGCCCGCTCGGAGCCGACCGAGCCCCGATCCCCATGCGCGCCCGCTACAGCGGTGAGCCTAGACCCGAGCCCGGAGCCCGACAATCGCGACGCCGCCCGTGCCGGGTACCGGCAGGTCCTCCCGGCGCAGCCGGCGGCGGCCTACCGTGGGACCATGAGCGACATCCGTGCCGAGGTGCGCGAGTTCCTGAGTTCGCGGCGCGCCCGCATCACACCGGATCAGGCGGGCCTGCCGGCCTACGGCGGCAATCGCCGCGTCGCAGGCCTCCGCCGCGAGGAGGTCGCGATGCTCGCGGGCGTGTCGGTGGACTACTACATCCGGCTCGAACGCGGCGATCTCGCCGGGGCGTCCGAATCGGTCCTCGACTCGCTCGCGGGCGCGCTGCAGCTCGACGCCGCGGAGCGGCAGTACCTGCACGACCTCGCGCGGGCTGCCGGTCCCGCCCGGCCGCGCCAGCGGCGCGCGACCACGGCGGGCACGGTGCGCCCCGCGGTCCAGCAGGTGCTCGACGCCATCAGCGAGGCGCCCGCGTGGGTGCGCAACGGACGGCACGACATCCTCGCCGCGAACACGCTCGGCCGCGCGCTCTACGCGCCCGTGTTCGACGACCCGCACCGCCCGGTGAACACGACCCGGTTCGCGTACCTGAACCCCGCTGCACGCGAGTTCTGGCGCGACTACGACCAGGTCACCCACGACGCCGCGGCGATGCTGCGGCTCGAGGTCGGCCGGAACCCGAACGACCCGGCACTGGTCCGGCTCGTCGGCGAACTGTCGATGCACAGCGAGCTGTTCCGCCGGCGCTGGGCGTCACGCGACGTGAAGTTCCACCGCAGCGGGCGCAAGCGCCTGCACCACCCGGTCGTCGGCGACCTCGACCTGGACTACGAGTCGATGGAGCTCCCGAGCGAGCCGGGCCTCGTGCTCAACGTCTACACCGCGCCGGCGGGCACCCCGAGCGCCGACGGGCTCAAGCTGCTCACGTCGTGGGCGGCCACGCACGCCGCGGAGTTCGCGGAGGCGGACGCCTCGACCCCGACCTGAGCGGCGCGTTCCGCCCCTCTCGAACGCCGCCCCCGTCGGGGCGGCGTCGGGAGGGACGGTCGCTCAGGCCTCGGGGATGACGAGGTCGAAGAACGCGTCGCGGGGGGTGTCGGGGTCGGGGCCGCCGCGCACGCCCGTGTCGAGTGCGTCGATGCGGGCGAGCTCGTCGGCCGACAGCTCGAAGCCGAAGACGTCGAAGTTCGCGGCGATCCGGGCCGGGTTCACCGACTTCGGGATCGCGGACCGACCCTGCTGCAGGTGCCAGCGCAGCATCGCCTGGGCCGCCGAGACGCCGTGCGCGGCCGCGATCTCGCCGATCGTCGGGTCCTGCATGACGCTGCGGCGGTCATCGCCCCACGGGCCCGGGTAGAAGGTGATCCCCCCGATCGGCGACCAGGCCTGGGTCGTGATCCCGTGCGAGGCATCCGCTCGCTGCACGTCGGGCTGGCTGAAGTACGGGTGCAGCTCGACCTGGTTGATCGCGGGGACGACCTCGGTCTCCGCGAGCAGGCGGTCGAGGTGGTGCGGCATGAAGTTGCTCACGCCGATGGCGCGCACCCGGCCGTCCGCGAGCAGCGTCTCGAGCGCGCGGTAGGCGGCGATCACGGTGTCGAATCGGGTCGGCGCGGGCTGGTGCAGGATCAGCAGGTCGAGCACGTCGACGCCGAGCTTGCCGGTGGCCTTGTCGAATGCGTGCAGCGTCCGGTCGTATCCGTAATCGCTGACCCACACCTTCGTCTCGATGAACACGTCGTCGCGTGCGACGCCCGAGCGACGGATGCCCTCGCCGACCTCGCGTTCGTTGCGGTACGCCGCGGCGGTGTCGACGTGCCGGTACCCGATGCGCAACGCCTCCGCGACCGCCGCCGCGGTCTCCTCGGGCGGGCTCTGGTAGACGCCGAGTCCGAGCGCCGGCATGGTGACGCCGTTGTTGAGGGTGAGGTCGATCGGTGTGTGCATCCCTCCACCGTAGGAACCCGTCCCGTCCCGCGGGAGGTGCTGTCGCACCCCCCTTCGGCCGGCGGAGGCGCGGTCGATCCGCGGGTCGCTCCCGGGGGCCGCTACTTGGGGTCGATGCGCAGCGTCGTCTCCTTCGACGCGGGCGTCATGATGTGCCGCGACGCCGACGTGTCGCCGTACTTCGCGACGAGCGCGGCATCGATGTCGTCGTCATGGGTGTCGTCCGGTACGAACCGCACGTCGCGGGCACCGGCACCCCAGTCGATCACGCCCTCGAAGTGCCGGGACACGCCGCGGTACCACTGGCCGTCGGTGCCGTACATCGAGCGCACGTACGGGGCCCCGTCGACGACGACGTGCCACACCGTCGTCAACGTCCGCGCCGACCCGTCGACGCGGCGCCCCGCGAGGCGGATCTCACGCAGCCCGGCGATCGCTTCGAGCTCGGATACGGTCCACTCGGTCATCGGCGTTCCCTTCGTCGCTTCCGAGTCCACGGTCCCACGTGCCGCGGGGCGCAACCAGTCCCCGTCGGTGCCCCTCAGCGACGTCGACGAGGCCGTCGTCGCCTCAGTGCGACTCGCGGCTCACCTTCGACCCGCTGCCGCCGACGAGGAAGTCGAGGTCGGCGCCGGTGTCGGCGCCCTGCACGTGGTCGACGTAGAGGCGTTCCCAGCCGCGGCGGGGGTTCGCGAATCCGTCCAGGGTCGCCCGGTTCGGGGTGCGGGCGGCGAGCTCGTCGGCCGGGACCTCGAGGTCGAGCCTGCGTGCGCGGACGTCGAGCGTGATCCAGTCGCCGGTCCGCACGAGCGCGAGCGGGCCGCCCGCGGCCGCCTCGGGGGTGACGTGCAGCACGACGGTGCCGTACGCGGTGCCCGACATCCGACCGTCGCAGATCCGGACCATGTCGCGCACGCCCTGCCGCAGGAGCTTCGTCGGCAGCGGCATGTTCGAGACCTCGGGCATGCCGGGGTACCCCTTGGGCCCGCAGCCGCGGAGCACCATCACCGAATCGGCGTCGATGTCGAGGTCCGGGTCGTCGATGCGGGCGTGGAAGTCCTCGATCGAGTCGAACACGACGGCCCGGCCGCGGTGCTGCAGCAGGTGCGGGGATGCCGCGGACGGCTTGATGATCGCCCCGCCCGGGGCGAGCGACCCGCGCAGCACGCTGATCCCCGCCGCCGGTTGCAGCGGGGCATCCCGCGGGGTGATGACCTCCCGGTCCCAGATCCGGGCGTCGTCCAGGTACGACACGAGCGGTTCCCCCGTGATCGTGAGCGCGTCCGGGTCGAGGAGGTCGCGGACCTCGCGAAGCACGGCGAGGAACCCGCCGGCGCGGTGCAGGTCGTCCATCAGGTACGCGCCCGACGGGCGCAGGTTGACCAGCAGCGGCACGTCGGCGCCGATGCGGTCGAAGTCGTCGAGGGTCAGGTCGATGCCGAGCCGTCCGGCGATCGCGAGCAGGTGCACGACCGCGTTCGTCGACCCGCCGATCGCGGCGAGCGCGACGATCGCGTTGTGGAAGCTCGCCGCCGTGAGGAACGTCGACGGCCGCCGGTCCTCCGCGACGAGCTGCACCGCGAGCCGCCCGGTCTCGTGCGCCGCTTCGAGCAGGCGCGCATCCGGGGCCGGGGTGCCCGCGAGGCCCGGCAGCACCGTGCCGAGCGCCTCGGCGACCAGCGCCATGGTGGACGCGGTGCCCATCGTGTTGCAGTGCCCCTTGGAGCGGATCGTCGCCGACTCCGAGCGCAGGAAGTCGTCCTGGCTGAGCGTGCCGGCCCGCACCTCCTCGCTGAGCCGCCACACGTCGGTCCCGCAGCCGAGCGCCTCGCCCCGGAAGTGACCGGTCAGCATCGGACCGCCCGGCACCACGACGGCGGGCAGGTCGACGGATGCCGCGGCCATCAGCAGCGACGGGATCGTCTTGTCGCACCCGCCCAGCAGGACCACCCCGTCGATCGGGTTCGCGCGCAGCATCTCCTCGGTCGCCATCGCCGCCATGTTCCGCCACAGCATCGCGGTCGGGCGCACCTGCGTCTCCCCGAGCGAGACCACCGGGAGTTCGAGCGGGATCCCGCCGGCCTCGTAGATCCCGTTCTTCACCGACTGCGCGACCTCGCCGAGGTGCGCGTTGCAGGGCGTCAGGTCGGACGCGGTGTTCGCGATCGCGATCTGCGGGCGACCACGGAACGCACTGTCCGGGACGCCGCGGCGCATCCACGCCCGGTGGATGTACGCGTTGCGATCCTCACCCGCGTACCACTCGGAACTCCTGAGCTCGGTCATCATGCGCTTCTCCATCGAACCGGCGCGGACAGGGGAAATCGTGCTAAGCGTATGACGTCGGTCATCGTCGACGAGATCCGCGACGCCGTCGACCGCACGCGCGACCGGAGGCCGCCACCACATGACCGAATCCGCCCTGCGCGTCGCCACGGTCGACGCGTACGTCCTCGCCGAGGGCCCGTTCTGGGATGCCCCGCGCGAGCGCCTGCTCTGGGTCGACATCGAATCCGGGCTGGTCCTCGCCGGACACCTCGCCGGCGACGGCACGATCCAGGAGATCGAGCGCGTCGCCTTCGACGGGAAGGTCGGCGCGGTCGCCGTCGCCGCCGACGGCGACTGGATCGTCGCGGTCGACGGCCGCCTCGTCCGGCGCCGGCCGACGGGCGAACTCGAGGACGGGCCGGTGCTCGTCGCGCCGGGCACCGGCCGGCGGCTCAACGACGGCAAGCCCGACCCGGCGGGCCGGTACGTCGTCGGGTCGCTCCGGATGGACGGGCCCTCGCACGCCGAGACGCTCGCGGTCGTCGACGAGCGGGGCATCCGCACGCTCGACGACGACCTCACCCTCTCGAACGGCCTCGCCTGGTCGGTCGACGGCACGGTGCTCTACAGCATCGACACCGAGCGGCGCACCGTGTTCCGGCGCCCGTGGGACGCCGCGACCGGGGCATCCGGACCTCGCACCACCCATCTGACGCTCGCCGACGGCTACCCCGACGGCATGACGATCGACGCCGAGGACCACCTCTGGATCGCGGTGTGGGGCCTCGGCCGGGTGCACCGCTACTCCCCCGCCGGCGCGCTCGTCCGCGTCGTCGACGTGCCCGCGCCGTTCACCTCGAGCGTCGGCTTCGCCGGGCCCGACCTCGGCACCCTCGTCATCACGACCTCGCACCGCGACCACGACGCGGACGGCCGCGCCGCGTACCCCGACGCGGGTCGACTCTTCACGACCCGACCGGGCGTCCGCGGCGCTCCGCAGCCCCTGTGGTCGGGAGTGCTGGCACCGCGATGAGGGCGTTCGTCATCCGCGGCCCGGGCGACGCCGGCATCGAGGAGGTCCCGGCCCCCGTCGCCGCGCCCGGCGAGGTCGTGGTCGACGTGGCCCGGGCGGGCGTCTGCGGCACCGACGTCGAGTTCTTCACGGGCGAGATGCAGTACCTCCACGAGGGTCACGCCGCGTTCCCGATGCGGATCGGGCACGAATGGAGCGGCACCGTGTCCGCGGTCGGCGAGGGCGTCGACCGCGCGTGGCTGGGTCGCCGCGTCACGGGCGACACCATGCTCGGCTGCGGCGTCTGCGCCCGCTGCCTGGACGGTCGCCAGCACGTGTGCGAGTTCCGCACCGAGCTGGGCATCCGCGGCGGCCGGCACGGCGCGCTCGCCGAGCAGGTCGCCGTTCCGGCTCGCGCCCTGCACGACCTGCCCGACGAGGTCGACGACGCCATGGGCGCGATGGTCGAGCCCGGCGGCAACGCGCTGCGGGCCGTGCGCGGCGCGGCGCTCCGACCCGGCGATCGGGCGCTCGTGCTCGGCGCGGGCACGATCGGCCTGCTCGTCGCGATGTTCGCGCGCGCCGCGGGCGCCGACGTCCACCTCGTGGGCCGAAGCGCGCGTTCCCTCGACTTCGCGCGGTCGCTCGGGTTCGCGCACGCGACCAACGCCGAGGACCTGCCCGACCTGCCGTGGGATGCGGTGATCGACGCGTCGAACGACCCGGCGCTGCCGGCCCGCGCGGTCGACCTCGTCGAACCTGGCAAGCGCGTCGTCTACATCGGCCTCGCCGGCAGCCCGAGCCTCGTCGACACCCGCCTGATCGCCCTCAAGGACGTCACCGCGGTCGGCGTCCTGAGCGCCTCCGGCGGGCTCGAGGGCACGATCGCCGCGTACGCGTCGGGTGGCGTCGACCCACGACCCCTGATCGCGGCATCCGTCGACCTCGCCGACCTCGCCCCCGTGCTCGCGGGCGACCGCCCGGCCGGGTCCGGCGCCGGACCGAAGTTCCACGCAGTCATCCGAACCGGGAGCATCCGCACATGAGAACCGCCATCGTCACGGGCGGCGCGAGCGGCCTCGGCGCCGCGAGCGCCGACCGCCTCCGCGCCGCCGGCGTCCGCGCCATCACGCTCGACATCCAGGACGGCGCCGACCACCGCGTCGACGTCACCGACGACGACGCCCTCGCCGAGATCGCCGCCGCGGTCGGGCCCGTCGACATCCTCGTCAACTCGGCCGGCATCGTCGGCCCCGGCGTGCCACTCCTCGAGACGGATGCCTCGGACTGGCGACGCGTCCTCGAGGTCAACGTCCTCGGCGTGGTCGCGACCATGCGCGCGTTCGTCCCGGGCATGGTCGACCGCGGTTGGGGGCGCGTCGTCAACTTCGCCAGCATGGCCGGCAAGGACGGCAACCCGAACCTCTCCATCTACTCCGCCTCCAAGGCCGCCGTGATCGCGCTCACGAAATCGGCCGGCAAGGAACTCGCGACCACCGGCGTCCTCGTCAACGCGATCGCGCCCGCGGTCATCGCCACGCCGATGAATGCGACCACCGCGCCCGACGTGCTCGCGCACATCACGAGCCTGATCCCGATGAAACGAGTCGGTCGCGCCGAGGAGGTCGCCGAGTTGGTGGCGTGGCTCGCGTCGGACGCGGTGTCGTTCTCGACGGGCGCGGTCTACGACATCAGCGGCGGGCGGGCGACGTACTAGGCGTCAGTCGGGGCTGCGAGAATTCGAAGGTGCCCGCGCCGACCTCGTGCCGCTCGCCATCCGGCAGCACGATCTCGGCGGTCGTGTTCGACGGAACCGTCACCGTGACCCGCAGGTCGCCCTCCGTCAGCGCCCAGCTGCTGCGCACCTCGCCGGAGATGCTCGCGTAGGTCGCGGACGCGTGCGTCAGGGTCCCGCCGGGCATGGGCGCGATCGTGAACCGGCGCTCGCCCGCGACGCGGATGCCCGCGACGGTGTCGAACAGCCACTGGCAGACCGAGCCGGGCGAGTAGTGGTTGTGGCTCTCCCTGCCTTCCCAGTCCTCCCAGACGGTGGTCGCGCCGGCCTCGACCTCGGCGAGCCAGCTCGGCGCCTGCGTGTTCTCGAGCATGCGGTACGCGACATCCGCTCGACCGGCCTCGGTCAGCACCGGCAGCACGAACGGCGTCGAGAGGAAGCCCGTGCCGATCGTGTACCCGCGGCTCTCGACGGCCTGCACGAGCCGGGCCTCCAGTCGCTGTCGAACCTCGCCGTCGGCGAGGCCGAGCGCGAGCGGCCGCACGAGCTTGGCCTGTCGGTCGGTGTCGATCGTGCCCTCGGCGAGGAAGAGGTGCGCGTAGGCCTGCTTCGCGCCGTCCGCGTACTCGGTGAAGAGCGCCGCGTCGGATGCCTCGCCCAGCGCCGCCGCGATCTCGGCGAGGTGGGTCATCGTGTAGTGCAGGTAGGCGGTCGCCTCCTCGGGCCGCGACGGCTGCGAGCCCGCGGTCACCGGGTCGAGGAACTCCGCGGGTTCGAGCCACTCGCCGAGCTGCAGGCCCTTCTCGTACACGTACCGGTTGTACGGGTTCGCACGTGCGGCCGTGCGGTCCTTGTGGCCGGTGTGCTCGATCATGAAGTTCCCGTAGGCGCGCATCATCGGGTAGAAGTCGCGGATGAGCTGCGCATCGCCGTAGCGCTTCCAGAACCGGTACGGCACCAGCACCGCGGCGTCCGCCCAACCGACGGAGCCACCCGTCGCGTCGTACATCATCGCGACGCCGTTGTACGGCACGACCGCCGAGACCTTGCCCGACTTCGCCTGGTTGTCGGCCAGGTCGCGCAGCCATTTGCGGGTGAAGCTCGCGACGTCCATCAGGGAGGCGGCGGTGTCGAAGAACACCTGCGCGTCGCCGGTCCAGCCGAGCCGCTCGCGGGTCGGGCAGTCGGTGGGCACGTCGAGGAAGTTGCCCTTCATGCTCCACCGGGTGTTCTCGAGGAACCGGTTCACGGCCGGGTTCGAGCACGCGAACTCGCCGGTCTGCTCCATGTCGGAGTACACCGCGATCGCTCGGAAGTCGGATGCCTCGAAGGCGACGTCGGTCTCGATGAGCGCGTACCGGAAGCCGAACACCGCGAACTCGGTCTGGTAGCGGTTCACGCCGTCGGCGCAGGTGAAGTCGATTTCCTGCTTGGGCGTCGACTGCAGCTCGCCGCGGATCAGGTGCTGCTTCTTCGACAGGAGCAAGAGTTCCGACGCCCGGCCGAACTCGCCGACGGGCTTGTCGAGCTGGAAGTTCGCCTGCGTGAACTCGCCCGCGTCGTCGAGGATCTCGCCGAGCCGCAGCTTCAGCCGCTGCCCTCGCTCCGCCGTCACGGTGAAGCCGACGAAACCCGCGATGTTCTGCCTGAAGTCGAGCACGCGCGCGCCGGACGGGGTCGTGACCAGCGTGGGCGTGAACACCTCCTGCTCGCGCGGCTCGACGTTGTCGGACGCCGTCGGAACGAGCTCCGGCTTCGCCACGCGGGCCCTGCCGCCGTAGGTCGGTGCGAGGTTCGCGTCGATGATCTCGCCGTCCTGGAGGTCGGCGAACCGCAGCGGGCCGTCATTGCTCCACGCGAATGAGCCGTCGCTGTTCACCACCTCGCGCCGGCCGTCGGCGTAGGTGATCTCGAGCTGAGCCAGCAGCTTCGTCTGGCGGCCGAACACGTTCGTCGGACCGTAGGCGCCGACCGATCCGCGGTACCACCCGTCCGCGAGACGGAACTCGAGCCGGTTCGAGCCCTGTTCCTCGGTCGCGAGCAGGTCCGTCACGTCGTACGTCTGGTAGTGCAGGCGCGTGCGGTAGTCGGTGCTGCCGGGGGCGAGGCGGAACTCCCCCACCCGCTGCCCGTTCAGGTGCGCGTCGTACACGCCGCACGCGGTCGCGTACAGGCGCGCCCGTGCGACCGGCCCGCGCGTGCGGAATCCCGTGCGGAAGCAGTCGATCGGAAGCCGCGCGTGCTTCTTGAGCTTCGCGTCGCCCGCGATCCACGTCGCCGTCCAGTCGGCGGCGTCGAGCAGCCCGAGCTCGAACCACGTCGAGGCCGGCTCGCCCGGGGCATCCGTCTCGTCCCACAGCGTGACCGACCACTCGACGCGGTCGCGGCTCGTCAGCTCGGCACCCTCATAGGCGATGTGCGCCATGCGGCTCGACGCGACCTTGCCCGAGTCCCAGACCGTGGCGCCGTCGCGCGTCGCGTGGATGCGATAGGCCGTCTGCGTGAGGCCGCCCTCGCAGTTCCAGAACAGGCGCGGACGGGCGATGCCGAGTCCGAGCGGCCGGTCGAGGTACTCGGTGCGGAGTCGGACGGCTCTCATGCGTAGTCCTCCGGACTCCATTCGTCGAGCCAATCGATGGTCGGGATGTCGCCGTCGAAGCGGATCGGCAGCCACACGTAGTCGGCGATGGCGGTGTGCTCGCCGCTGGCGAGCGCCATGACCGCCGCGAGGTTCTCGGCGCCGGCGGGACGCGGCAGGCCCTGCATGCGGGCCGCGATCGCGTCGAACACGTTCGGCAGGTCCTCGGGCAGCTCGGGCAACCAGCGGTCGGCGAGCGCGATGTAGAGGTCCTGCTTGCCGGGGTGCTTGAACACCGAGGTGACCTGCGACCGGAACGAGGTGCGGGTCGGGTCGGTGGGGTGGGCGTCGCCGAGCACGGTCCACGGGCCGTGGAGGTCGTCGGCGACGGCGAACTCCGACGGGTTCGGGAAGTACCCGGTGGTGCTCGAGGTCACGAGGTAGTGCCGGCCGTTCCGGGTGAAGTGGGCCGGCGCCTCGCGGTTGAACGGCGGCCCGGAGTGGTGGAAGTGCACGCTGTGCTCCCCCGAGACATCCGTGTAGTCATCGGTGAGGTCGGCGACGACGAGGTCGGTGTGCACCTTCTCGAAGATGTAGCGCGCGGTGCCGTCGGGGTCGACGACGAGGTCGAAGTCGCCGGCGTCCATGCCGAGGGGGCGCAGGCCCGTGCGCACGATCTCGTACGGGCCGAGCAGGTCGTCGGCGACGAGCACGGTGGAGGCCTGGGTCTGCTGCTGGTCCTCGCCCATGATCTTCAGCCAGCAGACGTACTTGCGGGTGGCCTCGTTGAAGATGATGTGCGGGCGGTCCATCTTCTGCGCCGGATGCAGCGGCGAGGCCGGGTCGTCGAGCACGGGCGGGATGATGAGCCCCCGGTCGTCCCAGTTCACGAGGTCGGTCGAGGTGTACGCGCGCACGCCCCAGTGCCAGTTGCCGCTGCCGGGCGTCGTGTGCTCCTTGTTCTCGCCGTACCAGACGAAGGTGCCGTCGGGCAGGGTGAAGATCGAGCCGCCGTGCGCCTGGATGCGCTCGCCCTTCGTGTCGAGCCACACCTGCCCGGGGCGGATCGCGGTCTGCTGCGCGGTCTGCGCGGTCTGCTGCTCGGCCTGTGCCGTCTGCTGCTCGGTCGTCATCGTGTCGTCTCCTCGGGTGGTCATCGGTTCTCGGATGCTGCGACGACCGTCAGCACGGTCGCGAGCTCGGCCGCGGAGCTGCCGCCGACCCAGAGGTCGAGGGTCGTGGCATCCTGCACCCAGTCGCGGGTCGCGGCGCTCCAGTACCGCAGCTCGGCCGGGCCGAGGTCGAAGCGCACGGTGCGGGTCTCGCCGGCGGCGAGCGTGATGCGCTCGAAGCCCTTGAGTTCGCGCACGGGGCGCGACGCGCTGCCGTATCGCTGGTGGACGTACAGCTGCACGACTTCGTCGGCCTCGCGGTCGGACGTGTTCGTCACGTCGACCGACACCGTGACGAGCTCGCCGACGGCGATCTCGTCGCGGTCGAGGCGCAGCCCCGTGTAGTCGAAGCTCGCGTAGGTCAGGCCGTGGCCGAACGGGTAGAGCGGGGTGGATGCCTCGTCCCAGTACCGCTTGTCCTGGTCCTGCGGTGCGAACGTCCGCAGGTGCGAGTAGACGAGGGGCACCTGTCCGACGTGGCGCGGCCAGGTGAACGGCAGGCGGCCCGCGGGCGAGACGTCGCCGAAGAGGAGCGCCGCGACGGCGTCGCCGCCGCGCGTACCCGGGTACCAGGCCTGCAGGATGGCCGGCACGTTCGCGTGGGCCCAGCGCAGGTCGAGCGGGCGGCCCGACATCACGACGACCACGACGGGCGTGCCGGTCGCGGCGATCCGCTGCAGCTGCTCGAGCTGCCGGCCGGGCAGGTCGAGGGTCGAGCGCGAGGCGTTCTCACCGATCTGGTTCTGGCGCTCGCCGACGACGACCACGGCCACGTCGGCTGCCGCCGCGACGGCGACCGCACGCTCGATCTCGGCGTCGTCGTCGTAGTCGGCCGGCGTGTTCACGACGGTCGGGTCCTGCCGGTCGAACATCGACGGGAACACGCGCGCCGGGATCCCGGCGCCCGGCGCGTGCTCGACGCGCACCGCGTCGCCGACCCGCGCGCGAACGCCCTCGACGACGCTCACCGTCTCGGCGGTGTCGTGCACGAACACCCACGGGCCGAGCGTGTCGCGCTTGCTGTCGGCGAGCTGGCCGATGACCGCGATCGAGCCGAGCCCGGCCGCGTCGAGCGGGAGTGCGCCGTCGTTCTTCAGCAGCACGGCGGTCTGCTCGGCGGCGGCCCGCGCGAGGTCGCGGTGCTCGGGGGCGTCGAGCACCGCGTCGGCCGCGGACTCGTCGACGTACGGCCGCTCGAACAACCCGAGGCGGAACTTCGCGGTGAGCACGCGGCGCACGGCGGTGTCGATCGTCGCCTCGTCGACGAGTCCCCGTGCGACGGCCTCCGGCAGTGTGCCGAAGGCCGGGTCGAACATGCACATCTCCATGTCGAGGCCCGACGAGACGGCCCGGGCCGCGGCATCCGTCGCCGAAGCGGCGAAGTGCTGGGTCTCGAGCGACTTGACCGCGTTCGCGTCGGAGACCACGAAGCCCTCGAAGCCCAGTTCGTCGCGCAGCACCTCGTTCAGGAGCCACGGGTTGCCGCTCGCGGGCACGCCGTTCAGGTCCATGTAGGCGCTCATCACCGTGGCGGCGCCGGCCTCGATCGCGGCCCGGAACGGCGGCAGGTAGACGTTGTGCAGCTCCGAGTCGGAGATCTCGGCGTCGTCGTAGTCGCGTCCGCCGCGCGCCGCGCCGTAGCCCGCGAAGTGCTTCGGCGTCGCGAGCACCTGCTCCGCGCCGATCACCTGCTCCGCGCCGAGGTCGCGCTGGAATCCGCGCACCTGCGCGGCGGCGACGGCCGAGCCGAGGTGCGGGTCCTCGCCCGCGCCCTCGATGATGCGACCCCAGCGCGGGTCGCGCGCGACGTCGATCATGGGCGCGAAGCTCCAGTGGATGCCGAGGGCGCGCGCCTCTCGGGCGGCGACGGCCTGCGCGGCCTCGATCGCCTCGGGGTTCCAGGATGCCGCCTGCGCGATGGGCACCGGGAAGATCGTGCGCAGGCCGTGGATCACGTCGAACCCGAAGATCAGCGGGATGCCGTGGCGGGTCTCCTCGACGGCGAGACGCTGCAGGCGGTTCGCCGTCGCCGCATCCGTGACGAACAGCGCCGAGCCGGCCGCGCCGTTCGCGATCGCCGCCTCGACCATCCGCGGCTGCTGGAGGAACGCCCGGTGCTCCGGTGGCACGCTCTCGATATCGAAGTCGGCGGGAAGCTCGCCGACCGACCCGAAGTAGAAGTACTGGCTCAGCTGGCCCGCCTTCTCCTCGAGGCTGAGGCGCGAGAGCAGGTCGTCGACGCGCTCGGCGACGGGGAGCGCGACGTCGCGGTACGGAAGGACGCGGAGGTCGGTCATGGGGTCGGGCCTCTCAATCGTGGGTCGGTCGGGCGGGCGCAGGTCTCGTCAGCGTCGCTAGGTCAGTGTCGCTAGGTCAGCGGATCTGCGCGAAGATCTCGTCGATCGTGCGGAACACGGCGAGCGTGTCGGCCGCGGGATGCACCGGATGCTCGGTCAGGCCGTCGGCGATGGCGGCGATGACCGCGCGCAGCATCGGCACGTAGCCGCTGCCCTCGCGCGGGAACTCGACGAGGTCGGGCGTGCGGAAGATCTGCCGCATGCCGCCGGCGTGCACCTCGAGGTCGGTGGTCGCCCAGAACGGCGGCGTGAGCGTGAGCCATCCCTTCGGTCCGCCGACGGATGCCGTGAGCTCGCCGAATTCCGACATCGAACTCGCGCACTGGGCGTAGCGTCCGTCGGCGTACTCGAGCGTGAAGTGCTCGGCGACGTCGAGTCCGTCGTCGCGCACGGTCCCTGAGGCGTGGATGCCGATCGGTTCGCCGAACACGGCGTGCGCGAGCGTGATCGGGTAGATGCCCTGGTCGAGCAGGGCGCCGCCGCTGCGCGCGACATCCCACTTGCTGCTGTCGCCCTCGTTCGGGAAGGGGATGCCGAAGGTCGCCCGCACGTTGCGGGGTTCGCCGATCGTGCCGTTCGCGAGTTCCTGCTCCAGGCGGAGGAAGACCGGACTGAACTTCATCCACATGGCCTCCATGAGGAAGAGTCCCCGCTCCGCGCCGAGCGCGAACAGGTCGGCCGCCTCGGCGGCGTTCATCGTCATGGGCTTCTCGACGAGCACGTGCTTGCCGGCCAGCAGCGCCGCGCGGGTCATCGCGTGGTGCGTCGCGAACGGGGTGGCGAGGTAGATCGCGTCGATGGTCGGGTCGGCGAGCACGGCGTCGAAGTCGCCGGTGGAGGCCGGAATGCCGAACTCCTCGGCGAACCGGGCCGCCTTCGCGGCGTCGCGGCTCTGCACGATGACCACCTCGGCGCCGTCGCAGGCCTGCAGGTCGGGCACGACGCTCCGCGAGATCGTGCCCGTGCCGATCGCGGCCCAGCGCTGGGGCTTCGGGGTCGCCTCGCCCGCGCTCACGATCGCTCCGGCAGGTCGGCGCCGTTGCTGCGGGCGATCCCGCCGAGCCAGGCGAGACTCGGCTTGGGGTGGCGCGTGAAGTCCTCGCGGTCGACCGCGATGAGGCCGAAGGTGGGCTCCCAGTGGCCCCACTCGAAGTTGTCGAGGGCCGACCAGTGCAGGTATCCGCGCACGTCGATGCCGTCGGCGACCGCGTCGCGCAGTCCCTGCAGCGCGCCGGTCGTGTAGGCGATGCGTTGCTCGTCGTCGGCCGTGGCGATGCCGTTCTCGGTCACGAGCACGGGGATGCCGGTGACCTCGGCAGCGTGCCGGATCGCGATACCCAGCGCGTCGGGCCGGTAGGCCGCGCCGGTCAGCGTGTTGTCGGGGCTGGGCGGCGCGGGCACCATGCCGGTCGCGTCGATCTCCTGCGTCGAGTACGACTGCACGCCGATGAAGTCGTCGCCGCGCGCGCCCTCGAGGTAGAGGTCCTCGCGGGCGTAGCGCTCGCTCTCGAGGTACTGCGCGTTCTCGGGCTTCGCCCACAGGGCCAGGTTCGCGACCGTCCACCCGATCTTCGCGGTGGTCTTCGTCCGGAGCACCTCGCGGGCCGCGTGGTGCGCGTCGACCAGGCGCTGCCCGACCTCGAGCGTCGGCCGCGGGATCACGATACCCTCGCCCGGCTGCACGGTCGGGGTGTCGAACGCGGGCACCGCGTCGGGGTTGATCGCACGGGCCATGAGCACCATGAGGGCGAGCATGTTGGGCTCGTTGATCGTGCAGATCCACTCGACGCCGTCGAGGATCTCGGCGACCCGGGCCACGTACGCGGCGAACCGGTCGAGCGCGGTCTCGCCGAGCCATCCGCCCTCCTCGACGAACCAGCGCGGGCTCGTGAAGTGGTGCAGCGTGACGACGGGCGTGAGGCCGAGGCCGATCGCCGTGTCGATCATGCGGCGGTAGTGCGCGAGCTCGGCGCGCGAGAACTCGCCGGGCAGCGGCTCCACGCGCGCCCACTCGATGCCGAAGCGGTACGCCGTGAGGCCCGCGTCGGCGAGCAACCGCATGTCCTCCTCGTACCGGTGGTAGCTGTCGACCGCGTCGCCGCTGAGGCCGAGGTGCGGCATCCGCTGCTCGTACACCCACCAGTCGCTGTTGACGTTGTTGCCCTCGATCTGGTGCGGAGCCGTTGCCGCGCCCCAGAGGAACGGGGTCGGGAAGCCGGTCATGTCGTCGTGCCTTTCGGTGCGGGTGCGCGGGTCGAGCAGGTCGCGTGTTGAAGCCGGATGCCACGGGCCGGCCGCCGCTCGAGCGGCCGGCCGCGGCATCCGCTCGCCCTACTTCGCGCTGCGCACGAAGATCATGACGATGTTGCCGCCGATGAGCGTGCACGCCGCCGCGACGAGGAACAGCAGGCCGTAGTTCTTGTCGGCGCCCTCGGCACCGATCAGCAGCAGCGGGGCGGCGACGATCGGCGCGACGGCCTGGGCGATGGTCGTCGAGTAGCCGTTGATGCCCATGTACCGGCCGGCCTCGGTGTCCCGCTCGGGCAGCACGTCGAGCACGATCGCCTGGTCGACCGCGGAGAACACGCCGAGGCCGATGCTGGTGACCACCGACCCGATGATGAGCACGGTCGCGTTGGACCCGCCGAAGGCCATGACGATGGCGCCCGCCGTGAACGCGAGACCCGCGAGGAGTACGAAGAACCGGCGCCGCTTGAGCTTGTCCGAGAGGAACCCGCCGAGGATGGCGCCGCCGGCCGTGGCGACCACGCCGAACAGCGACAGCACGGTGATGAGCGCGCCGATGTCGGCGACCTTCCCGCCGTCGCTGAGCCGCGATGCGAAGAACAGCGTGGTGAAGGTGGTCGCGAACGTGACGCCGAACATGAAGAAGAGGCGGCCGAGCCAGTTCCAGGCGAAGTCGGGGTGCTGCTTCGGGTTGAAGACCATGTCCTTGAGGGCACGGGCGAGCGTGAGCTTCTGCTCGATCACGAGGTCGCGGCTGCTGGGCTCCTTGACGAGCGTCACCCAGAGGGTCAGCGCGACGGCGCCGAGCAAGCCGGGCACGAGGAACACGAGGTAGCTGTTGCCGATGAACGCGCTCGCGAGGCCAACGCCGAGCACCGAGGCGATCATCTGGGTGAACCCGCTGAGGCCGGCGACCTTGCCGCGCTGCTCTTCGGGCAGGCGGTCGGCCTGCGAGAGCAGCAGCGAGCTGAGCACGGTCGCCCAGCCCAGCTGCGTGACGATCCACGCCAGGGCGAGCACGGGCACGCTCGGCGCGGCCGCCATCAGCGTCAGGCCGATCAGGCCGACGATCGTGCCGCCGATCGCGAACGGACGACGACGGCCGAGACGCGACCGGGTGCGGTCGCTCCACATGCCGACGAGCGGCTGCGATACCGCGGCGGCGATGGCGCCCACGCCGACGACGTAGCCGAGCAGCTCGACGTTGTCGGGTGCGAGTTCCTGCACGCGGAGCGACAGGGAGATGCCGATCGGGGCGACGAGGGCCGCGTACGAGCCGAGCGTCGCGATGATCAGCAGCCAGATGTAGCCGGCGCTGACGCGCTCGCGCACGACGTCCGAGCCGGTCGGGGTCGGGAGCGGGTCGGTGACCGGCTGCGGGCTGCCGGTGTCGAGGTCGTTCGTCATCAGGGACTCCTTTGTCGAAGGGGTGGTGCAGGGGGTGGGTGGATGGCGCGCGGGCGTCGGTCAGTCGACGTCGAGCACGACGGATGCCGGTGCGCAGCCGTCGGCTGTGACGGTGACGGTGATTCCGCCGGCGCCGGTGGGTCGGATGATCGCGAGCGCGCGCCCGTCGAACGTGCGGTGCTGCGGCGAGGTGAAGCCCTCCTCGGTGATCGGGGCGCCGCTGCCGAGCGCGAGCACGGCCGGGCCGTCGACGGCCACGGTGACGGTGCGGTCGTGGGTGGCGTGCACGACGCCGTGCTCGTCGACGAGCTCGATCGCGAGGTAGGCGAGGTCGGTGCCGTCGGCCCGCAGGCTCGTGCGGTCGGCGTGCACGCGGAGGTCGAGGGTCGCGGATGCCGAGGCGAGTGTCGTGCGGCCGGTCTCGACACCGTCGCGGAACGCGACCGCCGTGAGCAGGCCCGGCCGGTAGGTCGTCTCGAAGTCGGCGCGGAACGCGCGCGACTCCCCCACGGCCGCGCGGCCGAGGCTCGCCCCGTCGAGCAGCAGCTCGACCTCGTCGGCGTCCGCGTACACCTCGACGTGGATCGGCCGGTCTTCGAAGCCGGCCCACGACCAGCTGCCGGTCGAGTCGGTCCACGCCCAGGGCGTCGCGACGGCGATCGGCTTGCCGTGGTGCTCGGGGCGCTGCACGGCGATGTAGGGCTCAGCGCGCAGGCCGAACACGATCTCGCGGTAGTACGACGCCGGGCGGCGGAATCCGGTGAGGTCGAGGTCTCCGCACCAGGCGGTCAGGCCCGGATACCCGGTCGCGAACGATGCCTGCCCGCGGGCGCCGTCGTCGTCGTACTTGACGACGCCGATGCCGGTCTCGCCGAGGTAGTCCCAGCCGGTCCAGGTGAAGTCGCCGAGCACGTGGCTGTTCGCCGTGACGAGCGCCCAGTTCTTGTCGATGTCGGTCGGCCAGGTCTCGGCACCCACGATGACGCGGTTCGGGAACAGTTCGCGGTCGAGCTCGTAGCGGGCGTCGCCGTAGTTCATGCCGGCGATGTCGAGCACCGCGAAGGACTCCTCGATGCGTTCGGTCGCCTGCGGCGAGGCCTGGATGCGGCTCATCATCTGCCCGAACCCGGCCATCATGCCGTTCACGCCGGCGGGTCCGGCATCCGCTGCCGCGGCCCGGTTCGCCTGCATCATGGGGATGATCGTGTCGAGCATCGAGACGAAGCCGTTGATGCCGTTCGTGATGTAGCGGGTGCCGTCGAGCGATCGGATCTTCTCGGCCAGCCGCCGTCCGATGGCGGCGCCGAAGCGGTTGCCGGTCTCGGGGATCTCGTTGCCGATCGAGTACATGATCACGCTCGGGTGGTTGAAGTCCTTCGCGACGAGCACCTCGATGTCGCGCTCCCACCACTGTGCGAAGTCGAAGGCGGTGTCGAAGTCGCTCTTGCCCGAGGTCCACATGTCGAAGCTCTCGTCCATGACGAGCATCCCGAGTCGGTCGCACGCGTCCAGCAGGGCGCTGCTCGCCGGGTGGTGGGCGCTGCGGATCGCGTTGAACCCGGCATCCTTCAGCGCCTGCACCTTGCGCTCCTCGGCGCGGGCGATCGAGACGGCGCCGAGCGGGCCGTTGTCGGCGTGGATGCAGGCACCGCGCAGCTTGACCTCCTGCCCGTTGATGCGCAGGCCCCGCTGCGGGTCGAGCTGGAGGGTGCGGATGCCGAAGCTCACCCGTTCCTCGTCGCGCACGACGGTGCCCGAGGCATCCGTCTCGTCGCGCTCGGTGAGCTGGAGTCGCAGCGCGTACAGCGACGGGTCCTCGACGCTCCAGAGGGCCGGGCTCGGCACGGTGAGGCGCAGTCGTGCGACGCCGCGCTCGCCGGGAAGCAGCGTGATCGGCGTGCTGCCCGACGCGACCTCGGCGATGTCCTCCTCGACGACGACCGCGCCGAGGCGCAGCGTCGACGTGACCGGGCCGTCGTTCTCGACGGTCACCGCGAGCTCGACCACCGCGCGCTCGGCATCGACGTCGGGCGTCGTCACGCGCACGCCGTCGTGCGCGATGTGCAGCGGATGCTTCGTGATGAGCCGCACGTCGCGGTGGATTCCGGCGCCCGAGTACCAGCGGCTGTCGAGGTGGGCGCGGCACTCGACGCGCACCTCGTTCTCGGCGCCGAAGTCGACGAACGGGTCGATGCGCACAGCGAAGCGCGAGTAGCCGAAGGCGTGCTGCCCGGCGAGCGCGCCGTTCACGAACACCATGGCGTCGCGGTACACGCCGTCGAACTCGAGGAGCATCCGCGAGCCACGGGCCTCCGCCGGAACGGTGAACGTCTTGCGGTACTCGAACGATCCGCCGGCGTAGTAGGCCGTGGTGTCGCCGCGCGGGGCGTCCGCGGTGCGAGCGGTGCCGATCAACGCGTCGTGCGGCAGCTGGACCTCGGTCCAGTCGGATGCGCCGGCGCCGCCGAGCTCCTGGAACGCGGTCACCTTCATGCGATGGCGCCAGCCCGTGTTGAAGTCGACGCGGCCATCGGCGAGCCGCTCGGGGGCGGTCACGGTCTCGGTACTCGTCATCGAGGGCACTCCATCTGCATCGGCGGAACAGGTATCGCGTGTTACTCAGCTACCGAACCACATTTAGTAACGCGTGTCAACTCTCCCGTTCGCGTGAGGTCGACACGAGGCATCCGCTGGGGTTACGCGCGTCAATGACCGTTATGCTGGTGCCCATGATCGCCACCAGCGAAGACGTCGCGAAGCGCGCCGGCGTCTCGCGCGCGACCGTCAGCCAGATCCTCAACGGCCGTGGCCAGCGCTTCGCCGAGGCCACCCGCGAGCGCGTGAACCTGGCCGCGCGGGAGCTCGGCTACGAGCCGTCCTCAGCCGGCCGCACGCTCGCGCGCGGCTCCAGCGACTTCGTCATCGCGCTCATCCCCCACACCACGTTCGGTGCGACCCTGCAGGACTTCTTCGGTCGCATGACCGACGAGCTCGCCGCACACGGGCTCACGCTCGTGCTGCGACTCTCGACGCCGTCGACCGTCTCGCTGGGGCGTGTCATCACGAGCATGAAGCCGGCCGCGGTGTTCTCGCTCACCCGGTTCTCCGACGAGGAGCGCGCCCTGATCGGCGACCGCGGCGTGCTCGGGCTCGACCCCGCCTCGACGGGCGACAACGACTACAACCACGCGATCGGGCTGCTGCAGGGGCGCACGCTGATCGAGCACGGCCATCGCCGGCTGGCGTTCGCCCACCTGCGGGACGCCCGACAGGATCCCTTCGGCGCCGACCGAGAGAGCGGGGTGCGCGACGCCTGCCTCGAGGCCGGGCTGTCCGAACCCGAGTCCATCGGCCTCGACGTGACCCCCGACGACGCCGACCGCGCCCTCGACGCGCTGAGCGGCACCGGCATCGCCGTCGCCTGCTACAACGACGACGTCGCCACGGCGCTGCTCTCGGCGGCGACCCGCCGCGGCTGGCGGGTGCCCGAGGACCTCGCACTCATCGGCATGGACCACACCACCCTCGGTCGTCTCACGCTCCCCCCGCTCACGACGCTCGACTTCGACCTCGCGACGGCCGCGGAAGCTGCGATCCACCGCATCCTGGCGACCACGGGGCATGCGGATGCCGACCGGCACCCCGAGCGCCGGGCTTCGCTTCGCGTGATCCCGGGCGGCTCGATCTAGGCGCAACCGTCGCGCCGGACTCGGTCCGCTTCACGGCACGGTCGGCAGCCCGCGCTTGGCCGGGCCCTCGAGCCGTTCGCCCGTCGCCGCGAACCGCGACGCGTGCGCCGGGCAGTCCCACGTTCGCTCGGCGTCGTTCCACTGCACGATCGCCCCGAGATGCGGGCAGCGGCCCGACACGCGACACGTCCGCCCCTCGACCGTCGACACGGCGACCGGCCGGAGCCCGACACGCCGAACTTCGCCCATACCCTCCGGGGGCGCGTCCGTCGCGGGCGGCGCGAGCAGCACCCTCGCCCAGCCGACGGCGTAGTGCTTCGCCACGGCGGCGTTCATGCCGACGCCGTGCGCGAACGCGCGCGGCCTCGTCGTGCGGTGCCGCAGCACCCTGGCCCAGTCAGGCAGGTCGCCGACGAGGTCCGCCGCGAGGGTGAGGCCGCACTGCGCCGCATTCGAGAGCCCCCACTTCTCGTACCCCGTCGCGAGGAACACCCGGCCGCGCCCGCGCGGGAGCCATCCGACGAAGGGAACGCCCTGGGGCGTCTCGTAGTCCTGGGCGCTCCAGCGGTGGGTCTGGACGGCCGTCGGCCAGGTCGCGCGCGCCCACTCGTCGAGCGCGGCGGCGCGCGAGGCGGGCGACGGATGCCTCCCCACGCCGTGCCCGTACCCGCCGACGAGCAGCAGGTCGCCGCCGGGTCCCGGTGCGGTGCGGATCGACCGCGTCGGCGGGTCGACGCTGAGGTACATCCCGTGCGGCAACGGCTCGGCGACCCGGTAGCTCGCCGCGTAGGAACGGTCGCCGGTCAGCTTCGCGAAGTACAGCCCGCGGTCGAGCATCGGCGTACCGGTCGCGAGCACCAGTCGCTCGCAGGCGAAGTCCCCGTCGGTCGTGCGCACCCGCACCGGTCGGCTCGCGGATGCCCCGACCACGGCGACCCCCTCGCGGATGACTCCGCCCAACGCGCGGAACCGCGCGGCGAGCGCCGCGAGCAGGGGCATCGGGTCGAGCTGCCCCTGGTCGGCGAGACGGACGGCACCGAACGTGGGGAACGGCAGGCCCGCGTCATCCGCCGTGGTGACCGCGAGCCCCGCCTCGCGCGCCACCGCGGCCTCGCGCTCGACGCGCGCCCGCCCGTCGGCCGTCGCGGCGAAGCTCACGGCGTCGCGCCGCTCGACGGGCACGTCGTGGGCCTGCGCGAAATCGAGCAGCCAGGCGGCTCCGGCCCGATTCGCATCAACGTAGGCGCGGGTGACCCGAGCCGAGGTCATCCGGCGGATCTTCTGCAGGTGCGCGCCCTGCAGGACGCTGACCTTCGCGGTGGTGTTGCCCGTGGCGACCGCCCCGACGCTGCGTGCTTCGAGCACCGCGACCGACCGGCCCGCGTCCGCGAGGAGCAGCGCGGCGACGAGCCCGGTGATCCCGGCGCCGACGACGATCTCGTCGAACGCGCGCGGGGAATCCCGGCCGTCCGTCTCGATGGCGGGTGCCCGATCGAGCCAGAGCGAGGTCATGCTCATGACGGTACGCAGGCGGGTGTGCGGCGGCAACGGGCTTGCGCGCGACCTGCGCACGGAGTATTCGCCCCACGTCAAGCCCGGTGCCGCGGCGAAACGGCGGCGGTGAACCGGTGGTCGAGCGTCGCGGCGTGAGTGACGCGGCGTGAGCGAGTTCAGTCGAAGAATTCGCTCGCGCGCCTCGTCCAGAGCAGCCCGAGGCCGATGGCCGGGAGGATCGCCGAGAACAGGCCCGTCCAGAACGCACCCGCGAACATGAGCCAGATCGAGGTGGCGATGTTCACCACGAAGATGACCGTCACGATGATCCGGGCCGTGTTCGATCCGCGGAAGAGCCCGAGGCTCACGACGATCGTGATGATCCCGAGCACGATCGCCCAGACGCCGACGCCGAAGTTGTCGCCGCCGGGCAGCACCTGGAAGAGCCCCGAGAGGATCTGCAGCGCACCCGAGATCCAGGCGATGATCGCGACGAGGGTGACCCCGCCGGGACGTGCACCAGCCATGATGTCCCCCGTTCCACGACCCTCCGTAGGGGTCGTCCTGGCCCAACGGTAGTGCGGCGCGGCCCCGGCGGGCCGGTGCCTCCCCGGCGCGGCGACCTCCGGTCCGGGCGAGGCGCTCCAGCTCGAGCTGACCGAGACTCCGGGTCACCGAGGCATCCTCGTACCTCAGCGAATCGGCCCGGTGGCCAGCTCCTCGAGGGCGGCACCAGCGGATGAACCGTGCGGCATCCCACGCGCATCGCGGTGCCGGGATCGCCTACTCGGAGACGCCGATGGGCTCCCGGTCCCCTCGATACGAGAACGACCGCAGCTCGACAGTGCCGCTGTCAGGCGAGACCCCGACGACCCGGCCGGTGAATCCGCCGGCCACTTCCGTGGACAGGTAGCGGCCGTCGAACGAGCCGAGCGACACGTGCGCGCCGGCCGTCGTGAAGCCGAGCTCGAGGACGTCGGGCCCGACGGGCGCATTGTGCACGGGTGCCGGCACCGTGGCGCGCATCCAGAGCGTGATCGCCTCGGTACCGGGTCGGGACGCGCGACCGATCTCGAGCGTCCCCGGCCTGATGCTCAACTCGGCGACCACGGCGTCCTCGCCGGCGACGACGGCGCACCAGTGATGATCGTCGAGACGGAGCACCATCCGCCCCGTTCCTGTGCTCGTGTCGACCACCGCCTCGGCCGTCCAGGCCGCGTCCCGGATCCGGACCGCCAGCAGGCGGCGGTCCGGACCGTCACCGGGTGCAGCGGCGAGCCGGATGCCCCGGTCGGGGCCCCGGCTCGTCCAGCTCGAGATGGGCGGGCCCGGCGAGATCCATCGCGGGGACGGATCGGTGGTGCTGAAATCGTCGATGAAGCTCGTGTCGATGGAGGGAACGTCGTACCTCGACTCGCGCACGACGGGCCATCCGTCGACCCAGTCGATGCCGGCCAGGAAGGTCTCGCGACCGTTGACGTGGAACCCCGGTGTGATCCCCGACGGACGTGCCGCCAGGTAGACCATCGCCCAGTCGCCGTCGGCGGTCCGGACGAGGTCGCCGTGGCCGGCGTTCTGCACGGGCGAGTTCATGCTGCGGTGGCTGAAGATCGGGTTGTGCGGGGCGCCTTCGAACGGCCCGTCGATCGTTCGGGCGCGGGCGACCGAGATGCAGTGCCCGCGTTCGGTGCCGCCCTCGGCGATGAGGAGGTACCACCAGTCCTCGACGTGGTAAAGATGCGGGCTCTCGGGCCAGGCGAGGCCGGTGCCGCCCCAGATCAGTCGGGGCGCTCCGAGCGACCGGCCGGTGACGGGGTCGATCGGAACCTGGGCGATGCCGTTCAGCCCGGGCTGGTAGCACGACCAGGTCAGGTGGCAGGCGCCGTCCTCGTCCCAGGTCAGATCCGGGTCGATGCCGTCGAGCTCGTCGGTGAAGACGGGGTCCGACCATGGCCCCGCCGGGTCCTCCGCGGTCAGGATCATGTGACCTGCGCGCGCCTGCGACGCGTTCGTCGTGATGAGCCAGAACCGGTCGTCGTGGTGGCGGAGGGTCGGCGCGAAGATGCCGCCGCTGGCGCCGCCCGGCTCGAGTCGGAGTTGGCTCTCGCGATCGAACGCGTGCCCGAGCTGGGTCCACGTGAGCAGGTCCGTGCTGTGGAACACGGGAGCACCCGGGAAATACTCGAAGCTCGAGGTCGCCAGGTAGTAGTCGTCGCCGACGCGGCAGATCGACGGGTCGGGGTAGAACCCGGGGAGGATTGGATCGGTCATCGACACGCTCCGTCGACGACGATGCGGACGCGCGCGAGGGTCTCGACCCGAGCCCAGGGCGACTCCGGGTCGCCCGTGCCCTGGGCGACGACTCGTGCCGTGACGAAGCGGGTGCCCGGCCGGTCGAAACGAATGCCGCGGACGAGCTCCACCGCCTCCGTGGGCACGACCTCCTCCGACGTGTCGAACGCACCGTCGCCGTCGAGGTCCCAGTCGATCGCGATGAGGCGGCCGGCCCGCGGAGGCATCTCCGCTCGAAGCCGAAGGGTCACCTCCGTACCGACGGCCGTCTCGACCCGCTCGCGTCCCTCCGCTTCGAGCGTTGCGACGGGCTGGATGCCTCGCCGCTCCCCTGCGGTCTCCGGCACGACGACCTGGCCGTCGATGACGTCGTACGCGGTGCCCGCAGCCGGCTCCTCGCCGCGCTCGACCCACGCGGCCAATTGTCGGAGGGCCTCGTTGAGCGCACCCAGATAGGACACCGACCGGGTGGGGTGCTCCTGCACCTCGTCGTCGCCGTGGAGGGCATGGTCGACGAACCACAGCCGGAAGCGATCATCTGCTTCGGCTCCCGCATGCTCGCGCGCCTTGGCGGCGTACCAGTCGGCCTGCCACGGGAACGCCTCGCGGTCGAGGAGGGAGGCGACGACGATCATCTTGCCCGTGAACCGCCCCGACTGGATCGTGCCGGCGGTCGCCTGGGCGAAGATCGGCCCCACGAGGAACGGACGCTGGGGGTGGACGGGGATCCCGTCGACGTTCCGGAACTGGTCCCAGACGGTGAAGTCGGACCCTGGGACCTGGTGGCGGTGGTAGGTCTGCGCGGCGAGCACGTTGCTGTTGTCGATCGCGACCGTATCGCCCGGCCGCATCCCTTCGAGCGCTGCACCGGCGCCGGGGATATCGATCGTGGCGACGTCGCCGATCACCGAGCCGAGGGTGAGCCGAGCGCCGACAGCTGCTCCCGAGGTGACGACGAGGTCGGCGAGTTGCGCGTCGATCGGCGCCGATGCCGTGAGCCGGATGCCCAGGATGGCGCCGTCCCGGTCCTCGGAGCCACGG
This sequence comes from Agromyces sp. MMS24-JH15, assembly GCF_043518605.1. Classification (GTDB taxonomy): domain Bacteria; phylum Actinomycetota; class Actinomycetes; order Actinomycetales; family Microbacteriaceae; genus Agromyces. Next base: position 3,059,670 of record NZ_CP171358.1, read on the forward strand.
AAGGCCTGGTCGACCCCGCCGCGCGGTCCGTGGGAGATCCCATCGACCGCGCCGCGGAGCACCTCGGCGACCTCGGTCTCCCAGCGGAGCCGGTCGCGATGCACGGACGAGTCGTCCTCGGCGCCGAGGTAGCCCTCGGTCGTCCAGAAGTCCTCGAAGTAGCCGGGGTCGATGGCGGCGACCCCGCCGTACAAGGCGCTGAACGCGTGCGCGCCCATGGTGCGGTGGCCGAACCACGACCTCGGCGGGAAGCCCATCCTCGTGACCTCGGCGAGCGCCTCGCGCTCCTCGATGCCGAGGTGCGGCGACGGGTCGCCCGTGCCGCCGACGTCGTAGGCGTCATCGATCAGGTCGAACATGTCGCGCAGCAGACGCATCGCATGCATGCGAACGGTGAACACGTTGGGAATGGCGAGCGGGCTGCCGATCACGTACGGGACGAAGCCGTCCCAGACGCCGACGGTGTTCTCGGCCGCGCCCAGCGTGCGGAATCCGCCGCCACTCCCGCCGTAGAGGTAGCCGTACGGCCGGTGGTCGCCGTACATCTCCGCAGCGACGATCCTCGAGTACGCGGCCGACGCGGCGTTCGCCCGGTAGGCGGCGATGGTCGGGTCGCCGGCGCCGCCGGGCATCGCGAAGTCCGGACCTCCTCCGTTCGTCTCCACGAAGTAGGCGCCGCTGGACGCCGCGAAGTCGATCTTCCCCTGCCGACCGGTCAGGGTCTGGGCAAGGTGCTCGCTGTCGGGCACCGGGGTGACGTGCTGGAAGAAGCGTCCCTCGTACCGCGCAGCGGGCGGGAAGTAGAACGAGAAGCGGGTCTCCGTCCCCTCGAACC